>DASZIT010000059.1:0-9086 GCA_035948855.1 Acidimicrobiales bacterium | reverse complement strand
CCGCCGAGGCGCGTTGGGCCGAACTGGTCAACTCGGCCGCCTGCACCTGGGCCAACGCCGACGCCGCCGACAGGAACGGCCGGCCCAACGCGAACACCACGACGAACGACCAGTAGCCGGGGGCGGCGACGGAGCCGGCGGTGGCGGCAAGACCGAGACCGCAAGCGACGAGGAGGATACGTCGCCGGCCCACCCGATCGGCCAGCCCGGCCAGGGGCAGCCCGCCCAGCGAGGCCAGGCGGATGACCGCCAGACCCAGCCCCAGTTGAGTACCCGACAGGCCGGCCTGGTCGGTGAGGGGCCTGCCGTTCACCAGATGGCCGAAGTGGCGGGCCACGTTGCCGAGGGTGGCGGTCAGCCCGAATTGTCCGAAGCCGACGGCCACGGCCACCAGGGCCACGCCGAGGACGGCCGGGTCGTTCCAGCCACGCAGGTGAAATTGGCTTCCTGCCGTCGTCTCCGGCTCCGGAGAGGTCGGAAGCGCCTCAGGTTCCTTTGCGCTCACGGGGTCTGCACCGAAGGGCGAGGGCCGCCATGCCGTAGACGGGGTTCACGGGCCTCGAGCGCCGCCTCCCGCCGACGGCCGGCCCAGAACGGTGTGTCGAGCAGAGTGAACAGCGCCAGGGCAACCCCGGTGGCGCTGAACAGGTACCACGGCCACGGTCCGAGCAGTCGCAACAGCGTCCATTCGCCCGGCGGACGCCGCAGGAACATGTAGTTGGCGCCAGCGAGCGCATCGACCAGCCCAACCAGCCCGGTGTAGGCCAGCGTCACCATCAGGACACGAGGAACCGCGTGTCGACGCGGTGCGATGCCGAGCCCGACGACCAGGAACACCGCCGCGAAGACGATGCCGAGGTGGCCGACCAGGTATTGCCAGAAGACGAGGTGGGGAAAACCGACCGACAGGTCCGGGGTCAGCACCCCCTGGAGAGTGCCGGCCAGACCCAGGAAGTAGGTCAACTCGACCAGGAGGGGCCGACGCCAAAAACAGGCGGCCGCGGCCACCAACACCGCCACGTCACACAGCGCCAGCGGGAGCGAAGTCCGTGCCGACCAGGTTCCGGCTACCACCACGCCGATGCTGTAGCTGCCGGCATCGAGGGCGAGGACGATCCCGACGGTCCGAGCCACCGTAAGGGTCCAGGGGCCGGGCCGCCGGCGCGCCTCCAGGCACGCGGCGGCGCAAGCAACCGCGGCGACTGCCACCGATAGTCCGTAGGCGAAAGGTGAGACCACGGCGATCACCCCGACAGTCTCCCTCGCTTCGGCCCTATAGCCACCCGCGACGCCGCGCCGGGACGGCTTCTGGCAATCGTCGATGGCGCGGGCGTGGGCTACCTTGAAGCGGTGGCTTTCGCGATGAGACCCGGATTCGGAGTCGTCGGCGGGGACGCCCGCCGAACCGACAGCGCCGGCCGGCCCCGGGCTTCGTTTGCCAGCGGGGAGGGTGCCGCCGAGTGAGCGAACCGCCGGGTCCCTCGAGCATGCTGCTGGGGACGCTCATGGTGCTGACCGTGGTCAGCGGTCTGGTCGACGCCGTGAGCTACCTCGGCCTCGGGCACGTGTTCACCGCCAACATGACCGGCAATGTCGTCCTCCTCGGCTTCGCGGCTGCCGGTGCGCCGGGGTTCTCGATTCCGGCCAGCCTGGCTTCGCTCGGGAGCTTTCTGGTCGGCGCCGCCTGCGCAGGTCGCATCACCTTGCATATCGAGTCGCGTCGCCGCTGGTTGCTGGCGGCCATGGCGATCGAGGGCGTGCTGGCCGGAGCGGCCGCCGCGGTGGCGTCATCGTCATCGACGATCGGATCGGGGTGGCCCCGTTACGCGGTGATCGTGTTGATGGCCTTTGCCATGGGGGTTCGGAACTCGACGATCCGGCGGCTGGCGGTGCCGGATGTGACCACCACCGTGCTGACCATGACGCTCACCGGCTTGGCGGCGGATTCGACGTTGGCGGGGGGAACCAACCCGAAGGTGGGACGACGGGCCGCGGCAGTGGTGGCCATGTTGGTCGGCGCCATCGTTGGTGCCGCACTCTTCTTGCACCAGGGTGCCACCATTCCGCTGGCGGTGGTGGCGGCGATGGTGCTGGCCACCGCCTTGGTGTTCGCGGGCAGCGCCTCCTCACGCCTCCTTGATGCTCCTTCCTGACCCGCGCGGGCTGAAGGCGGGTTCACCCTCGGTCACGGCAGGATCGACAACCCCTGACGACCCTGGCTGGCGACTTCGAAGGCCAGGGGGTCATAGACCTCGTAGATGCCGTGGGTCACCGTCCCGTCGTACTCGAAGCGCATATGGTGCTGATCGGCACCGCAGATGGCGGACCGTACCTCGGGATCGTTGGTGTCGTAGGTCTCGCCGGACACCACCCCGTCGCCGACGAACTGACCCTGCCAGATATCCCCGTCCGGCGTGCCCCCGTTGGGCCCCCCGTACATCCCGCAACGCAGGTAGGCCGTCTGATTCCCGATGCGATCAAAACGGATGACCCTTGTCTCCCCCCGGGGCATCTCCACCTCGAGCTCACCGCCGGCCACCATGTGGATGTCCGGTTCGAAGCGAAGGCGATGTCGGATCCGCCGGGCCACTGAACTGCCGGGTTTGGGATCGTCCAGATCCCGCAGCAGGTGGTCGACCCACAATGCCCAATCGGGAAATCGCACGAAGGCGCCGCTCACCGGGTGCTGCCGGCCCGACCAGTTGGCTCGGCCACCGACCCCGTCTCGGGTACCCCAATGGTGGTCCCGGGAGCCGAGCCAGTGATCGCGGTCGAGCGGATGTTGCTCGCCGTCGACCCGGACCCACCCCTCCACGGTGCCGAGGCCGTCGTAACCGGCCACCCCCGCGAAGGGGACACCACCGAGCACGCTTCCGGCTCCGAGGTTTCGGTACACGGCCCGGGTGGTGTCGAACCAGCTGATGTCGAATGAGATGCCGAAGTCGTTGTCGTCGAGCACCAGCCGCCACTCCTGGAATGGTCTCACTACGGTGAGTGACAGCGGCCCGACCTTCAGGCTCATGCGGTCGTTCCCGAGTCGTCGGTGCGCCCGCACGGTGGTGTGTCGGCCGGCCCGGTTGACGATGGCGAAGGCCTCGGCCGTGTCGAGATTCGGGTAGAAGGCCAGACCGCAAGCGATCAGGAGATCGCCGGCCTGATCGTGGGCGGCGAACCAGACCCGTTCGTAGGCCTTTGGGTCGCTCGTCCACATGACCCGAACTGGATGCGGGTGATTGTGGACGAGGTATTCGTCGAGACCGCTCATGGGTGCGTGTTGGTCGTGAGCGTCGAAGCTGGTCATGCGGCCGTCTCGAACCGGTTGATGCGCCGGGTGATGTAGTCGAGCATGGGATTGTCCTTCCCCGCGATGCCCGGATAGGGGACGCCTTCGGCCGCGGCCAGGCGGGCTTGCCGTTCGTTGATGGCAACCGATCGTACGAGGGCGAAGATCTCGTGCCAGTCGAGATGTTCGACCGACCGACCCAGGTGGTGCTGGTAGTGGGAGATGGCGTCGCCCCTCTCCAAAAACCCGGGCACCCTCTGACCGATGACCTTGGTCGTCAACCGGTCGAGAGCCAGGTACCAGCCGAGATCCATCTCCGGCGGACCGATCGAGGCCAATTCCCAATCGAGGAGGGCCCCGATCGAGCCGTCATCCAAAAGCAATACGTTGCCCAACCGTGCGTCTCCCCAGCACAGGGACGGAGCTCGGGTCATCACCGGGGCCGTGTCGATGCACCACTGCAGGTGGGCCACCAGCTCCGGTGCCGGATCACCGCCGGAGGCCCAGTCGACGTAGCGTGACCACCGATCCAGTTCCTCCACCAGGTCGGGAACTGCACCCCGCGAAAGGGCCTCCAGGCCGGCCGATCGCCATTCGAACCGGTGGATGTCCGCCAGCGCGTCCAGGTAGTCCTCGTGGATCCGACGCTGGGTTGCGGAGGGCAGTTCGGCCAGCCAGGGGTCGAGCGCGGGTGCGTCGCCCACCGTCCGTCCGGGGGCACGGGTCATCACCAAGAAGGGTGTCCCCAGCCAGCCGGAGTCGTTCTCGACCGCCAACACGGTGGGGACGGGAAACCCGGAGGTCTTGAGGGCCCGCATGACGGCCGCCTGCAGATCGAAATCGTCAGCGGGGAAGGAGGCCACCGCCGGGGCCGGGGCCACCCGGACCACCAACTCGGCGAACGTCTTGCCGTCACCATCCACGTCGAGGGCGGGACCAACGGTCGTGAGCAGGATGTCGCTCGACCATCCGGAAGCAGGTCGTTCGATGTGTTCGACGCGGGATCCGGCCTCGCTGGCCGGATCCCACTGACCGAGCCAGTCGTCAAGGCCTTTCGTCAAGGTGGCGACATCGACTCGCGCGATCCCGGACACATCGGCTGACGCTACCAACAACCGGGCTTCCGGGTGCTACTGGCTTTACATATCGTCGTACTCGGCCCCGGTTGACGGCGGCGGCTCGATACCCCAGCGCCGCATGCCGTCTTCCATGCGACTGATCACGGTCTGCAGCGCGGCGATCCGACCGAAACGTTTCTGCTCGGCACCGATGACGTCCCAGGGAGCGTCGACGTGATCGGTCCGGGCCAGCATGTCGTCGACCGCGGTCTCGTACTCGGGCCGCTTGGCCCGGTTGCGCCAGTCCTCGTCGGTGAGCTTCCACGCCTTGAGCGGATTCTCCTTCCGGGCTTCGAATCTCTTCCCCTGCTCCTTTTGGGAGATGTGAAGCCACAGTTTGATGATCACCATGCCCTCGGCAACGAGGGATCGTTCGTAGGCGGGAATTTCGTCGTAGGCCCGCCGCCACTGTTCCTCAGTGGCGAATCCCTCGACCCGCTCGACGAGAACCCGCCCGTACCAACTCCGGTCGAGTACGGCCATCCCTCCCCATCCCGGGAGAGCGGGGGAGAACCGCCACAAATAGTGGTGCCGCTTCTCATCGGGCGTCGGGGCGCTGAACTGAGCCACCCGGATATGGCGGGGATCGAGGGGGGCGACCAGGCGCTTGATCACGCCGCCTTTGCCCGCGGCATCCCAGCCTTCGAAGATCACGCAGACCGCGGGGCCGAGCCGGCCACCATTGAGCTGGCCCCCGTTGATGAGCCGCAGGTGAGTGAGCCGGCGTTGGGCGCGGCCGAGTTGCTCCTGCTCCTCCTCGCGGGTGAGGCGCCCATCCAAATTGACCAGGGCGAGCTGGGGGTGGGTCGTCGGCGTCTTGTTACTCACCACCGCAATGTAGGTCGGCGGCTGCGACCACGCGTGACGGGTCGAGGGCGAGGCACCGGAACATCCGAAAGCACCGCACCCCGGCGGTGCCGGAGTTTCGACCCTCCGCCGACCGGGTAACAAGGAGAAATGGCGGACGATGGTGCCCGCGTCCCGATACGGGTACACGTCGTTTGTCGCTTTCTCCCCCTTCGGTTAGCAGGGACGGACTCGGGGGCCGGCACCTACGATGTCGACATGGAGCCGACGGATAGGAGGTGGCCGATGTTTCGAGTGAGTGACCCGTCGCCCATGCTCTCGATCCGCCACCCCGGACAGAGCCGATGACTCCGACCGTCCCGTCCGAAGCGCTCCCGGTGGCCGGGGTCGTCTCGATGCAAACGCTTCTCACCGCCATCATCGAGACATCGGACGATGCCATCTTCACCTGTGACACCAACGGCAACGTCACCAGCTGGGGCGCCACCGCCGAGCGGCTGTTCGGCTGCCGGGCGGATGAGGTCATGGGCCATCGTCTCGACAGCCTGTTCCCTGAGCACCTCCGCGGCGAGGTGCAATCAGTGATCTCCCGAGTCCGGGCGGGAGATCGGATCAAGCAATTTGAAACCGAGGTCCAGCGTCCGGACGGCATGCCGATGCCGGTATCGCTGTCTCTCTGTTCGATCTTCGATGACGGGCAGGTACCGGTCGGATCGGTGGTTATCGCCCATGACATCACCGAACAGCGCTTGGCCCAGGCGACGCTGGCCGAGGTCACCGTTCGCATGCAGGAGGGCGAGGCCCTCGCCCATGTCGGGAGTTGGCTGTGGGATCTGCGAACCGGCACCGTGCAGTGGAGCAACGAATTTCACCGGATCCACGGCGTCGACCCGTTTGATTTCGGCGGCACCTTCGATGCCTACCTCGACACCATTTTGACCGACGACCGGGAACGGGTGCGGGCGGCCATGGAGGAGTCGGTCGCGCTAGGAAAGACGTTTGAGGATACGTACCGGATCATCGGCGCCGACCGGGACGTGCGTGTACTCCACGTGCGGGCCCGGCCGACCTACGGCTCGGACCGAATGGTTGTCGGGTTGCGGGGGATTGGCCAGGACGTCACCGAACCGGCCTCGGCTGAATCAGACGCGGCCGACTAGATGGCTCACCCGGGCAACCAGATCCTCGTCGATCTCGGGCATGCTCCGGTGCCCTTCCACGATTCCGGCGATGTCACGGAAGATGCTGCTGGCTTGGGAACGGGCGGCGTCGACCACATCGGCGAACTCGTCGGTCTCGCACAGAGCTTTGAGTGACTGGACCATCCGGTCAAGTTCCTGGCCGCCGGTTCTTGCCCCGATCGCGTAACTGGCTACCAAGGCCAAGAAGAATTTCATCGGCCCTTCCTCCTTTTCCTACTCCGCCACTTCAACCTCGAGCTCCGCTTCGGCGTGGAGCCGCACCCGTACGTCGGGGTAGATCCGGAACATCAACACCGTTGGTGACGAAACGGCGAAGTCGCGGATGTCGAAGACCTGCTCGCCGGTGATCACCAGACGCTGATCCGGTGTCACCTTGACGTTGACGGTTCCGTCCGCCGGTCGGGTCACCTCGTGGAAGGTCAGATTGCCCTGCAGCCGGTAGAGGCCACTTGGGCCGTTTGGGGTGCACTCGGACAACTCGACGGTCACCGTCGGGAACCGTCGAGCGCCAATCCGCCGCAGGAGCTCGACGTCGTACATGCTGTTTCCCGAAGCCAACTTGGACACGTCGACTTCGAGCCGTGCTGATGGGGCCCATTCGGTTCGTAACCTCCCACCGGCGATGACGGCCTCGATCGAACCGGTGATGCCGGTAGCTCCGAAACTCAGGGGGCCGACCGTCGAGCGGACTTCGATCATCATCACCGACCGGTCGGGGACCACCTTGAAGACCTGCGGAATGAGCTCCGAATGGTCGAGGATGCCCGAGGGCCATACCCGATCCGAGGGCGGAGTCCTCGAATGCTCGTCAACCAATGCCAAGTGGCGCCGGCTGTGCGAGGTCGACGACACCGATGACCAGCCGAAACCCAGGGCCGCGGCCCAGCCCCCCTCGACTTCCGCCAGCACCGCGTCGGTAGTGCCGGTGGCGTGATAGCGGCGCAGGACCTCGCCCAGGGTGTCGTGCTCCTCTTTGACGACCCCCATCCAGACTCTCAACACCCGCTCGCCCAGGGGGGTCACCCGGTAGTCGCGCCGAGGCTGCTTGGCGGTCGGGTCGGGCAATGACCCCTCCACCAGACCGTCTTCTTCCAGTTGGGCCAGGGCCCGGTAGACGGCAGGCCGATCCACCCGCCCGAAACGGAATTCCTGCAAGCGCCGCTCGAGCCCATAGCCGTATCCGGGTCTTTCGGTCAGGAGCAGGAGGATGGCCGGCAGCAGAAACCCTCGAGGTGGCGCCATCTTGAACCGCGATGGCCCCCCCGCAGTCACCGCCGTGGTTGGCGTGCTGTGTTCCATGGCTGAGTTCCTTCATACCCGGGGTGTTCGCCGATGTCAACGAGGAATTGGGCCGGTCGGCGGTTCACCGCTCCAGGTGTAAAAGACACTCATTTACAGCTGGAGAGTGTCGTCTTACCATCAGTTCTGGGCCGCATTTTGGCGCGGCAACGGACTGGGGGAGGCGCGCGAATTGTCTGTTACTGAAGCTCCTGCGGAGGAAGCCGTCGTTCACGTCCTCTGGATAAACGCCGGACTGAGCTGCGACGGCGACTCAGTGGCGTTGACCGCGGCCACCCAACCGAGTATCGAGGAGATCGCCCTCGGGGCGCTCCCAGGGCTCCCGAAGATCGCGGTGCACTGGCCCCTGATCGATTTCGAGAACGGCCCGGTGGGGGGCGCCGACGACTTCCTCGAGTGGTTCTTCAAGGCCGACCGGGGAGAGCTCGATCCGTTCGTCCTGGTGGTGGAGGGATCGATCCCCAACGAAGCCATCAAGAGCGAGGGCTACTGGTGTGGATTCGGCAACAACCCCGACACCGACCAGCCGATGACCACCAGCGAGTGGCTCGACCGGCTGGCGCCAAAAGCGCTGGTGGTGCTGGCCGCCGGCACCTGCGCCTGCTACGGCGGTATCCACGCCATGGCCGGCAACCCCACCGGGGCGATGGGGGTACCCGACTACCTGGGTTGGGGCTGGAAGTCCAAGGCCGGAATCCCGATCGTGTGCGTGCCCGGGTGCCCGACCCATCCCGACAATCTGTCGGAGACCATCCTGTACCTCCTCTATCAGGCGACCGGCCAGGCGCCGATGATCCCGCTCGACGACTCCCTGCGACCCCAATGGCTGTTCGGCGCCACCGTTCACGAGGGCTGCGACCGGGCCGGCTACTACGAACAGGGCGATTTCGCCAACGAGTACGGGTCCCCGAAGTGCATCGTGAAGTTGGGGTGCTGGGGCCCCGTCGTCCAGTGCAATGTGCCCAAGCGGGGATGGATCAACGGAGTGGGTGGCTGCCCCAACGTCGGCGGCATCTGTATCGGGTGCACCATGCCCGGATTCCCGGACAAGTTCATGCCCTTCATGGACGAGCCTCCCGGAGCCACGGTTTCGACCATGGCCAGCGGCCTTTACGGCAACCTCATCCGGCCCCTGCGCCGGATCACCAATCACACCCTCGAAGATGAACCCAAGTGGCGGACCCCGGGCAGGAAGATCCTGACCGGCTACAAGAGCGAGTGGAAGTAGGGACGATCGTGGCCACCAAGACCAAGACAGCGGACGCCAACGGCCTGGTCGACATGGCCTGGGATCCGATCACCCGGATCGTCGGCAGCCTGGGCATTTACACCAAGATTGACTTCGGGAAGGGGAAGGTCGCCGAGTGCCACAGCACG
>DASZIT010000058.1:0-1797 GCA_035948855.1 Acidimicrobiales bacterium | reverse complement strand
GAAGGGGTGGTGCTCAGCCTGGAGGGAAAGGCCAACCAGTTGAGCCAGATGGTCCGGGAGCACCTCCCGATGGCCATGCAGGGTCTGGCGGTGGTCCCGCTGTTCGCCGGCTACGACCTGGCCCGGGGTACCGGGCGGATCTTCACCTACGACGTGACCGGCGGGCACTATGAGGAGACCGAGCACAACGCCACCGGGTCGGGTGGACGCGACGCCCGGACCACCATCAAGCTCGGGTACCGGGTGGGCATGGCCCGCGACGACGCGGTGGAGCTGGCCATCCAGTCGCTCTACGAGGCGGCCGACGAGGATTCGGCCACCGGGGGACCCGACCTGGTGAGGGGCATCTACCCGTTGGTGGCCACCGTCACCGCCGACGGCTACCAGGAGGTGCCCGAGGAGGACGTCGCCCTGCGGTTCGCCAACCTGATCGAGCGTCGACGGGCGGAGGGTCGCGAATCATGACCATGCCGTACTACGTGGCCCCCGAACAGGTCATGAAGGACCGGGCCGAGTACGCCCAGAAGGGAATCGCCCGGGGCCGGTCGCTGATCGCCAGCGTCTACGACCAGGGGATCCTGATCGTGGCCGAGAACCCGTCCCGGACCCTCCACAAGATCAGCGAGATCTACGACCGGATCGCCTTCGCCGGAGTCGGGAAGTACAACGAGTTCGACCAGCTGCGGGTGTCGGGGGTCCGCCACGCCGACACCAAGGGCTACGCCTACAGCCGCGAGGATGTCGACGCCCGGTCGCTGGCCAACCTCTACGCCCAGTACCTCGGACAGGTCTTCACCCATGAGATGAAGCCGCTGGAGGTGGAGATCCTGGTGGCCGAGCTCGGCACCGACCAGCATCCGCACCAGCTGTACCACATCGCCTACGAGGGAACCATCACCGACGAGGACCGCTACGCGGTGCTGGGCGGGGAGACCGAGTCCATCGCCCAGAAGGTGGAGTCGGCCTGGACGGAGAACTGGACGCTCTCCGCCGCCCTGCAAGCCGCGGTCGGGGCGCTGGCCGGCGAGGAACGGACCCTGGCCGGCAAGGATCTGGAGGTGGCGGTGCTGGCCGAGGGGAACGGACGGCGGGCCTTCCACCGGATGCTGGGCAGCGAGCTGGACGCCCTGCTGGCCTGAGTTCGGGGCCGGCCGGCCCTCGTGATCAGGCTCTCCGCGGGAATCCGGTGGCTGCAAGGTACCGTGAGGGCATGGACAAGCGCATCTTTGGCTTGGAAAACGAATACGGGGTCACCTGCACGCTGCGCGGGCAGCGCCGGCTGAGCCCGGACGAGGTCGCCCGCTACCTGTTCCGTCGGGTGGTCAGCTGGGGACGGTCGTCCAACGTCTTTCTCGAGAACGGGGCGCGGCTCTACCTCGACGTGGGCAGCCATCCCGAGTACGCCACCCCGGAGTGCGACGACATCGCCGAACTGGTGGTGCACGACAAGGCAGGGGAGTGGATCCTGTCGTCGTTGGTGGACGGGGCCGAGACCCGACTCCAGGAAGAGGGCATCCGGGGCGACATCTACCTGTTCAAGAACAACACCGACTCCGCCGGCAATTCCTACGGTTGCCACGAGAACTATCTGACCAGCCGACGGGACGACTTCGCCCACTACACCGAAGTGCTGATTCCGTTTCTGGTCAGCCGGCAGATCTACGCCGGTGCCGGCAAGGTGCTGCAGACCGCCCGGGGGGCGGTGTTCTGTTTGAGCCAGCGGGCCGAGCACATCTGGGAGGGCGTGTCGTCGGCCACCACCCGGAGCCGGCCGATCATCAACACCCGCGACGAGCC
>DASZIT010000057.1:0-90346 GCA_035948855.1 Acidimicrobiales bacterium | reverse complement strand
CTCATGATGGGGGTTGCCTTTCGGGCTCGGCTCGGGAGGACTCGTACTCGGAGATCTCGTCCAATCGCTTCTGGTGGCGACCGCCTTCATAGGCGGTGGTGAAGAAGGTGTCGACCGCATCGGTGGCCTCGGCCAGCCCGGTGATCCTGCCACCGAAGCAGACCACGTTGGCATCATTGTGGCGGCGGGCCAGGCTGGCGGTGGTCACGTCGTGGACCAGGGCGGCCCGCACCCCGTTCACTTTGTTGGCGGCGATGCCGATGCCGATGCCGGTCCCGCAGACGCAGATCCCCCGCTCGGCCTGGCCGGCAGCCACCGCCCGGCCGACGGCGAGCCCGAAGATCGGATAGTCGACCGAGACGTCGGGCGAATCGGTGCCCAGGTCGATGACCTGGTGTCCGGCGCCGGCCAGGTGCTTCCCCAAGGCCGCCTTGAGGTCGAACCCGGCGTGGTCCGACCCGATGGCGATTCTCATGGCAACGAGTGTACTGACAGGGGATCAGGCCGAGCGTCGCCAGGGTACGATCCGGAATCTGATGGTCATCGACCCACGAACCCCGGTCATCGTGGGCGTCGGCCAGGTCACCAACCGGCCCGACAACGGTGAGGCGGCCGCCCGTCCCGAGCCGGTGGAGCTGATGGCGCAGGCGGTGCTGGCCGCGGCCGAGGACTGCTCGGGGGCCCGGGCCGGGGGGGTGGCCGGCGTCGGGCAGGGGCTGCTGCAACGGGCCCAGTCGCTCCGGATCGTCAACCCGCGGAGTTGGGAGTACATCAATCCCGGCGAGTTGGTGGCCGAACAGACGGGGATGGAGCCCCGCCAGCTCATCCTCACCACCGGCGGGGGCAACAACCCGCAGCGGCTGATCAACCAGACCGCGCTGGCCATCGGGCGCGGCGACCTGGAGGTGGCGGTGATCGCCGGCGCGGAAGGCGGCTACTCGGTGGCGGCCGCCCGCCGGGATCCCAACCGGCCGGTGCTCCCGTGGACCTGCCAGGGGGCCGACACCGCCAAGCCGGAGATGTTCGGGAGCAGCCGGCCGGCCACCACCGATTCGGAGGCGGAGCGCGGCCTCGACGTCCCGGTCAACGTCTTCCCCCTCTTCGAGAACGCCCTCCGGGCGGAGGCCGGCCGGCGGCTGGACGAGCACCGGGCGTGGATCGCCGAACTGTGGGCCCGGAGCTCCCGGGTGGCGTCGTCCAATCCGTACGCCTGGATCCGGGAGCCCAAGACCGCCGAGCAGATCGCCGTCCCCGATCTGGCCAACCGGATGGTCGCCTACCCCTACACCAAGCTGATGGTGGCCAACGTGCAGGTCGACCAAGGCGCAGCGCTGATCCTCTGCTCGGCGGGAGCCGCGGAGGGAGCCGGGGTGCCCGAGGACCGGTGGGTGTATCCGTTGGCCGGGGCGGACGCCGACGATCACTGGTTCCTCTCCCACCGGGCCGACTTCCACTCCTCGCCGGCCATCCGGCTGGCCGGGAGGGCGGCGCTGTCGCTGGCCGGGACCGACATCGACACCGTCGCCCGGCTGGACCTCTACCCGTGCTTCCCCTCGGCGGTGGAGATCGCCGCCGCCGAACTCGGGGTGGCGGTGGACGATCCGGGTCGGCCGTTTACCACCACCGGGGGCCTGACCTTCGCCGGAGGGCCGGGGATCAATTACGGGACCCACGCGGTCGCCTCGATGGCGGTCGCCCTCCGCGCTGATCCTGGCTCGGTCGGTCTGGTCTCGGGGATCGGCTGGTGCATGACCGAGCACAGCTTCGGCGTCTACGGCACCCGGCCGGGTACCGACCGGGGCCGCCCCGTCGTCGACCTTCCCGACCTCACCGCGGTGGAAGAGGCCGGCGGTTACCGGTGGGCGAACCCGTCGGCGGCGGTCGGCATCCTGCCCCAATGCTCACCCGACGCCGAGGCGAAGGGGGAGATCACCGTGGAGACCTACTCGGTCGTCTACGAGCGGGACGGGACCCCGTCCCGGGCCATCGTGGCCTGCCGCACGGTGGACGGCCGCCGGGCCTGGGCCACCAACACCGACCCCGACCAGCTGGCGGTGCTGGTCACCGAAGAGGGGTGCGGTCGGCTGGGCACGCTGCGGGACAACGGCATGGTCGACCTTACCTGACCAGAGGATCGACCGGCCGGTAGCGACGTTTGAACAGCGTGTAGGCGACCGGCCCGGAGGCCAGCGGGATCCAGTAGGAGGCCAGCCGGTAGGTGAGGGTGGCCAGCACCGCCTCGCCGGTGTTCAGCCCGGCCAGCACCAACAGGCCGGACAGGCTGGCCTCGACGATGCCGAGGCCCCCGGGGGTGATGGGGATGAGGCCGATGGCCCCGGCCACCGCGTAGGCCAGCAGCACCAGGGGTGGGGAGGCGTGGCTCCCGACAGCCAGCACCGCGGCCAGCAGGCTGAAGTAGTCGAACCCCAGGCGACCGGCTGACAGCAGGGTCGCCTGCCACCACTGCCGGCCCAGCACCGCGAAGACCAGATCCCGCTGCTCGAGGAGACGGTCGCCGAGCCCGGCGATCGGCTTCCGCTTGCGGGCCAACCGATTCCTCGCCTTCTCCACGACCTTGCCGATCCACCGGAGCGGGGCGTCGGTGGCGGTGACCAGAGCGGCCAGACCGGTGAAGAGCACGAAAGCCACCGCCCCGATGATGGCCGCGGTGAACAGGCCGGAACTCACCGGGGCACCGAACAGGACCACCGGGAGGACCAGGACCGGGAGGGCCAGGAGCCCGGCGATCCCCAACAACGAGAAGGCGGTCAGGCCCCCGGCGGCGTCGGCGGCGTCCATCCCGCTGAAGGCGAGCATCCGGAACTGGACGGCAGCCCCGGCCGCGGCCCCGCCGGGGACGATGAGACTGATGGCGTTGCCGGCCAGCTGGGCGGTCACCACCGGGAACCACTGCCGGGTACGGAGGGCGATCCGTTGCAACGCGATGGTGCAGGCGAAATGGGCGCCCTGCGAGGCCAGGGCGACGAAGAGCCAAATGAGGTTCAGGGTGGCCAGCCGGGGCCAGGCGTGGAGGACGGCGATGACGCTGGGGGCGACCAGATACAGCGCGACGCCGGCGATGACCACCACGATGGTGCGCTTGAGCACCGCCTTCCAGGGGAACGGGGTGCTCTGCTGCTCCTCGAACTGGGCCTCGAAGGATCGGGTCCCCTTGGCGCCGGCCGGGTCGGGTGGGTCGGTTGGGTCGGTTGGGTCGGTCACCTGGCCTACAGGTGGTTGAATCCGCCCGCCTCTTCGGGGGTCATCGGAACCGACACCGGGTGCTGGTCGAAATGAGCCACCGAGGCGGCAAAGTCATCGAGGAGGATGGAGGCCAGATCGCGGGAGATCCCTTGGCGGACCAGGACCCTCTGCACCGTCACGTCGGACACCGAGCCGGTCAGCGGGTAGGCGGGCACCTGCCAGCCCCGCACCCGGAGCCGGTCGGCCAGGTCGTAGAGCGTGTACCCGGGGTCGACGCCCGCCTTGATCCTCCAGGTCACCGCCGGGATGCCGGTGGCCGGATCGCTGTCGCAGAGCAGCTCGTAGGGTCCGAGCTTGGGGATGGCCTTGGCCAGGTAGGCACCGGTGTCGTAACAGGCCTCGTGCACGAGGCCGTACCCGGTCCGTCCCAACCGGATGAAGTCGTAGTACTGGGCGATGATCTGGCCGGCCGGCCGGGAGAAGTTGATCTGGAAGTTGGGCATGTTGCCGCCCAGATAGCTGACATCGAAGATCAGGCCCTCGGGCAGCTCGGCGGCATCCCGCCAGATGACCCATCCGACCCCCAGGGGGGCGAGGCCGAACTTGTGACCCGAGGTGCTGATCGACTTCACCCGCGGCAGCCGGAAGTCGAACACCACCTCCGGCGCGCAGAACGGGGCGAGGAAGGCACCACTGGCCCCGTCGACGTGGATGTCGACGTCGAGCCCGGTGTCGGACTCCAGGCCGTCGAGCGCTTCGGCCAGGGCGGCGACCGGTTCGTAGACGCCGGTGTAGGTGACCCCGAAGGTGGGGACGACCAGGATGGTGTTCTCGTCGATCAGCGGGAGCATCTGCTCGGCGTCCATCATGTACCGGCCCGGGGACATCGGGATCTCCCGCATCTCGACATCCCAGTACCGGGCGAACTTGTGCCAGACCACCTGGACCGGGCCGCACACCATGTTGGGCTTGTCGGTCGGCTTCCCGGCCGCCTCCCGCTTGGCCCGCCACCGCCACTTGGCGGCCAGGCCGGCCAGCATGCAGGCCTCCGACGATCCGACCGAGGAGGCCCCGACGGTATTGGCGGCGTCCGGCGCATTCCAGAGGTCGGCCAGCATGTGGACGCACCGGCGCTCGAGCTCGGCGGACTGGGGGTACTCGTCCTTGTCCATCAGGTTCTTGTCGATGGCCAGGTCCATCAGCTGGTGGACCTGGGGCTCCTCCCAGGTCTGGCAGAAGGTGGCCAGGTTCTGCCGGGCGTTGCCGTCGAGCAGCAATTCGTCCTGGATGACCTGGAAGGCGACTTCCGGCAGGGTCTCGTGGACGGGGAACTTGTATTTGGGGAGGGCCTCCCGGAGCGACCTCGAGGCGAACACCGACTCGTCGAGCTGGTTCCGGATGGTGTTGCGTTCGTGCAGCGGCATGGCGGCTCCTACCTCAGGTGACGGGCGGGACCGTCCCTCGCTCCCGCGTGAGTCGATCAGTCGGCGGCCAGACCGACCAGAGCCGCCATCACGATGTCGGCGCCCCGGGCGTCCCCGACCAGCCCACTCTCCATCCGATTCATCATGTAGGCCACGGTAATCCCGGCCTCCTGGTCCATGATGATCAGCGAACCGCCGTACCCGCCCCAGAAGCAGGTGCGGGGCCCGAGCGGCATGGTCTCCGAGTTCAAGCCGTAGCCCATGCCGAACCGCATAGGGATCCCGAGGACCAGATCCTTGCCGTCAGCCTGTTCCTCGAAGATGACGTCGCAGCCCTCCTCCGACAGCAGCCGGATCCCCCGGGCCTCCCCGCGGCCGGCGATGATCGACTGCACGGTGGCCACCGACCGGGCATTGCCCTGCCCGTTGGCCGCCGGGATCTCCGCCCGGCGCCACCACTCGTTGTAGGTCCAGGTGGCGTCCAGGACCGGGTTGGACAGCGCCCGCATGGCGATGTCGGACGGGGCCATCGCCTCGAGATCGACCGGTGGCGGGGGGATGACCGGGGCCACCCGGTAGTCCTCGGCGGCCGGCAGCCCGATGTGGAAGTCGGCCCCGAGGGGACCGGCCACCTCGTCGGCGAACCAGGTACCGATCGACTTCCCGGTGATGCGGCGGACCACTTCGCCGATGAGAAAGCCCTGGGTCACCGCGTGATAGCCGGAGGCCGTCCCCGGCTCCCACCACGGCTCCTGGGCGGCCAGCAATGAGGTGCACTTCTCCCAGTCGGCCAGGTCCTCGGTCTCGAGGGGCTCGGTCCATCCGGGCAGCCCGGCGGTGTGGGCCATCAGGTGGCGGACCTCGACGCCCGGTTTGCCGGCGGCGGCGAACTCCGGCCAGTAGTCGGCCACCGGGGCGTGGAAGTCGAGTTGGCCGCGATCGGCCAGCATCAGGGCACAGAGGAAGGTCATCGTCTTGGTGGTGGACCAGACGTTGACGATGGTGTCCCGCTCCCAAGGGGTGGTCTTCCCCTCGTCGACGAAGCCACCCCAGATGTCCACCACCGGTTCGCCGCCCACCATCACCGCCACCGAGGCGCCGACGTCCGCCCCGGCATCGAGGTTCTTCGACAGCGTGTTGGCCACACCCTCGAACTTCTTGTCCCAGGTACCCTGGATGTCGGCCATCGACAGGCCCCCTCTCCATCTGCTCGGCCACGATATTGCCATCCATGACCGATTGCCGACAGTCGACGGATCCGGCGGCGACCGGCTGGCGCGAACCGGCAACCGGGCCATTCGCCGGATAGAGGCCCATTGCAAACCCGTTAGCCTGGTATCCCATGAGTGACACGTCTGCCACCCAGCTGACCCGCAGCACCTACGAACGGCTCCAGGCGGAGCTGGAGGACCTCACCACCCGCGGCCGGGTGGAGATCGCCGGTGCCATCGAAACCGCCCGGGCCCTCGGCGACCTCAGTGAGAACGGCGACTACCACGCGGCCAAGGACAGCCAGGGCAAGATGGAGTCCCGCATCCGCCAGCTGCAGCGCCTCCTCAAGACCGCCGAAGTGGTGGATGCGGAGCGGCCGTCCGACGGCACCGTGGCCCCGGGGTCGGTGGTCACCCTCCGCTATGACGGGGACGACGAGGACGACACCCAGAGCTTCTTCGTCGGGTCCATCGAGGAACGGCAGGGAGGCCTCACGGTGGTGTCGCCGGGCTCACCTTTGGGCTCGGCCATGATCGGCCATGCGGCCGGGGACAGCGTCGAGTACGCGGCCCCCGGCGGTACCCTCCGGGTCCACATCGTGAAGATCGGTGAGTGACTGATGCCGGTGCACCTGCCCGAGCCCGATTCGCCGCGCACCCTCTCCGAGAAGGTCTGGGACCGGCATGTCGCCCATGCCGGGGTCGGTGACGATCCCGACATCATCTTCATCGACCTCCATCTGGTCCATGAGGTCACCTCCCCGCAGGCGTTCGAGGGGCTGCGGATGGCCGGCCGCGGGGTGCACCGCCCGGATCTGACCATCGCCACCGCCGACCACAACGTCCCCACCCTCGACATCGACAAGCCGGTGGCCGATCCCATCTCCGCCAAGCAACTCGAGGTGTTGGCGGCCAACTGCCGCGAGTTCGGGATCACCTGTTACCCGATGGGCGATGCCAACCAGGGGATCGTGCACATCATCGGACCGGAGCAGGGACTCACCCAGCCGGGCATGACCATCGTCTGCGGCGACAGCCACACCTCGACCCACGGGGCGTTCGGCGCCCTGGCTTTCGGCATCGGCACCAGCGAGGTCGAGCACGTGCTGGCCACCCAGACCCTCCCCCAGCGGCGCCCGGCCTCCATGTCGGTGACCGTCGACGGTGATCTCCCCGCCGGGGTCACTGCCAAGGACGTGGTGCTGGCCGTCATCGGGCAGATCGGCACCGGCGGCGGGATCGGTCATGTCATCGAATACCGGGGGGCAGCCATCCGGGCGCTGTCGATGGAAGGCCGGATGACGGTGTGCAACATGTCGATCGAGGCGGGAGCCCGGGCGGGGATGATCGCTCCGGACGCGACCACCTTCGCCTATCTGGCCGGGCGCGACCACGCCCCCAAGGGGGCGGCGTGGGAGGAGGCGGTGGCCGATTGGCGCGGCCTGGCCACCGATCCCGGCGCCGTCTTCGACAAAGAAGTCACCATCGACGCCAGCGGGCTGGTTCCGCACGTGACCTGGGGGACCAACCCGGCCCAGGTCGCCCGCATCGACGGCTCGGTCCCCGATCCCGAGTCCTTCGCCGTCCCCAGCGAGCGCGAGGCGGCCACCCGGGCCCTCGAGTACATGGGGTTGACGGCCGGCACCGCCATGCGCGACGTCCCGGTCGACACCGTCTTCATCGGGTCGTGCACCAACGGCCGCATCGAGGACCTGCGAGCCGCCGCCGCCGTGCTCCGCAACCGGGTGGTGCGGGAGGGGATGCGGGCGATGGTGGTGCCGGGGTCCCACCGGGTCAAGGTCCAGGCCGAGTCGGAGGGACTCGACGCCGTCTTCATCGCCGCCGGTTTCGAGTGGCGCCAGCCGGGTTGCTCGATGTGCCTGGCCATGAACCCCGACAAGCTGGCCCAGGGCGAGCGGGCGGCATCCACCTCCAACCGGAACTTCGAGGGTCGCCAGGGGCGGGGAGGCCGCACCCACCTGGTGTCGCCGGCGGTGGCGGCGGCCACCGCGGTGGCCGGCCACTTCGCGACTCCTGAGGAGCTGAGCTGATGGAAGCCGTTCGGGTGGTCACCGGACGCGGGGTCCCGCTCGACCGGTCGGATGTCGACACCGATCAGATCATCCCGTCGGACTGGCTGAAGCGGGTGGAACGCACCGGGTTCGGTGCCGGCCTGTTCGCCGAGTGGCGAGACGACCGCAACTTCGTCCTCAACCAGGAGGAGTACGCCGGAGCCACCGTGCTGGTCACCGGGCCCAACTTCGGCACCGGCTCGTCCCGGGAGCACGCGGTGTGGGCGCTGCAGGACTACGGATTCCAGGCGGTGGTCTCGCCGGGGTTCGCCGACATCTTCCGCAACAACTGCACCAAGGTCGGCCTGGTGCCGGTCCAGGTCGATGCCAGGGTCGGACGGGAGCTGCTCGATGCCATCGTGGCCGACCCTTCGCTGGAGATCTTCATCGACGTGGTGGCCGGGACCCTGGGGGCGCCGGCCGCCGGCATCGAGACCACCTTCCCGATGGACGAGTTCACCCGCGAGCGACTGATCAACGGCTGGGACGACATCGGGCTCACCCTGCGCTACTCCGACGAGATCGACCGGTACGAAACCGAGCGGCCGGACTGGCTGCCGGTCACCCGCTGATCGGCGAGCGCCAGCCGGTCCCGCCGTCAGTCCTCCAGCCCGCGCTTCTGCGGGTGAATGGTCTCACCTCGGGCCAGCATCCCGACGAACTCGGCCAGCCGTCGCGCCCGGGTGTCGGCCCGCTTGGCGCCGTCGAGTCGGAAGAGGATGGAGTACCGGTTCTGGCTGGTGAGGATCTCGAACATCGCCCGCGCCCGGGGCTGGGCGGAGAGGGCGGCGGCCAGGTCAGCCGGGACCTCGATGGTGCGCTGGCCCTCGTAGGCCACTTCCCACCGCCCGTCGGCCTTGGCCCGCTCGACTTCCGCCAGTCCGGCCGGGTGCATCCGGCCTTGGTCGATCAACCGATCCACCGCCTCGACATTCCGCTTCGACCACCGGCTCCGGGACCGGCGGGGGGAGTAGAGCTGCCGGAAGGTCGATTCGTCGCGCCGGTCCCGTTGGCCGTCGATCCATCCGTGGCAGAGGGCCTCCTCCAGCGCCTGTGCGTAGGTGAGGCTGGTCGGTTCGGTCACGCCCTTTTTGGCCAGGACCAGCCACACACCGTCGTCGTCGCCGTGGTGCCGGCTCAGCCATTTCCGCCAGGCGGCGTGGTTGCCAACCGTCAGTTCGGGTAGATCGCGGGCCGGCACGGGTCAGCCTCCGGCCGATGGCGACAGTTGCTGGCGGTGGGGCCACGCCCACCCGAGGATGCCCACCGACAGCCCCAGGGTCACGATGTTGATCCCCAGCTCGACGAGCCCGTTGCCGCCCTTCCCCCAGATCCCGTGCTCGATGTCGTAGAGGGTGTCCATGGCGAAGAGATACAGGCCGGCACCTCCACCGGCCAACAGCCAGAACAGCGCGGCCGGGCGGTGGGCCCATAGCGAGATGGCGGCGCCCAGGAGGCACAGCACCAGCCAGCCGTCGGCCAGGGGGAAGGCGTTCTCGAACTGGTAGTAGGCGGTGGTGTGGACGGAAGCCACCAGCGAGCGGTGGCCGAACCAGGCCACCCAGTACAGGACGGTGATGGCGGCCACCACGACCAGGAGGATGGACAGCCGGCGACGGGTCAGGTCGGAGATGGGTGAGGCGGGTTCCATCCGGTCAGGGTAGGCGCAAGCGGGCGGCCGACGACAAAGAATCCAAGGGCTCGGATCTAAGGTGGCGGCATGATCAAGAAACTCCTGAAATGGTCAGTGAGGCTGGCGGTGGTTGCCGCGGTGGCGACGGCAGTGTCCCGGGCGCTCGGATCGAGGTCCGGCAGCGATGGGACCAGTGGGCCGATCGCCACCATCGGTGGGGACACCTGGCCGCCGGTGCCCACCAACCCGAACCGCCCGGGCTGACCCACGTCTCCGTCGCCGGTCTACGACCGGATCGGCATCGGCTACTCGGAAGGCCGGCGCACCGATCCAACCTGGGCGGCAGCCATCGACGCGGCGTTGGGAGACGCCGCCACGGTGATCAACGTCGGCGCCGGGCACGGTTCCTACGAGTCCGACCAACGGACGGTCATCCCGGTCGAACCATCGAAGGTGATGCTGGACCAACGCCCGCCGAAGGCGGCGCCGGCCGTCCGCGCGGTGGCCGAGCGGCTTCCGCTGGTCGACGATGCCGCCGACGCGGCACTGGCGGTGTTGACGGTCCACCACTGGGGCGACTGGCGGGCGGGGATCGACGAGCTCTGCCGGGTGGCGCGACGGCGGGTCGTGGTCCACTTCGACCCCTCGCACCACGACCAGCAGTGGTTGATCCGTGACTACGTTCCCGAGATCGGCGACCTGGACGCCCGCCGCAACTCGTTCGACGAGGTGGTCGACCGGCTGCGCGCCGAGGTGACGGTGCTCCCGCTGTCCCGGGAGTTCACCGACGGGGTCATCGGCGCCTACTGGTGCCGCCCCCACGCCTATCTCGACCCCGAGGTGCGGAGCCACATGTCCGGCTTCGCCCAGATCGATCCCTCGGTGGTCGATGCGGCCATGGCCCGCCTAGCTGATGACCTCCGGAGCGGGGCCTGGGCCCGGCACAACGCGGCGCTGGCCGACTTGACCAGCTTCGACGCCGGTTTTCGCCTGTTGGTGTCCGACGGGGACTGACGCCGAACAGGTGGGCGACCGGGGGGTCTGACGAACCTGACTAGTACCCGGGCGGCGGCTCGAAGCCGCCACACACGCCACTCAGGCGCCGGGCAACGTCGATGGTCGTCCGGTCTTCGAGATCGGGACCGACGATCTGGATCCCGACCGGGAGTCCGCCTGTCGTCATGCCGACCGGCGCCACCGTGGCCGGCAGGTAAGCCTGCCCCACCACTCCCGCCCACATCATCTGATCTGTATAGGGTCGTCGCTGACCGCTTCCCCGCATGGACCGGAAGATGATGGCCCCGCCGAAGCGGTGGTTGTGGGCGATGGCGGCCACCGGGCTCACCGGGCACAGCAGGACGTCATACCGTTCGAAGAACGTCGCCCATGCCTGCCGGTACTCCTCGCGGGCCTCATGAGCGAGGATCCAATCGCGGTGGCTGGCGGCGCCGTAACGCAGTACGCGGGCGAGTTGGTTGTCGCCGGGTACCGGCGGAGTCAGCATCCAGGGCCACTTCGCCGGCCACGCCCGGGTGAACGGCAGTCCATTGGAGATGGCGCCGTAGAGCAGTTTCTGGAAGTTCCGAAAGGACTCCTTCAACGAGAAGGCCGGGCGGGCGGTCTCATCGACGGCCACCCCGGCATTTCGGAGGGCCGCCACGGCGGTCTGCAGCGGAGCCAGCACCTCGGGGTCAGTGGGGCAGTCGGGATCATCGAGCCAGGCGGCGACCCGGTAGTCCGCCAATTGCGCTCGGCGGGCCGGCGGAAGGTCGAGGTGCCACGCCGCGGCCCGGGCGGGATCGGGGCCGGCCAACACGTCGAGCGCGAGTTCGAGGTCGTCGGCCGATCGGGCCAGTGGTCCAGGGGCGGCGATATCGGGCTCGGCCCGGTATCCGGGTGGAGCCGCCGCCCCCGGGGGGTCGGCGACCAGACCGAATGAGGGCTTGTGGCCGTAGACGCCGCAGTAGTGGGCCGGAATCCGGATCGAGCCGGCCATATCCCCGCCGAGCTCGAGGCCGGTGAGACCGGCGGCCACCGCCGCGGCGGCGCCGCCCGACGACCCACCCGGGGTGCGAGCCGGATTCCACGGATTGTTAGTCGTCCCGAAGTGACGGTTGTAGGTCTGGACGTCGGCAGCCATCGGCGGCAGATTGGTCTTGCCGAAGATGACGGCGCCGGCAGCCCGCAACTTGGCCACCGGAGCCGCGTCGTAGTCGGGGACGTAGTCGGCCGTGGCCGCGTTCCCGAAGGACGTGCGCATCCCGGACGTGGCGAACTGGTCCTTCACTGTCATGGGCAACCCGTGGAGTGGACCGACCGCTTCACCGCGGGACAGGGCGGCGTCGGCCTCATCAGCTTCGGCCCGGGCGCGGTCGGCATCCACGGTCACCACCGCACGGAGGGCGGGGTTGTGGATGTCGATCCGGTCCAAGTAGTGCTCGAGCAGATCCCGGCTGGTGAGCTGTCCGCCCCGCAGGCAGTCAACCAGCTCGCTGGCCGACTGGAATCCGATATCGCCCATACGGATATTGTTAGAGTCGACCCTAAGAATTTTGCAACCCTAACTTTCGGGGGCACGACATGGGCCTGAGAGAGCAGAAAAAGCAGCAGATGCGCCAGCGGCTCTACGAAAGTGCCGCGGCGCGGTTCCGGGAGCACGGCTTCGAGGCGACCCGGGTGAAGGACATCACCGAGCGAGCCCAGGTGTCCGAAGCTACCTTCTTCAACTACTTCCCCACCAAGGAATCGGTCCTGCTGGACTCCGAGCTCGAGATCAAAGCGCTCTATGCCGAGTTCCTGCGCCAACTGCTGGCCCGCTCGTCGGAGCCGGTGGTGGCCCGGCTGCGAGAGCTGGTGAGCGTGCTCGGCCAGGTCTTCGCCGCCGACCGGGAATTCATGGTCGCGGTGGTCGGGCGGACCGGCGTCTTCTACGGCTCGACCGGCCGCGCCAAGGAGATGGACCTGGAGAACTTCGGCCTCCTGGCCGACCTGTTCGTCCAGGGGCAGGCGTCGGGCGAGATCGGCGCCCGCCATGATCCGATGCAGTTGGCGGAAATCCTCACCGCCACCTTCATGCTCACCATCACCAACTGGATGACCGATTGGTGGGGCGACGTGGGCGGCCTGGAGCCGCGGCTCATGCCGGCGGTCGAAGTCTTCCTCGGCGGCTGCCGGGCGGCATGAGCCTGACACCCGCGGCCCTCAGCCCTAGGCCGGCGAGCCGGACTCCCACTGCCTGACCTGCGCGCAGTCGGTGACCTGGATCGAGTACTCCTGGTAGAACTCGTCGCGACCTCGGCGCTGGGCCTCCCGGTGACGGGGGTCGTCCCGCCAGGTCCGTTGGGCCTCGGCCGTCGCGAAGGTGATCAGCGACACCCGCTCCCCGTCGGGAGCAGTGAACGCTTTGAAGTCGACGAAGCCCGGGACCTGCCGGGCGGCCGCCTCCATCTCCTCGGCCAGCTCCCCGTAGGCGGGGTTGGCATCGGGTCGTAGGCGCGAGCGGAAGACGGTGACGACCTGGGAGGGGCTCAGATCCGGCTTCGGCACCGGTTCAGGTTTGCACGGTGTGGACGTCACTGATCCCGGCCGAGCCGCGTAGGCGCTCCAGCGCATCGCCGGGAACCAGCTGGTCGGTCGACAGGACCATCAGCGCGGTGTTGCCGGTGGCGGAGGGGCCCACCGCCATCGACGAGATGGAGACCCCCGCCTCCCCGAGGATGGTGCCCACCACCCCGATCATGCCGGCCCGGTCATCGTTCCTGACCACCAGCATGTTGGGGGCCGGCGGCACTTCCACGGTGTGATCGTCCATCATCACCAACCGGGGCTCGGTGCGCGGCCCGGTGAGAGTGCCGGCCACCGAGTGATCGCCGGACCGGAGGGTGATCAGGTTCACATAGTCGTGGGCGGTGATGGTCGAGGTCTCCCGGACCTCGAGGCCGCGCTCGGCGGCCAGCTGGGGTGCGTTCACATAGGACACCGGCTCGGTGGTGGCGGCGGCGAACACGCCTTTCAACACCGACAGGGTGAGGATCCCGGTGCCCGAGCCGGCCAGGCCGCCCTGGTACTCGATCTCGAGGGTGTCCGGCAGCCCGTCGTTGAGGCAGGAGAAGATGCGGCCCAGCTGCTCGGCCAGGCCCATGAACGGCCGCACCGTCTCGGAGACGTCGCCGGCCGACACGTTGACCGCGAACGGGACAAAATCCCCGTCCAGAGCCAAGATGACCTGTTCGGCGATGGTCACTCCGGCCTTGTCCTGGGCCTCGGCCGTCGATGCACCGAGGTGGGGGGACACGATGACCGAGGAGAGCTCGAACAGCGGGGATTCGGTGGTCGGCTCCTTGGCGAACACGTCGAGGCCCGCGCCCTGTACCTGTCCGGAACGGATGGCCTCGGCCAACGCCTCCTCGTCGACGATGCCGCCCCGGGCGGTGTTGATGATCCGGAGCCCGGGCTTGGCCTTGGCCAACAGGTCCTTGCCGATGAGACCGAGGGTCTCGGCGTTCTTGGGCAGGTGGACGGTGACGAAGTCCGACTGCCCCATCAGGTCCTCGATGCCCATGAGCTCGACACCCATGTGCTTGGCCCGATCCACCGACACGAACGGGTCATAGGCGACCAGACGCATGCCGAAGGCCAGCGCCCGCTGGGCGACCAGCGCGCCCACCCGGCCCAACCCGACCACCCCGAGGGTCTTGCCGTAGAGCTCCACCCCTTCCCACTTGGAACGCTCCCACTTCCCGGCGACCAGGGCGGCGTGGGCCTGGGGGATGTTCCGGGCCTGGGCCAGCAGCAGGGCCATGGCCTGCTCGGCGGCGGACAGGATGTTCGACTGGGGGGCGTTCACCACCATGACCCCGCGTTCGGTGGCGGCGGGCACGTCCACGTTGTCGAGCCCGATGCCGGCCCTCCCCACCACCACCAGGTCGGTGCCGGCGGCCAGGACCTCGGCGGTCACCGTGGTGGCCGAGCGGATGACTAGGGCCTGGGCCCCGACCACCGCCGACAGCAGCTCCTCGGGGGACAGATCCAGCTGGACGTCGACCTGGTGGCCGGCCTGCGCCATCAGGTCGAGACCGGTCTGGGCCAATTTTTCGGTGACGAGCACCCTACCCATGATGTTCCTTCCTTGGAGAGATCCCGGGGATCTCGGTGGTCAGGTGACCGCCGCGCTAGCGGGCGTCACTGAAGAGCTTGGCCAACCGGGTGACCCCTTCGACGATGTCCTCGTCGCCCAGGGCGTACGACATCCGGAAGTACCCGGGCGCCCCGAAGGCCTCGCCCGGCACCACCGCCACCTTGGCCTCGTCGATGGCGACCTCGGCCAACTCCGCGCTCGACGAGACCTTGCGGCCGCCGACCTCCCGGCCGAGGATCCCCTCCACCGACGGGAAGGCGTAGAAGGCGCCGTCCGGCTCGATGCAGGTGACCCCGTCGATCTCGTTGAGCATCCGGTGGATGATCTGACGCCGTCGGTCGAACGCCGAGCGCATCTCGGCCACCGCCGACAGGTCGCCGGACACCGCGGCCAGCGCCGCCCGCTGGCTGACGTTGGCCACGTTGGAGGTCTCGTGGGACTGGAGGTTGGTGGCGGCGGTGATGATGTCGTTGGGACCGATCATCCACCCGACCCGCCAACCGGTCATCGCGTAGGTCTTGGCCACCCCGTTGACCACCACGCAGGTGTCGACCAGCTCGGGGACGACGACCGGCATCGAGTGGTGCTCGGCACCCCCGTAGACCAGATGCTCGTAGATCTCATCGGTGATGACCCAGAGGCCGTGGTCCACCGCCCAGCGCCCGATGGCCTCGATCTCCGGGCGCGGGTAGACCGCCCCGGTCGGGTTGGAGGGAGACACGAAGAGCAGCACCTTGGTTCGGGGAGTCAGGGCGGCTTCCAGCTGATCCACCGAGACCCGGAATCCCGTCGACGCGTCGGTGGAGATCACCACGGGCACGCCCCCGGCCAGGGCGATGGATTCGGGGTAGGTCGTCCAGTACGGCGCCAGCACCAGGACCTCGTCGCCGGGGTCGCAGAGGACGGCGAAGGCGTTGGCGATGGCCTGCTTGCCCCCGTTGGTGACCAGGATCTGGGAGGCGGTCGCCTCCAGTCCGGAATCCCGGCGGGTCTTGACGGTCAGCGCCTCCCGCAGCTCGGGCAGGCCGGCGGTGGGCGAATACTTGTGGGACTTGGGGTCCCGGCAGGCGGCCTCGGCGGCGGCCACGATGTGGTCGGGGGTGGGGAAGTCGGGCTCCCCGGCCCCGAAGCCGATGACATTTTCCCCCTGGGCCTGCAGGGCTTTGGCCTTGGCATCCACCGCCAGCGTGGCCGACGGCGATACCGCGGCGATGCGAGCCGAGACACGGTTTTTCGTCGGGTGGGCCATGGGTGCCATGATTCCATATGTGACCGAGACCTCTGAAACCCCGCCGATCAGCATTCCCGCCAACCTGCTCCCGGCCGACGGCCGGTTCGGTTCGGGACCCTCCAAAGTCCGCCCCGAAAGCGTCGAGGCCCTGGCCAAGGCGGCCAACCATTTCCTCGGCACCAGCCACCGCCAGAAGACGGTCAAGTCGGTGGTCGGCAGCCTCCGGGAAGGCCTCCGGGAGCTGTTCTCGCTGCCCGACGGGTATGAGGTCATGCTCGGCAACGGGGGCACCACCTGCTTCTGGGACGCGGCCACCTTCTGCCTCATCGAACAGAAGAGCCAGCACCTCAGCTTCGGGGAGTTCTCCTCCAAATTCGCCGCCGCCGCCGCCGAGGCCCCCCACCTGGGGGAACCGGAGATCATCTCCTCCGAGGTCGGGACCCACCCGACCGCAGTCGCCCGTGACGACGTCGACCTCTACGCCCTCACCCAGAACGAGACCTCCACCGGGGTGATGATGGAGATCGCCCGTCCCACCGGCGCGGCGTTGCCAGCCGACGGGGGTGGGCTGGTGGCAGTGGACGCCACCTCGGGCGCCGGCGGGCTCCCGGTCGACCCCCGACAGTTCGACGTCTACTACTTCGCCCCCCAGAAGTGCTTCGGCTCCGACGGGGGCCTGTGGGTGGCGCTGGTGTCCCCCGCCGCCCAGGACCGGATCGCCGCCATCCAGGCAACCGGTCGGTGGGTGCCGGCCTCCTTCGACCTGAACATCGCTTTGGACAACTCCAAGCTCGACCAGACCTACAACACGCCTGCGCTGGCCACCGTGTTCATGTTCGACAACCAGGTCCGTTGGTTCAACGACAACGGCGGCATGAAGTTCTCCACCGGCCGGTGCGACCGATCGGCGGAGATCCTCTACACCTGGGCGGACAGCTCGGACTTCGCCACCCCGTTCGTGCAACGGGAGAACGAGCGGAGCCATGTGGTCGCCACCATCGACTTCACCGACGCCATCAACGCGGCCACGGTGGCCGCGGTGCTGCGGGCCAACGGGATCGTCGACACCGAGCCCTATCGCAAGCTCGGGCGCAACCAGCTCCGTATCGCCATGTTCCCGGCCATCGACCCCGACGACGTGGCGTCGGTGTGCGGCTGCATCAACTACGTGGTCGGGGCGCTGGCTTCCGCCTGAGCCGGCCGAGGAAAAGGAGGCGACGATGGCAGAGGCAACCCAATTCACGATCGGGGCCGAAGCCCGTTGTTCCGATGGTGTTTGCGGCGAGGTGAGCCGGGTGGTGGTGGACCCCGTCGCTCGGGCAGTTACCCATCTGGTGGTGGAACCCGAGCACCGGCAAGGTCTCGGTCGTCTGGTTCCCCTTAACCTGGTTGTCGACGCCTCGAGTGGCGAGATCCGACTCAACTGCACGATGGAAGAGTTCGAGAAGCTCGATCACGCCGAGGAGACCCAGTTCTTGCCGGGGAGTGGCGGCCACGCCGACTACACCGCGGGACAGGCGCTCTCTCAGCCCTACTTCGGTCTGAGCGGGGTCATCGGGGATGTCCCCCAGGCCGTCACCTACGACACGCTTCCCTTAGACGAAGTCGCGGTACGCCGAGGCGAGCAGGTCGATGCCACCGACGGCAAGATCGGAGTTGTCCAGGGGCTGGTCATTGACCCTCGCAATCACCATGTCACCCACGTGCTTCTCCAAGAAGGTCATATGTGGGGGCGCAAACAGGTGGCGATTCCGATTGGGGCCGTCACCACGGTCGATTCCGGCATCGCCCTCAACATCACCAAGCAGCAGGTGGAGGACCTGCCGGCCGTCGAGATCGACTAGTCCTGGTCTCACGCCGGGCTGCTTGCCTCCGCTACTGAGGGGCGTGGCACACCGCCTCGACGTTGTTGCCGTCGGGGTCGCGGACGAAGGCGCCGTAGTAGTCGGGGTGGTACTCGGGCCAGACCCGGGCTTCGTGCAGCACCTCGGCCCCCGCCGATTTGGCCGCGGCCAGGAAGTCATCGACGGTGGCCCGGTCGGAGGCGGTGAAGGCGATATGCGACTCGCGAAACCCGTCGCCACCCGCCTGCCCGCTGAGCCAGAAATCCGGCGCCGGCGGGATGCCGAACCCGATGGCCTCTCCGAAGTCCATCAGCCGGGTGGCTCCCAGTGGGGCGAGGACGGTGTCGTAGAACGCCGCGCTGGCGGCGAGGTCGGCACATTGGATCCCAAGATGATCGAGCATGCCCCAGTCTGCGTTCCGCGCCGGCTTCCCGGCAACCGGGCGCAACCGGGCCAACCCCGTTGAGCCGGGTCGGGCACACGTAGGAAGGTGGCGGTTGCCACCACCGATTATCTTCGCCCGCATGCCGTCGATCCCACCCCGCTTGGCGCTCGCCGCCAGCCAGGGCTTCGGTGACCTGGACGACGGCTGGCCTTTGCTGCAGGGAGCACTGGTGGCAGCCGGCTTCGACGCGCAGGTCGTCATCTGGGACGACCCGATGGTCGACTGGCAGTCCTTCGACCTGGTGACGGTCAACTATGCGTGGGGTTACGTGACCCGGAGACGGGAGTTCCTCGACTGGGCGGCGACGGTGGCGACCGAGACCCGGCTGGTGAACCCCGAGCCGCTCGTGAGGTGGAACAGCGAGAAGACCTACCTCGCCGATCTTGCCGCCGACGGGATCCCGATCGTGCCCACCTGGTGGGTACCCCCGGGCGCGGCGTGGGCCCCGCCTTCCGATGACTATGTGATCAAGCCGTCGGTAGGCAGCGGGAGTCTCGGCGCCGCCCGCTATGTGCGGGCGGGAATCGGAACCGCCGACGACCACGTTCGCCGGTTGCACCGCGACGGGCAGACGGTGATGGTCCAGCCCTATCAACCGGCCATTGACGCCAACGGTGAGGTGGCGCTGATCTACTTCGACCACGAGTTCAGCCACGCGGTGTCCAAACAGGCGCTGCTCCAGCCCGATGTCGGCGAGATCGAACGGCTCTGGGAGCAGCACGTCATCACCTCGATCGAAGCCACCGACCAACAGCGAAGGCTGGCGGAGACGACTCTCGAGGTGGTGACCGAGCGGGTCGGGAAGCCGGCCTACGCCCGGGTCGATGTCATCGACGACCTCGATGGGCATCCGCTCGTCCTCGAGCTCGAGCTCATCGAGCCGGCCTTCTACTTCACCCACCGGGCCGGCGCTCCGGAGCGGTTTGCCGCGGTGCTTCGTGACCAGGTCGAGTAGCCCCGCGCTCCGCGGTCCCGCGGATCCCGGCCGGTCAAATGACCCCGCCGCAACCGGGCGGCGGGTGACTCTGGCGGGCAACGAACCGAGGTCTTATCCTGGCGGACCGTGTCCAAATTGCGAGCCGCCGTCATCCGGCCGAAGGGGATCCTCTGGCTGTCGTTGGCCATCGTGAGCTCCGCCGCCGTGCTCTCGAGTTGCGGGTCGAGTCCGGCGGCCAGCTCGTCGGCAACCTCCCCCCTCGGCGTCACCTGGATGGCGGGCTTCGCCGCCCCCGGCACTCCGGCCCAGTACAACAAGGTGGGGGTCATCAAGGTCGGACCGAGCACGGCCAAGAACGTCCTGGTCCTGGAGCCGGGGACCTCGGCCGCCGCCTCGTACTTCGTCCCGCTGGCCCAGTGGCTGGTGTCGAAGACGAGCAACTGGCAGGTATGGGCGGTCGAACGTCGAGAGAGCCTGCTCGAGGACCAGTCGGAGCTCAACCTGTTCAAGGAGCACAAGGCCACCGCCAGCCAGCTGTACGACTACTACCTCGGCTACCTCAAGAACCCGAGCGTCACCCATCACATAAAGCCGGTTGCCGATTCGACGGTCGAGTTTGCCAAGCAATGGGGAATGCGGGTGGCGGTCCAGGACCTCCAAGTGGTGATCGGGGCGGCCAAGCAGGCCGGCGGGAAGGTCGTCCTCGGTGGCCACTCGCTGGGTGGGTCGGTGGTCACCGCCTACGCCACCTGGGACTTCAACGGCCGCCCGGGGGCCGACGACCTGGCCGGCCTGGTCTACATCGATGGCGGCAGCAGCCCGACCCCGGTGGCGGCCCCGACCGCCACCCAGGAGTTGCAGTCGCTCAACGCCCCCAACGCCACTCCCTGGCTGTCGTTCGGGGGGATCCCTGCGCCTTACGCCGGTATCTTCAACGCCACCGGATCGGCGGCGACGCTGTTGGACCCCAACGGGCCGTCGTTGGGTCAGGCGTCCGGGTTGTTGCCGGCCAACATCGTTCCTCCGGTCCCGGTCACCAATGCCGGTCAGTACGGCTTCGCCCTCAACGCCGCCACCTCGCCGTCGAGCCTGCTGGCCGCCCAGGCGCACCTCGGCCAAGGGCTGGCGGCCGCCGGCCCGGTCCATGGCTGGAACGGCAGCGGAGCCCTCACGCCGCTCAATCGATTCGCCATCATGTTCTCCGGTTACCCGATGCAGAACGCCGACGGTACCGAGTGGTACTTCCCCCAACGGCTGACCGATGACACCGGGGCGGTGGACAACGGAAATGCCAATCCGGCCCAGAGCGTGCTCGACGTCCCTGCCACCATGGGTCACGCGCTTCCGAAAAACCTGCTGATCTACGCGTTCGGTGCCCGTCTCGGAGGAGCCGGCGTCCCCCAGGATGCCCAGCTGCTGGCCGCCCAGTCGGGGATACCGGCGAGCAACCTCACCCTGGCCAACTACCAGAGCACCTACTCGCACAACGATCCGGCCGGCGCCTACCCCAACAACGCCTTCTTCGACCGGCTGGTGCCGTTCCTGGGCAAGGTCGCCGCCCAGAAGTGACGAAGAGCTTCCGCGGACCCGGATGAGGACGTCGGAACCCGCTCAGCCGATCCCGGACCCGATCGACTTGGCGGCGAAGGCGATTCCTTGCTCGCCGACCAGGGTGACCAGATTTCCCAGGGCGAGGTTGACGTCCACCAGGTGGAGGCCCCACGTCGGTCCCAGCACCGCGCTCACCACCGGCCGGGTGTCCCCCGCCGGAGCCACGTCGGTGACCTGCAACCAACTGGCCCCGTCCTGGTACGCGCACTGGGCGGTGTACAGGTTCGGGTAGGTGACCCACGGGGTTGGCTGGTTCCCGGCGGCCCCCGCCGCCGCGGTCGGGAAGTAGGGCTCCAATGGCCCCGGGGTGGCCGGAGAGCTCAGGGAGGTCGGGTTGACGCACAACACCTGGAAGGCGCGGCTCGGTCCCGGTGGCTGCCCCGAAACCAGGCTGACCCCGGTCCCGGCCCGGCCGAAGAGGCTGTTGGCCGGCGGGGCCTGGTTGAAGCTCGAGTACGCCACCACACACCCGGTGGCCGAGGTCGAATTGCAAGCGGGGATGTTCTGGAAGCTACCGCCCACGCTCTGGCCCACGGGGACCTCGACGTTGCCCCCCAGGATGATGGCCGACACCAGCAGGCGGCGCTCGGCGGGACTGGGGTCGACCTGGGACGCCAGCAGCCTGATCAGCATCGACGACCCTTGGGAGTGACCGATGAACACCACGCCGCGGCCGGCGTTGTCGTGGGCCAGGTAATACTGCCAGGCGGCCAGCACATCGTGATAGGCCAGCGCCACCGAGGACGCGTTGGCCAGGGCCACGCCCGAGGTTCCCTGGAGCGATGCCAAGGTGAGCTGCCGGTACATGGGGGCGAAGATGCGGCAGTTGGGGGCGAAGGGTGCAGCCTGAGCCTCGGCCACCAGGCGCTCGGCCGGGTCGATGTGCAGGTTGGCGTTGGTGGTGTGCTGGGCGCTGACCGTCGGGTAGACGTAGAAGCAGTCGATGGCCGGAGTCGCGGCTGGAGGATTCGGCTGCACGGTGGTGGAAGAGGTCGGCGAGGGGCCGGGTGCCACCGTGGCGGCCAGGTTGGCCGCGCACGGATCGTTGGCCAACCCCGGCCGGCACAGCCACACCGGTCCCGGGGTTGCGGGTGCGGTGGTGGCTCGGGCGCCGGTGGTCCGGGCCGGGGACGAGGTGCAGGCGGCCAGCCCCAGTGACGCCGTCACCAACGCGGCGGCGACCGCGCCGGCCCTGCGTACTCCCCCTCGGCGGCGCAAAGTCAGCCGCCCGAGATGTCCTGGATCTTCTGCTTTCCGGCGGTCACGAACGGCATCATCGCCCGCAGCTCGGCGCCCACCTTCTCGATGGGGTGATCCATGCCCGCCTGCCGCAGCTTCTTGAAATTCGGGCGGCCGTTGGCGTTCTCGTCGACCCACTCCCGGGCGAAGGTGCCGTCCTGGATGTCGCTCAGGATGCGGCCCATCTCCTCCCTGACCGCCTGGTTGATGACCCGCGGGCCGCGGGTCAGGTCGCCGTACTCGGCGGTGTCGGAGATGGAGAAGCGCATCCCGCTGATCCCCTGCTCGTACATCAGGTCGACAATGAGCTTGAGCTCGTGCAGGCACTCGAAGTAGGCCGACTCGGGCTGGTACCCGGCCCCGACCAGCGTCTCGTACCCGGCCTGGACCAGGGCGGTCAGGCCTCCGCAGAGCACCACCTGCTCGCCGAACAGGTCGGTCTCGGTCTCCTCGGCGAAGGTGGTGTCGAGCACCCCGGCCCGGGTCGCCCCGATGGCGTGGGCGTAGGAGAGGGCGAGGTCGTGGGCCTTCCCCGACGGGTCGGCGGACACCGCCACCAGTGACGGCACTCCCCCGCCCTCGGTGTAGGTCCGGCGCACCAGGTGGCCGGGGCCCTTGGGCGCGACCATGGCCACGTCGACATCGGCCGGCGGGGTGATCAGCCCGAAGCGGATGTTGAAGCCGTGGGCGAAGAGGATGACGTCGCCGGCCTGCAGGTGCGGGGCGATCTCGGCCTGGTAGACGGCGGCCTGCTCGGTGTCCGGAAGCAGGATCATGATCACGTCGGCCTCGGCCGAGGCGTCGGCCACTGACAGCACCCGGAGGCCGGCCTCTTCGGCCTTCTGCTTGGACGACGAGCTGTCCCGGAGACCGACCCGGACGTCGACCCCGGATTCCGACAGGTTGAGGGCGTGGGCGTGGCCCTGCGACCCGTACCCGATCACCGCCACCTTCCGACCGCCGATCAGACTGGGGTCGGCGTCTTTTTCGTAGTACAGCGTGGCCATCGTGATCAACCTGCCTTCTCTGTGGGTTTTGCGAATCCGACGACCTTGGCGTTGGCCCTCGATCGGTCGTCGGTGCGGTCGAGCTTAGGCAATGCCACCCGCCCGGAACGCTGCAGGTCGACAATTCCGTAGCTCCGGATGAGATCCTCGAAGTCGTCGACCTTGGTGGGGGCCCCGGCCAGCATGACGGTGAGGCGGTCGTGGCCGACGTCGACGATCTTGCCTTCGAACACCCCCACCAGCTGAATTACCTGCCCGCGGGTCTCCGGAGACACCTCCACCGTGACCAGCAGCAACTCCCGCTCCCGGGCCGCCGACGGGGCCAGCTCGGTGATGGAGACCACCGGGATCAGCTTGTCGAGCTGCTTGATGATCTGGTCCAGGGGGGCCGACTCGACGTCGACCACGATGGTGATCCGGCTGAACCGGGGGTTGTCGGTCGGGGCCACGGCCAGGCTGAAGATGTTGTAGCCGCGCCGGGCGAACAGGCCGGCCACCCGGGCCAGCACCCCCGACTTGTTCTCCACCAGGATCGTGAGGGTGTGGTGACGCTGGTCGACTCCGTAGGCGGACATCAGCCATCCTCCCCGACCAGGATGGGGTCGACGATGATGTTGTCGTTGGAGTCGCCGGCCGCCACCATCGGGTACACCTTCTCCGAGGTGTCGGTACGGAAGTCGATCACCACCGGGCGGTCGTCGATGCTGTTGGCCTTGTCGATGGCCGGGCCGACCTCTTCGGGCGTCTCGACCCGGATGCCGACGCACCCCATCGCCTCGGCCCAGCCGACGTAGTCGGGCAGGTCGGGTGACAGGTAGACCTCCGAGTACCGCTCCCCGTAGAACATCTCCTGCCACTGGCGGACCATGCCCAGGTAGGCGTTGTTGAGGAGGGCGATCTTCACCGGGATCCGCTCCGAACTGGCGGTCACCAACTCCTGGGCGGTCATCTGGAAGCACCCGTCGCCGTCGACCGCCCACACCATCCGGTTGGGCCGCCCCACCTTGGCCCCGATGGAGGCGGGCACCGCGAAGCCCATGGTGCCGAGGCCTCCCGAGTTGATCCAGGTGTTCGGGTAGTCGAACTTCCACCACTGGGAGGCGAACATCTGGTGCTGGCCGACCCCCGAGGCCACGATGGTGTCCTCCGGGGTGGCGTCGCGCAGCGTCTCGAGGACGAACTGCGGCTTCAGTTCCCCGGGGGCATCGGTCTGGGCGTAGACCAACGGGTACCGCTGTTGCCACTGGCTGAGCGTCGCCCGCCAAGGGTCGACCCGATCCCTCGGGAACGACGCCGCCGGGGTGCCCGGTGCCGCCGGCGCCCCGGGAACCGCGTCGGAGGGGGTGCCTCCGGGGGCGGACCGGGTGGCGTCCGAATGCGGAAGGCCCAGGCCGTCGAGGGCGGACAACAGCTGATCGATGACCAGCCGGCAGTCGCCGACGATGGCCACGTCGGCGTGCCGGACCTTGTGGTGCTCGGCCGGATCGATGTCCACATGGATGATCTTCGCCTCGGGAGCGAAGGCCCCCACCCGGCCGGTCACCCGGTCGTCGAACCGGCTGCCCAGCGCGATCAGGAGATCCGAACGCTGCATGGAGGTGACCGCGGTGTAGTTGCCGTGCATGCCCGGCATCCCCAGGCACAGCGGGTGGGAGTCGGGGAAGGAGCCCCGAGCCATCAAGGTGGTGACCACCGGGATGCCGGTCCGTTCGGCCAGTTCGGCCAAGCCCTCGGCCGCCCGGGCCTTCAGGATCCCGCCGCCGGCGTAGATGACCGGTCGCTCGGCGGCCAGCAGCAGTTCCGCCGCCTCCCGCACCAGCTCGGGGTCCCCGACGGTCATCGGGTGGTAGCCGGGCAGGTCGAGGTCGGACGGCTCCGGCCAGTACCACTTCATGGTGGCCTGGGCCACGTCCTTGGGCATGTCGATCAGCACGGGTCCGGGCCGGCCGGTGGTGGCCACGTGAAACGCCTCGGCGACCACCCGGGGGATGTCGTTGGCGTCGGTGATCAACCAGTTGTGCTTGGTGATCCCCATGGTGATGCCGGTGGTGTCACTCTCCTGGAAGGCGTCGGAGCCGATCGACGACGTCGCCACCTGACCGGTGATCACCACCAGCGGGGTCGAGTCCATATAGGCGTCGGCCAGCGGGGTCACGATGTTGGTGGCGCCGGGACCGCTGGTCACGATGGCGACCCCGGGCCGGCCGGTGGCCTGGGCGTAGCCCTGGCCCATGTGCCCGGCGCCCTGCTCGTGCCGGACCAGGATGTGGCGGATCGACGAGTCGATGATCGGGTCGTACACCGGGAGGATGGCGCCGCCGGGGAGGCCGAACATGACCTCTACCTGCTGCATCTCCAAGCTCTTGATCAGCGCTTGTGCTCCTGTGAGTTCCTTCGGGTCCATCGGGGTGCTCCCTTGTCTGCTGTCTCGGCGATGGTCGGGCAGTTGGTGGTCGGTGGGTTGGTCGGTGGTGGTCGGTGGCGGTCGAATGTGGCGGGGAACTAAAACGACCTCCCAGCTGGGAGGTCGGAGAGCGCACACGGCGAGAGGTCGTCGCGTGCGCTACGAAACGAGTACCAAGGTGATGCTGGGGTTGATGGGGGCGGTACGCATGGTGCATGCATTGTGGCATGACCAGGTGGGTCCCGACAAGTGCCGGCTCCGACCGACCCGACCGACCGACCCGGTCAGGGCTCGGTGACCGCGCCCCGCTCGGCCCCGGTGACCAACCGGGCGTACTTGGCCAACACCCCGGTGGTGTACCGGGGCTCGGGGTGCTTCAGCTCCGTCCGGCGCCGCTCGAGCTCGTAGTCGTCCACTACCAGGTCGATGGAGTGGTTCACCACGTCGACCACGATCCGGTCGCCGTCGGCCACCAGCGCGATGGGGCCCCCGTCGACCGCCTCCGGCGCCACGTGCCCGATGCAGAACCCGTGGGTCCCGCCCGAGAACCGGCCGTCGGTGACCAAAGCACAGTCGGCGCCCCGGCCCACCCCCTTCATGGCCCCGGTCACCGCCAACATCTCCCGCATGCCTGGTCCCCCCTTGGGGCCCTCGTAGCGGATCACCACCACCGTGTTCGCCTCGATGGAGCCGGCCAGGATGGCCTCCATGGCCGCGGCTTCGCCGTCGAACACCCGGGCGGTGCCGTCGAAGGTCAGCGAATCGATGCCGGCCACCTTCACCACCGAGCCGTTGGGGGCCAGGGTCCCCCGCAGCACCGCGATGCCCCCCTGGACATGGATCGGGTCGCCGATGGCATGGACCACGTCACCGTCTGGAGCCGGGGGGGCGAGGGCGGCCAGGTTGTCGGCCACCGACTTGCCGGTCACCGTCAGGCAGTCCCCGTGCAGCAGCCCGGCGTCGAGGAGCTCCTTCATCACCACCGGCACCCCCCCGATGCGGTCGAGATCGCTCATGTGGTACTTCCCGTGCGGCTTGGTGTCGGCCAGGTGGGGCACCCGGGCCGCCACCGCGTTGAAGTCGTCGAGGGCCAGCTCCACCCGGGCCTCGTTGGCGATGGCCAACAGGTGGAGCACCGCGTTGGTCGAGCCGCCCAGGGCCATGGTGACGGCGATGGCATTCTCGAAGGCTTCCTTGGTCATCACCTGCCGGGGCCGGATGCCGGCCCGGAGGAGCTCGACGACGGCCTGGCCGGAGGCGAAGGCGGCGTCATCCCGGCGGCGGTCGACGGCGGGGGCCGACGAGCTCCCCGGGAGGGACATGCCCAGCGCCTCGGCCACCGACGCCATGGTGTTGGCGGTGAACATCCCCGCGCAGGACCCCTCCGTCGGGCAGGCGTTGTGCTCGATGAGGCTCAACTCCTCGTCGGAGAGGGCGTCGACGGCATGGGCCCCCACCGCCTCGAACACCGAGGTGATGTCCAGGGCCCGGTCGCGGGCCCGGCCGGGAAGGATCGAGCCCCCGTAGAGGAACACGCTGGGGAGGTTGAGCCGGGCCGCGGCCATCAGCATCCCCGGAAGCGACTTGTCGCACCCGGCCAGGGTCACCATCCCGTCGAAACGCTCGGCGTGCATCATCACTTCGACCGAGTCGGCGATGACCTCGCGGCTGACCAGCGAGGCCCGCATCCCTTCGTGGCCCATGGAGATGCCGTCGGACACCGCGATGGTCATGAATTCGAACGGGAAGCCGCCGCCATCCCGCACCCCGGCCTTGGCCCCCTGGGCCAGCCGGGCCAGCGGCAGGTTGCACGGGGTGACCTCGTTCCAGGACGACGCCACCCCGATCTGTGGCTTGTCCCAGTCGGCGTCGGTCATGCCCACCGCCCGGAGCATGGCCCGGGCCGGCGCCCGGGTCGGTCCATCGGTGACCTCGAAGCTCCGGGGCTTGAGCCCGACCAGCGGCTGCTCCGACGGGTCGGTGCGGGTGTCTTCACTCATGTCTGTCATGGTACGACGTCCCACACCGACCCGGTCCCGTACGCTTGGACCATGGCCATGGTCGATGAGATCACCTTCTCCCCCGCGGACGTCGACCGCCTGGTGGAGGCGATCGCCGCCAACGGTTTCGGCCTGCTCCGGGGCGCCCTCGACGAGCCGGCGGTGGCCGCCCTCCAAGCCGAGCTGACCGGCGCCCAGCAGCGGCTGGTGGACGGTACCCTCGGCCGGCGACACGGCACCGCCATCCTCGACGCGCCGGACGCCACCATCGACGGCCGGCCGTTCGCCCACTACGTCGCCTTCGCCACCGAGGTGTCGCCGCGGGCCGCCGCCGCGGTGCGGCTCCCGGTGATGGTCGAGGTGGTCAGGGGCGTGCTGGGGGCGGACGCCTGGCTGCTCGACTACGAGCAGTTCGGCGTGGTCTACCAGGATGCCCGGCCCGGACCCGGCTCGGCCTACTCCCGCATCGGCTGGCACACCGACCACCAGTCCGGTCCCCACCTCTCGGTCTGGCCGGGTCTGGCCTTCACCCTGCACATCGATGCCACCTCTCCGGCCAATGGCTTCCTCCGGGTGCTTCCTGGAAGCCACCTCGGGGGCACCGACGGGATCCCCCTGGGGTTCGAGCGGGTCCCCGGGGAGATCGCCGTCTACGCCGAACGCGGGGACATCCTCTTCCATCATTCCGATCTGTGGCACGCCGCCGCCCGGGCCACCGCCGACGGGGACGACGCCGTCCGCCGGCACCTCCGGGGAAGCTGGCACGGGGGCGACCGGCTGGAGGTCGGCCACGGGACCGACGACTTCGTGAAGAACGCCCGGCGGTAGCGCCGGAACGGTTGGTAGCTACCTAACTCCGGCGGCGGGGATTACGGGTTGCCGTCTTCCGCCGGGTCAACAGATGGGGGATGAGACGGGCACACACCACGCTCCCAATCGTTGCCGTTCTGGGATCCCTCCGGCCAACTGTTGACCAACACCGACCTCGACGCCTGTCACGGTCGTAGCTCCGCGGTTCTCTGGGACGGAACCCGCAGACGGTCTATCGCTATGACGCCACGCTCGAATACCCAACCGCGTGGGATGCTTCCACGGCACTCCGATCACCACCGCCGGCGGCTGGCGGGTCCGCCTCCGTCAGTGGGAAGCCGACGCCCCTTGCCCGGCCAACGCGTCCCGACTCACCTTCTCGGCGGCATGGGCCGGCACCTCGACGTACCGTTCGAATGTCGAGGTGAAGCTTCCCTGGCCGCCGGTGAGGGAACGGAGCTCGACCACGTAGTGGGCCAGCTCGCTGGTGGGAACCAGCGCACTGATCAGCTGGGTCTCGCTGTCGCTCGGTTGGTTGTCGATCACCCGACCCCGGCGGGTATTGAGGTCGGCGAGCACACCGCCCTGATAGCGGATGGGGACGGAGACGTCGATACGCGAGATCGGCTCGAGCAGGACGGGCCCGGCGCTGGCCAGGGCGGCCGACACCGCCAGTGACCCGGCGAATTCGAAGCTCATCTCGTTGGAGTCGACGGCATGGAATTTGCCTCCGTCACAGGTCACCTTCACGTCGACCACCGGAAATCCGAAGACCCCGCCGCGCCGGAGTTGGCGACGAATCCCCTTTTCCACCGCGGGGATGAACTGCCGGGGAATCGCGCCTCCCACCACCGCGTCGACGAACTCGAACCCCGCCCCCCGGGCCAGCGGCTCGACCCGGAGGTGGGCGACGGCGAACTGCCCGTGGCCGCCGGACTGCTTCTTGTGCTTGCCCTCCGCCTCGGCCACGCCGGTGATCGTCTCCCGGTAGGGGACCAGCACGTCCTCCCGGTCGACCTCCACCCCGAACCGCCGTTGCAACCGCTCACAGGTGACCAGGAGATGGGTCTCCCCCATACCGGCCAGCACCGTTTGGTGGGTCTCCTCGTCCTGGTGGACCTCGAGGGCGGCATCCTCCTCGGCCAGCCGGTGCAGACCGGTCATGAGACGGTCCTCGTCCCCGGTCGCCCTCGGGCGAACCGCAATCGACAGCATGGCCGGGGGGCGGGGAGGGACATCGACGACCACCGGCGTCGACTTCGGCGCCAAGGTGTCGCCCACCTGTAACGATGCCAGTTTCGGCACCGCCACCACGTCGCCGGCCTGGGCCTCGGCCACCGGAATGACCTCCTTGCCCCGGAGCATCTCCAGCCCGTGGAGCCGCTCCTCGGAGTGGGTGCGGGTGTTGGTCAGCACCATGTCCGTCCGCAGGGTTCCGGACAGGACATGGAGGACGGAGATCTTCCCCACGAACGGATCCACGATCGTCTTGCACACCCGGGCCAGAGGCTCGGCCTTCGGGTCGGAGGGGATGTCGATCTTCTGGTCACCGGCATAGGCCACCGTCGAACGGGAGATCGGCATCTCACAGATGAGCCCGGCCAGCCGGTCGAGGGCGATGCCGGCGGTCGCCGAGCCGCAGATGACCGGGAACACCGACCGGTTGGCCACCCCCTTGACCAGGGTCGCCTCCAACTCCTCGAATGATGGGGTGGCCCCGTCGAGATAGCCCAACATGAGGTCGTCGTCGGCCACGATGATCTCTTCCACCAGATGGTCGTGATCACGGTGCTCCCGGGGGGCCAGGTCTTCGGGGATGTCCACGATCTTCGGCTGGCCGTTGAGGTAGACGGTGGCCGAGTCGGCCAGCAGGTCGACGATGCCCTCGAGCTCGGACGCCGAACCGATCGGCAGTTCGAGCGGCGCGACCCCGGTGCCGAACGCGTCACGGAGTTCTTCCACTGTCCGCTCGAAATCTGATCGCTCGCGATCGAGTTTGTTGACGTAGACGATGCAGGGCAGGCCGGCCTGCTCGGCCAGCTTCCACACCGTCCGGGTGTGCACCTGTACGCCTTCGACCGCGCTCACCACCACCACCGCCATGTCGGCAACCGACAGCGCCATCTCGACCTCGGCCACGAAGTCGGCGATGCCCGGGGTGTCCAGGATGTTGACCTTGTAGTCGCCAAACACAAAAGGGGCGATGGCCGTGGAGACGGAGCTCTTGTGTTTCCACTCTTCCGGCTCGAAGTCACAGACGGTGTTGCCGTCTTCCACCCGCCCTTGCCGGGCGATGGCTCCGTTGGCGAACAGCAGCGCCTCGGCCAGTGTCGTCTTGCCTACACCGTCATGGCCGAACAGGGCCACGTTGCGGATTCGGGAGGATGGGACCGCTGCTTGCATGCGCACCTCGTCTCGAGCCGGTGAAGACTGGAATCGAATCTACCGCCGCCTCCCGGTCCTTGCTTGGGCCGGGGCATCGGACGCCCCTACCGGCCTGGGCCGACATCGAAATTCGGGTACCAGGAATAAAGATAGAGTATTCTGTCTTTAATAGGAGGACGAACCATCGTTGAAGCACCACCAGGGAGGCACGACATGTCCGTGGCAATTGTGACCGGAGCGTCGAGGGGTCTCGGAGCCGCGTTGGCCGCGGCACTGGCGAAAGATGGGTGGTCGGTCATCATCGACGCCCGCGGCGAGGCGGCGCTTATCGCCTCCCGGGATGACGCCATTTCCGGTGGCCCCCCGGGGGCGACGGTGGTGGCTCTGGCCGGGGACATCACCGATCCCGGACACCGGCGGGCGTTGGTGGACGAGGCCGAACGCCTCGGGGGGCTCGATCTCCTGGTCAACAACGCCAGCCGGCTGGGCCCCTCCCCCCAACCGAACCTCACCGACTACCCCCCGGACGAACTGCGGGCAGTGTTCGAGGCCAATGTGCTCGCCCCGGCCGCGCTGACCCGGGAGGCGGCCGGACTCCTTCGCGACTCGCCGAATCCACGGGTGGTGAACGTGAGCTCCGACGCGTCGGTGGAGGCCTACGAGGGCTGGGGAGGCTACGGGGTGTCCAAGGCCGCCCTCGACCACCTCAGCGCGGTGCTGTCGGTGGAGGAGCCCGAACTCCGGGTGTGGGCGGTCGATCCCGGGGACATGAGAACCCAGATGCAGCAGGAAGCCTTCCCCGGCGAGGACATCTCGGATCGACCACCGCCGGAGTCGGTGGTTCCCAATCTGCTGTCCCTCCTGAACAGCGACCGTCCGAGCGGCCGTTACCGCCTGGCCGAGATCGCCCCCACCGGAGCCGAGGCGACCCGATGACCGCGGCGAGTCCGGCCACCGCCGGCCGGACCCTGAGCGGGCTGCCGGTGTTCGATCTGCCTCCCGAGCTCGAGGCGTCATCTCCCCCGGAGGCCCGCGGCCTCACCCGCGACGCGGTGCGGATGCTGGTGGCCAGCCGCCACGACGGCAGCCTGATCGATACCCACTTCTCCGAACTCCCACGCTTCCTCCATGACGGCGACCTGGTGGTCATCAACACCTCGGGAACCCTGGCCGCCGAGCTGGTGGGCCGGGACACCGGTGGCCGGGAGACCGAGGTCCGCCTGTCCACCCAATTGCCGGCCGGTCTCTGGACGGTGGAGCTCCGGCGGTCGGGACAGCCCTATTTCGATGCCCCGGCGGGACTCCGGCTCGATCTGCCCGGCGGCGGCACCGTCACCCTCCTCTCCGCCTACGCCGAACAGCCCGAAGGCGTCCGGTTATGGGTGGCGTCGGTGGAGATTCCCGGCCGGCTCCACAGTTACCTGTCCAGCTACGGCCGGCCGATCCGGTACGGCTACATCCAGGGCGAATGGCCGATCTCGGCCTACCAGAACGTCTACGTCACCGAGCCGGGGTCGGCAGAGATGCCGAGCGCCGGCCGGCCCTTCACCCCCGAGGTGATCACCCGGTTGGTGGCCGCCGGGGTCGGGATCACCCCGATCGTCCTCCATACCGGGGTGGCCTCCCTCGAAGCCTCCGAGCCCCCGTATCCCGAGTGCTTCCGGGTGTCGCCGGTGACGGCCAACCGCGTCAACCACACCCATCGCCACGGCGGATCGGTGATCGCGGTGGGCACCACGGTGGTCCGGGCGCTCGAGTCGGTGGTGGACCAACAGGGCCTGGTCCATCCGAGCACGGGATGGACCGACACCGTCATCACCGCCGACCGCCGGGTGCGGGCACTCGACGGGCTGTTGACCGGGTGGCACGAGCCGGAGGCGTCCCATCTGGCCATGTTGGAGGCCGTCGCCGGCCGGGGGCTCCTCGAAGCCTCCTACGCCGAGGCGCTCGACAAGGGGTATCTCTGGCACGAGTTCGGCGATGTTCATCTGGTGCTGCCATGAACCCGGCATCGACGGGCGAGCAGGTGCCGCTGGATTCGATGCCGTCGACCCGGCGGGCCATTCTGGCCTCCCTCAAACGCAACGGTGCTCTGCGATCCCGGGATCTGGTCGAAGAGCTGGGCATCACCGTCACCGCGGTTCGCCAGCAACTCGATCGCCTCCGACAAGACGGACTGGTTGTCCACCGTCAGGAGCCGGAGGGCCGTGGGCGCCCCGCTCATATCTACGAACTGGCTCCGGCCGCCGAGGAATTCTTCCCCAAGCGCTACGGCGATCTCACCAATGAACTCCTCGGCTATCTGGGTGGCCCCGACAGCGACGACGTCGCCGAGCTGTTCGAGTTGCGCCGGCAACGGCGCCTGCAGGACGCCCAGATCCGCTTGGGCGACCTGAGTCTGGACGGGAAGATCCACGAGTTGACCCGCATCCTCGACGAGGACGGATATCTGGCCGACGTCGAGGAGACCGACGACGGGGGCTGGCGGATCGTCGAGCACAACTGCGCGATCCTGTCCGTCGCCTCCGGGTTCCGCCAGGCCTGCACCAGCGAGATCCGGTTCATCAGCGACGCCCTGCCCGAAGCCAACGTGGTTCGGGTGGCCCACATCCTCAGCGGCGCCCACGTGTGTGCCTACGAGATCCACCGACGGAGCCCCTGACCCCCCCGTCCGGTGGGGCCTCAGGGGTTCAAGGGAACCCGGTGCCGTAACCGGTGCATCACCCGTCGCTTGAGCAACAGCGCCCGTTTCTCCAGGCCACTCAGCTCGATCCCCGCGGATTCGGTGACTACGCCGTTGGTGGCCGGGCCGGTGGTGACCGATGGAAGTGATCCCGGCGGCTGCCCGGCGGCAATGACCTTCCGGGCCACGACCACGGAGGCGTACTGCTGCGCCCGGATCTGGCTGCGCTCCTGCTCGACGTCGACCTTGCGCAGGCTCACATGGAACTCGAAGGTGTTCACCCGGGTGTCGAAGAAGGTCCCGATCTCAAAATTGACCAGATCCAGCTTCACCAGCTTCTCAAAGATGTCCAGGAACGACGTCGGGGTGAACACCTGGCAATGGATGTCGACGAAGGAGGGCCGCTTCTGCTGGTCGAGACAGATCCCGAAGGCGGCGATGTCGCTATCGGGGACATCGTCCCGCACCACCCCGGAGTAGTCCGCGGTACCCGCCCAGATTGCCGGGGTGTCCACCATGCCATCGATGGTCACGGTATGGGCAAAGAAATCAAACAACTGAGCGAAGGTGGGCGCCTTGATGCTGCGGAGATGGGCATCGAGGACCTCGCCGAACTCGGTGACCCGGCGGTTCAGGTCAAAGGTGAAGCGCTTGTCCGGTATGACCAGCGACAGAATGCCACCGGTCACCAACACCGATTCCACCTGAGACAACCAATCGACCAGGAACGGGATGTGTTCGAACACGTGGGCGGCAATCACGTAGTCGAACGGTTGGTCGGCGCCGACCGCCTCGCCGAGGGTCTGGTTGTCGTGCTGCACGATATCTACCTCGACCAGCGAATCGATCTGATCGGCAAGCTGGCCGTTGGTGGCGTACTTCCGCTTGAGCTCCTCGGTGCTGGCGTGATCGAGATAGGTGATGGGTCCCCGGTCCTTACCTACCTTCGGGTTGGCCAACGGCCCAATTTCGAGGCCCCGCATCGATGCGAGATCGATCAGCGCGAACTCCGGTGGGCCCTCCTGCATGCATCTACCGTAGTGAACCGGCAGAATCGACGCGAAGGTCGCCGCCCCCGCAACCGCCGGTTCCCGGCGGCGGTCGACGACGGTGCGAAATCCCAGGCCGTGGCCACTCTTTGGGTTGGCACCCCCGCCATCACCGGCCGGGCGATCGCCGGGCGGGAACGGTCGGGTCACGTTGGCGTTGGGAGGAGTACCCTAGTAATTGGCAGGTGCCTTCGACAGCGAGGGATATGGCGGGTCACGGCCCACGCCCACGGGTGTGTGCATGGAGGTAACCGGTCCCCGTGTCGAGTGCCTCGACCCACCACCCCATCAACACGCCCGTTTTCGCCATGTTCGGCACCAGGCGTTGAAGAGAGACCCGTGGTCGGAAACGCTGACGCCCGGTTGGATCAGGCCCGACATGACGCCCACCTGTCCAAGGGCGAATTCTTCCTGCGCTACTTTGCCCTGGGTGGCATGAGCACCTCGTTGCAGGTGGAGGCCATCTTGCTCGGCACCCGGTTGCCCAGCCCACACGACCATGACGTGTTGGCCCACGCGCTGAACGAGCGGTTCTCGGAGCTGGGCGGCGGTCGTCCCATCCGCTACTCGGGCGATACCTAGGTTCGAAGCGATGAGGAAAGCCAACTCCGAGGACGGCGGTCAGCCGTCGATCGGTTCCGACAACGGCGGTCGACCGGCCGTTGCCGACGACAGCGACGATCCATCCGACGCGGCTCTCATCGTCGGCATCGAGCGCGGCCACGAGGAGGCGCTGGCCGAGGCGCACCGTCGCCACGGTCCGTCGGTATACGGATTGGCCAGCCGGATGTGCGACCGCGGCGAAGCCGGCGACGCCGAGGACGTGACCCACGAGGTCTTCCTGGCATTGTGGCGAGCTCCCGAGCGATACAACCCCGAGCGAGGGTCTCTGCGAAACCACCTGCTGACCCGGGCGTACAAAGAGGCCAGCCGGCAACTCACGATCAACGCGCCTCGGGGCCTCCGGCCCAGGTCCGGACACGGATCGGGGCCGGGAGGGCGGGTCCGGCTCACCGGCGACGAGGCCTGGGCGCTGTTGGCCCACCTTCCCGACGCCAAGCTGCGGGCCATCGTCTCCGCCTACTTCGGCGAGCACACCTACGACGAAGTCGCGGAGCTCCTCCGACAGCAGGACGGCGCCGTCAAGGTTCACCTCCAGGCGTGCATGACCGAGCTCCGAGCCAGGTTGGCCGTTGGTGCATTTTTCGATAAAATGGGGGGAGGAGTTGAGGACATGGCCGATCCCGAGACCACCGCGGAGCTCACCGACAACCTCTCAGAAGTTGCCCGGGCGCTGTTCGCGGCCGGGAGCGTGGCCGACACGCTGCAGGCGGTGGTCGACCAGGCGGTGGCGGCCATCGAGGGATGCGACTTTGCCGGCATCTTCACCGTGAACGGCGAAGAGGTGACCACCGCAGTCCACTCTGATCCACTGGTGATCGCCATCGACGGCCTCCAGCAGATGACCGGTGAAGGACCCTGCCTCGACGCCATCGGCCAGCGAACGACCGTCTACGCCGAAGACCTGGCCGACGACAGCCGATGGCCCACGTTCGGGCCCGAGGCGTCCGCGGCGGGAGCCCGTTGCGCGCTGGCCTACCACCTCTATGCCGAAGGCACACTGGGGGCCCTCAACCTGTACGCCCGCTACCCCCGGGCGTTCGGGGCCACCGACCGGGCCAAGGGGCTGATCTTCGCCACCCTGTCCGGGCTGGCCCTGGGCGGAGCTCGCTCCCACGAAGACGAGCACCGGCGGGCCGACAACCTGAACCAGGCCCTGGCCACCCGGGAGCTCATCGGTCAGGCCCAGGGGATCCTGATGGAACGCGAGCGGATCACTTCCGACCAGGCCTTCGACATCTTGCGTCGGGCTTCCCAACACCTCAACGTCAGGCTCCGGGAGGTGGCCCAGGACCTAGTCGACACCGGGGACCGACCGGCGACCCGAACGGAACCGCCGCCGAACGGCGGCGAGGGTCAGCCTACCGGCCGGAGCGGCACCCGCGAATAGCCGGCCACGTTCGACATGTGGACCCGCCGGCATCCGCTTTCGTCCACTTCGTACTTCGGCCACCGATGGGCCAACTCGCGGATGGCGATCCGGCTCTCCAGGCGGGCAAGGGCAGCACCCAGACAGCTGTGGATGCCATAGCCGAACCCGAGGGCCAGGCTGGCCGGCCGATCGATGTCGAAGGTGTCGGGGCGGTCGTAGAAGCGCTCATCCCGGGTGGCGGATCCGGTGACCAGGATGGTCGGGTGCCCGGCCGGGATGGCGACCCCGGCGAAGACCGAATCGCGTACCGAGAACCGCCCCTGGTATTGGGCGGGGGGCAAGTAGCGCAGAATCTCTTCCACCGCGCCCCCGATCTTGCCGGGATCGTCCAACACCTTGTTCCACTCGGTGGGGTTGCGAGCGAAGAGCACAACTGCGTTGCCCACCAGTTTGGTTACCGTCTCCGCCCCCGCTCCCCCCAGCAACACCGCGAACCCGGCGATCTCGACATCGTCCAATCGGGTGACCTCCCCATCATCCCGGTCGACCTCCGCCTCGATCAGACGGCTGATCATGTCGTCGCCGGGGTGCTTGCGTTTGTCGGCGACCAAGTCCAGAAAGTAGGAGACGCTGTCGACCGCCGCCCCGGTGCCCTCCGGCGTCGGGTCCATCTGGCCGGGCTCTCGATGGAGCATCAGGTCGAGCCGGTGGCGGATCTGCTGCCGGTCGGGCTCGGGGACCCCGAGCATGCGGGAGATGATCTCGACCGGAAACGGGCCGGAGAAATCGGCAACCGCGTCGAAGCCGTCGCCGTCAACCGCGTCGAGGAATCCGACGATGACCTCGGTGATCATCGGTTCGAGGCTGGCTACCGCCCGGGGGGTGAAAGCCCGGCTCACCAGGGCCCGCAACCGGTCGTGTTCGGGCGGGTCCAGCGTGATGATGCCCGCGAACTGCCGAGCCTCTTCCGGCGACTGGCTCAGGGTGGCGAGATCGACGCCATGGCTCGAGGAGAAGGACTGCCACTCCTTGTGGGCCCGGCACACATCCTCGTATCGAAACAACGCCCAGAACCCGTAATGGTCGTTGAACGATACCGGGGCCTCGTCCCGCATCCGGCGGTAGAGGTCATACGGGTCGTCGAAGTACTCGTCCGAGAACGGGTCGAACTCCGGCAGCGGATTCATGCTCGGACCCGGGCCGGTTTCAGAGCGGGCGACGGCGGAGGGAGGGATCGGCGACGGCGGCCGGAACCCACCCGATGTCGCCGGCGTTCAGGTTGGCTCCCGGGGGCACGATCTCGTCGATGCGGTCCAGAATGTCCCGGCTCAGTCGTAATTCGAGGGCCGGAAGCTGCGACTCCAGGTGCTCCATCGTCCGGGGGCCGATGATCGGCGAGGTGACGGCTGGATGCTCGAGCACGAACCCCAGCGCCAATTGGATCAAACTGAGGCCGGCCTCGTCGGCCACCTCGTAAAGGGCGGTCACCGCGTCGAGCTTCCGAGCGTTGTCGGGCACCGTCATGTCGTAGCGGTCCGGCAGCATGGCCGAGCGCCGGCTGGTGTTGTCCTTGCCCTGGCCAAACGCACCCGAGAGCCAGCCGCCGGCCAACGGGCTCCAGGACAACACCCCCATGCCGAACTGTTGGCACCTAGGCAGGACGTCGGCCTCGACACTGCGCACCAGCATCGAATAGGGCGGTTGTTCGGTGACGAACCGCTCCCGGCCCCGGCGCTCGGCCACCCATTGGGCCTCGACGATGTCGTCGGCGGGAAACGTCGAGCTCCCGATGTACCGGACCTTGCCCGACCGGACCAGATCGGTGAGCGCGCCGAGGGTCTCGTCGATATCGGTGTCGGGGGACGGCCGATGGATCTGGTAGAGGTCGATGTAGTCGGTGCCCAGCCGGCGCAGGCTGTTCTCGCACTCGGCGATGATCCAGCGACGGGAGTTCCCCTGGGCGTTGGGATCGCGCCCCATCGCACCGTGCACCTTGGTGGCCAGGACGATCTTTTCGCGCTTTACCTGGGCCAGCGCTTTGCCCACGATCTCCTCGGACTCGCCGGCGGAATAGACGTCAGCGGTGTCGACGAAGTTGATGCCGGCGTCGAGGGCGCGGTGAATGATACGGATCGACTCGTCGTGGTCGGATTCTCCCCAGGCCCCGAACATCATGGCTCCGAGGCAGAGCGGGCTGACTTTTACACCAGTACGACCGAGGGTACGAAGCTCCATGGGGCAGATGGTAGCGGCCAACCCCTCGACCATGAGGGGGGAGTCAGCCGACGGCGTCCAGGTCTTCGCCAATCAGCCATTCGTCGAATCGAGGGCCGACCAGGTGTGCACCGGGATCGGGGAGCAGTCCACCGCTCCTCATCGCCTTGCCGGCCTGGCCGGGGAGGCGGATGGGAACCACCGCGATCCGCTGTCCAAGACGGGCGGCGGTGGCCCGAGCCAGGTCGACCATCTCGGCGGGCTCGGGACCGGCGACCTCGATGGTGGTGTCGGCGTGTTGGGTGCCGGCCACCTTGAGCAGCACCTCTCCGACCGAGCGGGCGGCGACCGGCTGGACCGTCATCTGCGGCATCAGGGCGACGGGCCCGATGCGCACCCGCTTGAGCGCCTGGGCGGGGAACTCGTGGAACTGGGTGGCCCGCACGATGGTGGCCGGCAGCGGGCCCTCGAGGGCGGCGGCCTCCTGGGCCAGCTTCGCCTGGTAGTACCCGAACGGGACCCGGTCGATGCCGACGATGGACAGGGTGACCAGCCGCGAGACCCCCTGGGCGGCTCCGACCCGTTGCAGCCGGCGGGTCGTCTCGGTGAAGATGACGGTGGCCTTGGATCGGCTCATGGATTCGGCATTGATGGCATCGACGATCACGTCGACGCCGACCAGAGCGGCCTCCAGCCCTTCGCCGGTCTGCACGTCGACGCCGACCCTCCGACTGAGCACGGTGACCTGAAGTCCGGCCTGGTCGGCCGCCAACACCACGTACTTCCCGACGGTGCCGGTGCCGCCGGCGACGGCGATTCTCATGTCAGCCTCCGATCGCCAAAGCATCGTAGTGGCCGACCACTACCCTGGTCGCCCGCAACCAGACCTAGCATCGGTTTGTTTCCAGGAGGAACCCGATGACCGCCATCCCGTCCAAGCGTTACTTTCCGGGTGACCAACCGGTGACAGTGGCCGACGGGCGCAGCGTCTTCGAGTGGATGGCCGGCGGGCAGCTTCTCATCCAGCGCACCGACCTCTCCGAGACGGCAGAACCCGGTTCGGGCTGGACCCATGATTTCCACCTCTCGTATACGCGGGCCGGGTAAGCGGGTGGCACGAGGAAAGCTCCGGCTCTACCTGGGGGCCGCTCCCGGAGTGGGGAAGACGTTCGCCATGCTCAACGAGGGATGGCGGCGCCGGGAACGCGGTACCGATGTGGTGGTCGGTTGGGTCGACACCCACGGTCGTCCGCAGACCGAAGCCCAATTGCGGGATCTCGAGGTGCTGGCTCGCAAGCCGGTCGTCTACCGGGACCAGACCTTCTACGAGCTCGACCTCGACGGGCTCCTGGCCCGCCACCCCGAGCTCGCCCTCGTCGACGAGCTGGCCCACACCAACGTTCCCGGCTCCCGGAACGCCAAGCGGTGGCAGGACGTCGAAGAGCTCCTGGATGCCGGCATCAATGTCATCTCCACTGTCAACCTGCAACACCTCGAGTCTCTCAACGACGTTGTCGAAGGAATCACCGGGGTCGTCCAACGAGAGACGGTTCCCGACGGTGTGGTTCGTTCGGCCGACCAGATCGAGCTGGTCGACATGGCTCCCGAGGCGCTCCAGCGACGGTTGGCCCACGGCAATGTCTATCCGCCAGACCGCATCGACGCCGCGCTCGGCAACTACTTTCGCACCGGCAATCTGACCGCCCTCCGGGAGCTCGCCTTGCTGTGGCTGGCCGACCGGGTGGACGAAGAGTTGCAGGACTATCGGGAGCGCCACGGGATCGCCGGCCCTTGGGAGACCAAGGAACGGGTGGTGGTGTCCTTGAGCGGCGCCCCCGGCGGAGCCGTGCTGGTGCGCCGGGCGGCGCGGATGGCCATGCGAACCAAGGCGGAGCTGGTCGGCGTCCATATCCGGTCCGAAGACGGACTCACCGGTTCGGGATCCGACGGGTTGATCAAGAACCGCACCCTGCTCGAGGAACTGGGCGGCCGGTATGTCGAAGTGGTCGGCGCCGCGGTGGCACCGACATTGGTTCAGGTGGCGAGGGCGGAGAGCGCCACCCAGCTGGTGATGGGCGCCACCCACCGGAGCCGGCTCACCGAGTTCGTTCGGGGTTCGGTGGTCAACTCGGTGATCCGGGCTTCCGGCGGATCACTCGATGTCCACGTCATCGCCACCGACGAGGACCGGCCGGACTCGGAAGCCGCCGGAGACTCCGACGCCACCGCAGCCCGCCAACGGGCCGACCGGCACGTGCACGTTGGCAGGGTCCTGGCCTCCCCGTTGCCGCGACGCCGGCAGGTCGGTGCGGTCCTCCTTGGCGTGCTGACGTTTCCCCTCGCGACCCTGATACTCACGGCCAACCGCTCCCATATCGAGCTTTCCACCGCGCTCAGCTCCTACCTGATCCTGGTGATGGCCGTGGCCATCGTCGGCGGGATATGGCCGGCGGTGACGGCCGCGGTGGCCGGGTTCCTGCTTTCCAATTACTTCTTTGCCCCGCCGATCCACACCCTGACCATCGCCAACGCCCGCGACGTCGTCGCCCTCATCATCTTTCTGGTCGCCGCCGGTGTGGTGAGCACGCTGGTGAACCTGGCGGCCCAACGGTCGATGGCGGCCGCCCAGGCCAGAGCTGATGCCCACATGTTGGCCCGGGTGGCCGGCCGGCTCGTCTCCCCGGAGGGCAATCCCCTGCCCGACCTCCTCGAAGACCTGGCCGTCGCCTTTCGACTCGATGCTGCGGCCATCTTGCGGCGGCAGACCGACGGGGACGACGCCCGGCGGTCAGGTCCGGCGCCGGTCCGCAACCCGGGTCCGGTCCTCTGGGAGACGGTGATTGCCGTGGGTGCCGACCCACCCCGTTCGCCGGAGCACGCGTCGGTGGCGCTCCCCCTCAGCGACCGGGCAACGCTGGCTCTGCGGGGGCCCCAGCTCTCCGCTGAGGACCGGGAGATACTGGCCGGATTCGCGGCCCAACTGGCGGTGGCCCTGGACAGCCAACGGCTGCACGCCGAAGCCGAGGAAGCCGACACCCTGTCTCGGGCCAATGAGCTGCTCTCCGCGCTGCTGGCCTCAGTCAGCCACGATCTTCGAACTCCACTGGCCTCGATCAAGGCGGCGTCGAGCAGCCTGCTGTCCGAACAATTGGAGTTTGATCCCGGCGAGACCAAGATCCTGGTGCAAACCATCGATGCCGAGTCAGACAGGCTCTCGGCGGTGGTGGAGAACCTGTTGGACATGAGCCGGCTGCAGACCGGATCCATGGACGTCATCGACCGGGACGTCGACATCGGCGAGGTCGTCGACTCCGCGCTGGCCAGCCTCGGGCCCCGCGCTGCCGGCGTCAGCGTCGAGATACCCGAAAACCTCCCCCGGGTGCACACCGACCCGGTGCTCCTCGAGCGGGCAGTAGCCAATCTGGTCGACAACGGGCTGGTCCACGCCGAAGGCGCCGGATTACGGATCGAAGCCGGGGCGGTGGCCGGCCGGGTGGATCTGCGGGTAGTCGATAGAGGCCCGGGGATCCGGCCCGAGGTCCGCGAGGTGGTGTTCCACCCATTCCAGAGGTCGGGCGATTCCGAAAACCGGGTAGGGGTAGGCCTGGGCCTGGCCGTGGCCCGCGGTTTCGTCGAAGCCGTGGGCGGGGAACTCGACCTGGAGGACACCCCGGGGGGCGGGACCACGATGGTGGTCAGGCTGCCGGCAAAGCCCAACGCCGCCACCGGGGCGGATCACCAAACACCGGCAACCGCGGATCCCGCCGCCCCGGCCGGGGATCAGCGATCGTGAGCCCGGCGTCGTCGGTCCCGGTGGCGGTGGACCGCGAGCCGGAGGCACGGGTTCTGATCGTGGATGATGACGTCGCGTTGCTGCGGGCCCTCGGGGTCAGCCTCAAGGCGAAGGGCTACGAGGTGATCGTCGCCCGCCGTGGAGAAGACGCCCTCGGGCTGGCGGCCGATCGCCGACCCGACGTCATCCTCCTCGACCTCGGTCTCCCGGGTATCGATGGCGTCGAGGTGGTGCGCGGGTTGCGGGGATGGAGCTCGGTGCCCATCATCGTTCTCTCCGCCCGACACCAGAGCGTGTCCAAGGTCGAGGCGCTCGATGCCGGGGCCGACGACTACGTGACCAAACCATTCGGGATGGACGAGCTGCTGGCCCGGTTGCGCGCCGCGCTGCGGCGGAAGCCGGCCGGCCCGGAGGATCCCCGGGTGGAGACCGAGGACTTCATCATCGATCTGGCCTCCAAGCAGGTCACCCGGGAGGGATCCGACGTCCACCTCACCCCCAAGGAATGGGACATTCTCGAGGTGCTGGTGCGCAATCCGGGAAAACTGGTCTCCCAACAGCAGCTGCTTCACGATGTCTGGGGGCCGGAATACGACACCGAGACCGAGTACCTCCGGGTGCTCATGGCCCGGGTACGTCGGAAGCTCGAGTCCGATCCCTCCCGCCCGCGCCACTTCCGTACCGAACCGGGCATGGGCTACCGCTTCGTGCCCTGACGCGGCACCCGTCGTGTTGATCAGTCGTTGAGCCGGGCGACCAACTTGGTCACCGTGTTCCAGTTCCGCCCGGTGGTGGTCACCGACCAGTACTTCTCCGCGAACCCACCGACCGGAGGTGCGGCCAGGATGCCTTCCGGGCACCACTGGTAGATGACCCGGTCGCCGAGGCGGATCTGATCCGGGGCCAACTCGACGGGGTCGTGTTCGGCCATCCGCTTCGGGTCCGGCGCCTCGGAGAGAAACACCAGCAGCAGCTTGGAGCCGTCGGTGGCCACCTCGCCCAGCGGATTGCCGGCGATCACCGCTTCCATCTCCTCCCGGCTCCGGACGATGCAGGCAACCTCGAGCCCGAGCTGTTCCCGGATGGCCGCCTCGATCCGCCGGGCCAGCACTTCTGGCTTGGTCCGCCGAAAACTGAACACCGCATTGCCGCTCTGCAGGAGGGTGGCGACATCGGTGAGCCCGAGTCCCGACAGCAGCTGCCGCAGGTCGGCCATGGCGACCCGCTTGTTGCCACCGACGTTGATCCCGCGCAACAATACGGCGAATCTGGGCACGGCTTCTCTCCTCGAGCTCGGTCATCAACGCTATTCGCCATGACGTTGGCCCGTTCATCCCCGCGAATCGGCGGGATCACCACGACCATGACAACCTCTGACGCCCGACCCGACCCCATCGCCCGCCTGCGGGAGATCTGCCTCGACTTTCCCGAGGCGACCGAGAAGTCATTCGGCGGCCATTCCGCACCCTCCTTCCGGGTGCGGGACAAGCTGTTCGTGATGACCAGCGAGAATGGCACGCACATGACCTGCAAGGCCCCCCCGGGTGATCAGGCGATGCTGGTCGCCTCCGACCCGGATCGCTATTTCGTGCCGGCCTACGTTGGAAGCAAGGGATGGGTCGGGATCCACCTCGATCCGGGCCTCGACTGGGACGAGATCTCGGAGATTGCCGAGGAGAGCTACCGGATGATCGCTCCCAAGAAGTTGATTGCCGAGCTGGACAAGCGCCAGGCCACCCCCGGAATAGCCACCCAGAGGCGCCGATCGGCGCCGCCGGAGAAGCACTCCTAGGAGGGAATTGGCAGTTCACCAGCCAATTTAAAGCCATCCGTCTTTACCGAATCTTTACCCGGCTCTCAGCTAACCCCCAGCCTGGGTGGGTAGAAACTAGGCATGGCCCTCGTCCTCGACCAGATTCAGGGTCAAACCCGGGCCACCCGCGGGTCGATCAGCCCGGATGCGAACGTGCCGGCTCCGCACTCGGACGGTCATCTGTGGCAGATCGACATCCTGCGGCTTTTGACCTTCGCCGCAGTAATCGGGGTCCATACCATCGGCAATACCGGGATCGCCCTCACCACCGGCGCCAACGGGACGCTGATGCTCCTGCAGTTCGGCCGGGAGGTCTTCTTCACCCTGACCGCGTTCGTCCTCGTCTACGCCGCCATCCGGCGCCCGGTCTCGGCTCGGCCGTTCTGGCGGAAGCGGTTCACCCTGGTACTCATCCCGTACCTGACCTGGAGCGTGATCTACGAGGCGGTACGCAATCCCACCTCCCACGGGTGGTCGTGGACCCATTTCGGTTATGACCTGGTGACCGGCACCGCGGAGTACCACCTCTACTTCCTCCTGGTGACCATGCAGCTGTACCTGGTGTTCCCTCTGTTGTGGAAGTTCGTGAAGCGAACCGCCGACCATGCCGTGGCGGTGCTGGCGGCAGTGACCGCGGCCAACGTGGCCTGGTTGGCAGTGCTGCAGTACGTGCATTCCAGCTCGCCCACCATGACCTGGTTCTACACCCGGGCCTACGAGCTGCTCCCCACCTATGCCATGTACGTGCTGGCGGGGGCGTACGCGGCGGTGCACTACGACCGCATCCAGGCGTTCGTCGCCCGGCACCAACGACGGCTGTTGGCCATCGCCGGCGTGTCCGCGGTGGTGGCCATCGGCGCCTACGTCGCCCAGCTCCGAATCATGGCGAACTACCAGGCGGCCAACGTCCTCCAGCCGGCCATGGTCGCTTCCTGCCTGGCCGCGGTCATCGTGATCTACCTCATCGGCAACAAGTGGGCCTCGGGCCCGCGCCGGGGCCTGCGGCTGGTGGCGGTGGGATCGGAGATCTCCTTCGGTGTCTACCTGGCCCACCCCCTCGTCCTCAAGCTCCTCACCGACCACGGGTTCGGTGGTGGTGAGGCCTGGCTCCCCGGCCCCTTGATCGCCTTCTTTGCCTATCTCCTGACGGCGGTCGGAGCGACGGTCATCGCCTATGCGGTCCGCCGCACGCCCTTCGCCCTCCCCCTGGGTGGCCGGCCACGCCAGCGCAAGCCGACGGCGAAGCCCACGGTGGCGGAAACCCCGGTCCGGGCAACGGTGGCCTCCCTCATCACGGCTAGGGCGGCCCGCGACGAGCACCAGGTGGTGTTCGTGGAGGGTGCCACCGGACGGGTGCTCACCGCCGGAGACCTGGACCGCACCGCCGAGGCTTGGCGGCGAGTGGCCGATTCGGTCGGCGGTGCCCGGGTAGGGCTGGCCGTGGCCGACCCGCTGGACATGGTCAGCTCGTATCTGGGTGCGCTGGCCAGCGGAGTCACCGTCGCCCCGCTCGACCCCAACGCCACCACCGCCGAGTACGGCTCCCGTTTCGCCGCCCTTGGCCTGTCCGCGCTGATCACCGACTGTCCGGAGGCCGCCGCGGCCGCGACCATCTCCGGAATCGATCTGTGGCGGACCGGCCGTCCGGCACCGGTACAACTGGTGTCCCGTTACCGGGGCGGGCGACCGAGTGGCGGCCGGGCCGCGCTCATCATGGCCAGTTCCGGGACTTCGGGCGCGGCCAAGACGATCCCCCTCACCGAGGCCAACCTGTTGGCCACCGCCCGGCAGGTCTCGAGCCACCTCGGGCTCACCGCCGAGGAGCGCGGCTACAGCCCGCTGCCTCTGTTCCACATCAACGCCCTGGTGGTCGGGGTCCTCGCCACCATCGAGGCCGGGGCCAGCCTGGTGGTGGACCGCCGGTTCTCCGCCCGGACCTACTGGACGACGGTGGCCGAGCAGCATGTCACCTGGCTCAACGTGGTTCCGGGGATCGTCAGCATTCTCGCCGATCCGGCCACGCCGCCTCCCACCTCGGACATGACCGGAGTCCGGCTGGCCCGCAGCGCCTCCGCACCCCTGGCCGTCATCACCCTCGAGCGGTTCGAGCAACGCACCGGCATCCCGGTGGTCGAGACCTACGGGATGACCGAAGCCGCCAGCCAGATCACCGCCAATCCAATCGGCGCCCGCCGTCCGGGATCGGTCGGGCTCCCGGCCGGGCTCTCCGTGCAGGTGACCGGGGCCGACGGCCAGCCGTTGCCAACCGGCACCGTCGGGATGGTGGCGATCTCCGGTGAGAGCGTGGTGGAGGAATACTGGTCGAGGCCCGACGGCGCGGTCCCGGCCCGCGCGGCGGTCGATGGCGAGGGCTGGCTGGCCACCGGTGACCTCGGGCACTTCGACGACGAGGGCTATCTGTACCTCGACGGCCGGGCCGACGACGTCATCAATCGCAGCGGCGAGAAAATCCACCCCCGGGAGATCGAGGAAGTCCTGCTCCGGGAGCCAGGGGTGATGGCCGCCAGCGTGATCGGGCGCCCGCACCCTGTCTACGGCGAAGAGCCGGTTGCCTTCGTGGTCCCGGCCGGCGAGCTGGACGAGGCCTGGGACCTCCCCGCCAGGTTGGAGGCGCGTTGCGAACAGTTCCTCGGGCGCCACAAACAACCGGCCGAATTCATTCTCATGGCCAGCCTGCCCGTCGGGCCCACCGGCAAGGTCCGCCGGGCGGATCTCCGGCGCCTTCCTCAAGAGGCGGTCGCAACGTGACCGCCACCTACCCAGATTTCCCGTCCTCTTCACCCTTTACGAAAGGAAACACCATGGCTCACGACCTACTCAACCTGCCTTACCGCACGATGAAGCCCCGCGATCGGGGCCTAACCATGGTCATGGACACCGGCCTGCCGACTGCGTACTTCGAGGACGCCATGACCAGCGCCTCCACCCACATCGACGTGGTCAAGTTCGGATGGGGCACCTCGCTGGTGACCGCCGATCTCGGCCGCAAGATCGCCTGCCTGCGGGACATGGGGATCCGCTTCTACTTCGGCGGCACCCTCTTCGAGAAATTCGTCGTCCAGAACTCCTTCGCCGGCTACGTGAAATGGTGCCAGCAATGGGGCGCCGACACGGTGGAGATCTCCAACGGCACCATCTCGCTGACCAACACCGAGAAGGCCGGCTACATCCGGGCATGCGTGGGGAGCTTTCGGGTCTTCAGCGAGGTGGGCTTCAAGGACCCGGTGCGCAACCAGCTCCTCTCGCCCGAGCAGTGGGTCGAGAGCATCGAGGAGGACCTCGGTGCCGGCGCCGAAATCGTCGTGACCGAGACTCGGGAGAGCGGACGCAGCGGACTCTGTACGGCTGACGGCGAGCTTCGGGTGGACCTCCTCGAGCACATCCTCTCCGGATCGGTCGATGTCGACCAATTGCTGTTCGAAGCGCCCACCAAGGAACTGCAGGCGGAGTTCGTGCGCCGGGTGGGAACCAACGTGAACCTGGGGAACATCGCCGTCGCCGACGTCATCGGGGTGGAGACCCTCCGGTTGGGGCTGCGGGCCGACACCCTCCCGTTCTTCGAGTCTCAGATCGTGCTCGCGTGATCCGCTAGTTCATGCGTGATCCCGACAGCGCATTCCATCTCGCGATTCCGGCTCGGGACCTTGACGAGGCCCAGGAGTTCTATGTCAATCGGCTCGGGTGCCACCTGGCCCGCCGGTACGACGATCGGATCACCCTGGACTTCTTCGGCGACCAGGTGGTGTGCCACCTGTCGGACGCCTGGGACCAGGAGCCGCTCGATCTCTACCCGCGGCATTTCGGGGCGACCTTCCGGAACCGGGACGATTTCGAATCCCTCGAACGGCTCATCGGGGCGCGGGGCATTCCTTTCCACCGTCCCTGTCAGTCCCGCTTCGAGGGTCTGGCCGAGGAGCACTTGACGATGGTGATACGTGACCCGTCCAACAACCTCATCGAGTTCAAGTGGTACCGGGACCCCCGGATGATCTATTGATCGACACCGACGCCACCTCCGGGCCACGGTTGGTGCTGGCCCGGCACGGACGTACGGCCTGGAATGCCGACGGGCGCTTCCAGGGTCATTCCGATCCCCCGCTCGACTCGACGGGGCGGCAACAGGCCCTCGAACTCGCAGCCCAGCTGGCGCCGTTCGGGCCCGACCTGGTCATCTCCAGCGATCTCATCCGGGCGCGGTCGACGGCCCAGCGGGTGGTTGCCGCCTCCGGGGCAGACTTCGAGATCGACCCTGACCTGCGGGAGGTGTACCTGGGCGGGTGGGAAGGACTGAACCGGGACGAGGCGCGGGCCGAGTTCCCGGAGGAATTCCTGGCTTGGAGCTCGGGGAGCCCGGTCCGCCGCGGGGGTGGCGAGACCACCGACGAAGCCGGTCGACGAGCCGCGTCGGCGATCGGGGAGGCGATGGGCGGAGAGCCGGGACTGGTGGTGGTCGTCTCCCACGGCCTGGTCCTCCAGTCCGCCATGAGATTTCTCGCCCTCGAAGGATGGATCCGTGACGGCGGGGACGCGCTGCATCTGCCCAACGGGGAATTCGTCGCCTTTTCGGCGGGCGGCGATCCCTGGTGTACAGCGAAACGACCCCCCGGCCCCGTATAGTTGCCCGGCGGACCGCCCAGGTCCCCAGCCTCGAGCGACGGAGCACGAATGCGACACATCTCGCGCCGGGACCGACCGGGGCACCTGCTGCACCAGTTCGCCGCCGGGGCGGGCGTGGTCGCCTGCGCTTCCCTGTTGACCGTGGGGTTGCCGGGGACGTCCCACGCCGCGGTGCACACGCTCACCGGGATCCGCACCGCGGCGCTGGCGGCCAAGGCCCATGGGTCGAGTGTGACGCCGGCGTCCTTCGAATCCTCTTCGCCGCCCACGGTGGCGGATCCGACCGATTCATCCGGCGCACCCGATCGGGTGGCCCAACCCGATCTGCCCGGTCTCGGCCCGTCAGTCGGGGTCCGGGTGCCGGCCGGCTGGACGTCGACGGTGCAGCAGGTCCAGTCCGGAGTCCTCTTGCGCGACTACGTGGTCGTCAGACCGACCGCCAGCGGGTCTGGACCCCTTCCGGTGCTGGTTGTCCTCCACGGTCACGGCATGACCCCCGCCGGCGTGGCCCGGGTGACCGGATTTCTCCCGATCGTCGGGCGGGCGGTTGTCGTCTACCCGGCCGGCTTCGGGCAGTCGTGGAATGCCGGAGGGTGTTGCGGCCTGGCCCGAGCCGCCGGGGTCGACGACGTTTCGTTCTTGACCACCGTCGTCCACGACGTCCTGGCCAGCGTGCCGGGTACCTCAGCCCAGAATGTCTACCTGGCCGGCTTCAGCAACGGGGGAAGGATGGCCTACCGCATGGCCTGTGCCAACCCCGGCCTCTTTGCCGGCGTGGCCGCGGTGGAGGCGGTGCCGGTGCCGCTCTGCATCCCGCCCCGACCGGTGTCGATCGCCATCGTCGCCTACCAGGAAGACCCGTACCTGAGCATCTCCTCCCAGGATCCAACCCAGGTGGTACGCGGGATGGCCGAGCCCCGGGTCAACGATGTGGTGGCCCAGTGGCGCCAGATTGACGGCTGCGTGGGGAGCCCGACGGTGAAGCAGACCGGGACCGCGATCGTCAGCCTCTGGTCGACTTGCCAGAACCAGACCCGGGTCCAGTACGCCCTGTATGCGGGCGGCGCCCATCGCTGGCCCCAAGGAGATCCGAGCACCCCGTCCGCCTCGCGGCTGATCTGGAGTTTCCTCCACCAGTAGCCGCACAGCCGGCATGTCCCGGACGTCCGGTTCCGGCCCGTGACGTACATTGTGCGCAATGAGACGTGATCTAGCTGCCCTTGACATTGCCACCATGCGGGGGCTGGAGATCGGACCGTTGGCGACCCCGAGGGTCAGCAAGGATGACGGGCCGGTTCGGTATCTGGATCACGCCACCGCCGACGAGCTCCGGCAGAAATATGCGACCAACACGGAGATGCAGGATCGCCTCGACCACATTGTGGATCTCGACTACGTCATCGGCGAAGGCAAGAGGATCTCCGAGGCCGTCGCCCAGGATGCCCCGTTCGATTATGTGATCGCCTCCCATCTCATCGAGCACATTCCCGACCCGGTGGGCTGGATGGCCGACGTGGCCCGCATCCTGAAGCCCGGCGGCATCCTCTCCCTCGTCATCCCGGACAAGCGGTACTGCTTCGACATCAACCGGACGCCGACCGACATCAGCGACATCGTGGACGCCTATCTGCGCCAGCTGATGAGACCCAGTTACAAGCAGGTCTACGACTTCACCTCCCGGGCGATTAACGGGGTGGTCGACACCCATGCGGTGTGGACGGAACACGCTGACTACACCGGCGTCGTGCGCACCGACTGCGATGACCCGGACATCGCCGCCCTGGAGGCATGCCGTCGGATGGACACCTCCGACGAATTTGTCGACGTCCACTGCCACGCCTTCACCCCTGACTCATTTCTCACGCTGCTCGAGAAGCTGGCGCGGTTGGGTCTTATCGACTTTGAGTTGGCACGCTTCTTCCCGACGGAAGTCGATACGCTCGAATTCCATGCCAGCCTGCGGTTGCTCGAGCCGACGACCGCCCGATCCACCGTCCTGCTGCGGCAACTTGCATCGATCGCCCGGGCCCGCGCCGGAGAGGTGGAGAACGACTGGATTGCGGCGGCCCCGGCTCCCTCGGCTGTCGCCTTTGACGTCAGCGAGCGAGAGCGACAGTTGCTTCTCTTCAAGCGGCGCACCATCGACGGGATCCGAGGAGCGGTGCGGGGGCGGCGATCGAGGTAAAAGCGAGGCTGCGCGGCCCCGCCCGGTTCGCCCTGGTTGGGCGGGTGATCGCCGGGCGGTAGCGTCCGGTGCCGTCATCCGATCGTCAGGTCCGGCAGGTACATTGACCCGATGATCGGCATCACCAAGCAGCCAAGGGCCTGCCGCCCATGAGGGTGCTCGTGGCCGAGGACGACGCTCCGCTCCGTTCGGTGTTGGAACGGGGGTTGCGGGAGCACGGCTACACCGTCGACGCGGTGGCCGACGGCGACCAGGCGGTGGCCCATCTCCGAGAGTACGAATACGAGGTGGCGATTCTCGATTGGCGGATGCCAAAACGAAGCGGCCTCGAGGTCGTACAAGGCATGCGGCAGCAAGGTGACCGAACCCCCACCCTGATGCTCACCGCCCGGGACGCCACCGCCGACCGGATCACCGGGTTGAACCTCGGAGCCGACGACTACCTGGTCAAGCCGTTCGACTTCTCCGAACTGGTGGCCAGGCTCCAGGCGTTGCAACGCCGACCGGCGCTCACTGTCGACCCCCAGATCGTCTGTGGCGATCTCCACCTGGATACGATCACCCGGGAAGTCACGAAGCAGGGTGAGCCGGTAACGCTCACCGCCACCGAGTTCGGCCTCCTCGAGCTGCTCCTCCGACGAGCTCCCGCGGTGGTGACACGCCGAAACATCGCGGTCCAAATCTGGGACAATGAAGCCGACGCAGTCGGATCCAACACCATCGACGTCCACGTGGCCCGGCTACGAGCCAAGCTCGGCAGTGACGGAGCCCGCATCGAGACGGTCCGAGGCACGGGATACCGGTTGGTCGAAGCGTGAGAACCCGGTCTTCCCACCGGCTCCATGCCGCCAGGGTGGCGGCGATTGCTGCCGTCATCGTGCTCGCCTGCTACCTGGTGGCCGTCGTCGTGCTCAATATCTTCGTGGTACACCGGCTCACCAGCCAGGCCGATCTCCACCTCTCCGAACGGCTGGTCGATGCCCAAAAGGAGGTCGCCAGCCTCCCGAAGACGGGGACTCCGATTGTGCAAAAGGACCGTGACGTCGATGATGCGCCGGCCTTCGTGTGGCTGGTCTCCGCAGCCGGGACCGCCACTCCCCTGACCTCTGACGCGCCTTCGCTCCCGGCCCGAACCTGGACGGCCGGCACCTCCACGATGGACGCGGGAGGAACCTCGTTCCGATTCCAGGCCACCCGGTCGGGCACCGGGTGGTTGGTGGCCGGCGAGAGCATCGGTCAAATCCGCCGGGTGCAGGACACCCTGGTCGTTCCCGAAATCCTGGTTGGCGGAGTCGTCCTGGTGGTGGTGTACGCCGGGGCATTGGCAATTGGGCTCCGAGCCTTGGCCCCGCTGGAGGTGGTCCGCCGCCGGCAGACCGAGTTCACCGCCGACGCCTCGCATGAGTTGCGAACGCCGCTGAGCGTGATCGAAGCCGAAGTCGACCTGGCCTTGAGCCGTCCCCGGGATGCCGACGCCTACCGGGGGGTGCTGCAGCGGGTCGCCGGTGAGGGCCGACGGCTCCGGAGCATCGTAGATGACCTGTTGTGGTTGGCCCGGGTCGACTCCGAGCCGCCGCCGGCCGCCGAGCGCGACCCGGTGGATGTGGCGGCGGCGGCCGAGATGTGCGTTGACCGGTTCCAGGCGGTCGCCACTGCCCGAGGGGTGACCCTGGGTTTCCAACGCGACGGCGGGGAGCCGGCGCTCCTGGTTACCGATCCCTCATGGATCGACCGCCTGATCGGGGTGCTGGTCGACAACGCCTGCCGCTACGCCGATCGCGGCGGAGTCGTGACCGTCGGGGTCCGAACCACCGGGGCCCGGATCCTGCTGGATGTGGACGACTCCGGACCCGGGATCGCCCCCGGTGATCGAGACGCGGTCTTCGACCGCTTCCATCGGGGGGTGGACGATCAGGGCGGGACCGGCCTGGGCCTGGCCATCGCCGATTCGGTGGTGCGGGCTACCGGAGGCAGCTGGTCGATCGGCACGGCTCCGATCGGTGGGGCCCGGATGGAGGTGTCGTGGCACCTGGGTGGAGGGCAGCGACCGAACCGACCGCGCTCGATCTTCCGCCTCATTTCACGAACGTCCCAGGTGAAGCGCCCAAATGCCACCGCGCCGAGTCCGGCCGAACCCCAGGAGTCGGCCCGGACCTGAGCCTCATTTCTTACCTGATTCTCACATTGGTGTCATGTGATCTTCAGGGTGGATCCGTACCCTGGATCACATGGCAGATACCAGATACGGAAGGGCCGCGGGCCCGGGCCGGGGCGAAGGGGTCCGCCGAGACGCAGCCCTCCACCGGGTCGGCAAGCTCACCAAGCGAATCGCGGTGGCAACCGTGGCCGCGGTCGGCATCTTGGGGCTCTACGTCAGCAAATCGTTGCCCGGTCATGCGACGACCCCGGCCGGCCAAAGTCCGGCCGGGACCACGACACCAACCACGTCAGCTCCGGCCGCGGCACCCGGGTCCGGACCGTCGACCGCGCCAACCACCGCTCCGGCCGCGCCGGCCAGCCCTCCGGTCACCACCCGGAAGCCGGCGCACGTCACCACCGGAGCCAGCTGATAGTCATGGCTGTCATCGTCCCCGGCGACCCGGCGGTCGCCTATCGAATTCCCGCGCTGGGCACCCAGGCCGAACTGGTGGTCACCGATCCGGATTCGCTGGTCGCCGCGGCGTCGATTCTGCAGACCGAGCTCGACAACCTCGAGAAGGTGGCCAGCCGATTCCGGGTTGATTCCGAGATCAGCCGGCTGCAGAGCGCCGGAGGGCGGGACGTCGTGGTGAGCGCCGACCTGCTCGCGCTCCTGGAGGTAGCGCTTCGGGCGGCGCAAGTCACCGATGGCGCCGTTGACCCGACCGTCGGTGGTGCCATGAACCGACTCGGCTACGACCGCGACTTCTCCGAGATCGTGGGGGGCGTCACCGGTGCCATGCCCGACCGGGCCCCGGTGCCGGGCTGGAAGACCATCGAGCTCGACATCCCCACCCGCACCGTCCGGATACCCGCGCACACCCAGCTCGATCTGGGGGCCACCGCCAAGGCCTGGGCCGCCGATCGGGTCGCCGATCGGGTAGTCGGCCTCCTGGGGGGCGGGGTCCTGGTATCGCTGGGTGGCGACGTCGCGGTGGCCGGCGCCCCACCGCCGGATGGGTTTCGGATCGGTTTGAGCGACGCGGCGGGTGGGCCGGCGACCGGTGGGTCAGTGGCGATCAGTTCGGGCGGTCTGGCCACCTCGGGGATCGCCGTCCGCCAATGGCGATTCGGTGGCCGGCAGGTGCACCACATCATCGACCCGGCAACGAGTTTGCCGGCCAGGCCCATGTGGCGAACCGTGTCGGTGGCGGCCGCGTCGTGTGTCGACGCCAACACTGCCTCCACCGCCGCCATCGTGAAAGGGCCGGCGGCGATGGCCTGGCTCGCCGCCCGGAACCTCCCCTCCCGGCTGGTGGAGTGGGATGGCACGGTATCGTGCATCGCCGACTGGCCCACCGACACGCGGAGCCTCGTCGAAAACGGAGCTCGATGATCCTGCCCACGATGGCGGCGGTAGGAACCGGATCCACCGCGATGTGGTACCTGACCCGGGCCACCGGACTCGTCGCCCTCGTCCTTCTCTCCGCCACGGTGGTCCTCGGCGTCGTCGCCTCGGTGGGATGGACGACGGAACGGTGGCCGAGATTCCTGTCCCAGACGGTGCACCGCAATCTCTCGTTGTTCTGCCTGGTGCTCATCGGCGTGCACATCGTCACCACGGTGGCCGATGGTTACGTCCCGATCGGGTATCTCGATGCGGTGATTCCCTTTCGCACCCCCTACCGGCCGCTCTGGGTCGGCTTCGGCGCATTGGCGTTCGACCTGCTCCTGGCGGTGGCCATCACCAGCGGCCTTCGAAGGCGCATCGGCACCCGGGCATGGAGGAGCGTGCACTGGCTGGCCTACGTGTGCTGGCCGATTGCCTTGCTGCACGGACTCGGGGCGGGCACCGACACCCGCCTCTCGCTGACGTTGTTGATCAATGTTCTCTGTGTGGTCGCGGTGGTCGGCGCCGTCGGGTGGCGGCTGGTCACCGGCCGGACCTTCTCGCCTGGCCGTCGCATTGCCGCGGCGGTCATCGGGATCACGACGCTCATCGGGGTCGGAATCGTCGCGGCGGTCGGTCCCCTCCGTCCCGGGTGGTCACAACGGGCAGGAACCTCCGCGTCGGTGCTCGCCCAGCTGAACGCCAGCTTTCAGTCGGGGGGCGGTTCCGCCACCGGGTCGTCATCGGCCACGGCCGCCCCGCCGTCGACCGGCGGGGTGCCGTCCGCGCCCTTCAGTCAAGCGGTACAGGGCACCTACCAGACCTCGGCTCCGAATCAGCAGGGCCAGATCTCCGTCGTCCTGACCATGACGGCGGCGGGGTCCCCCGCCGCGCCCCTGGTGGTCAAACTCAACGGCGACTCGGTAAATGGCGGCGTGGCCATGTCTTCGAGCCAGGTCACCTGGGGCCCCGATACCGGCACCGTCACCGCTCTGCAGGGTTCGACGATCGGCGCGAAGGTCAGTGGGCCCAATGGATCGGTAAATCTGAATATGCAGCTGGCCCTTGATCAGACCAACGGGACACTGACCGGGACGGTCTCGGGAACGGCCGGCGGACAATGAGAACCCCGCTCACCGCCAGGCCGGCTCCGGCACCGGAGGCGACGGCCGTGCCGCGATTGCTCAGCGGGCTCACCGCCGATGCCGCCCCTGTCGGTGTCGAGGACCATCTCGCCCGTTGGGGCCCTTCTCCCGTGCAGTCGGCCGGCGCCGACCTGGTCGACAAGCTGAGTGCCAGCGGCGTGGCCGGCCATGGCGGCGCCTGGTTTCCGGTGGCGACCAAATGGCGTTCCATTCCTCACGGGCGGTTCTCGCGACCGGTGGTGGTGGGCAATGGGGCCGAAGGCGAGCCGGCCAGCAGCAAGGATGCCTTCCTGCTCACCCGGCTACCCCACCTGGTGCTCGACGGGTTGTCGTTGGCCGGGGCCGCGCTCGGAGCCTGCCAGGCGGTCATGTACGTCCCCGGGCGTTTGGTTCGAGAGGTGGAGGCCGCCGTCGACTCCCGGCGCCACTTCGGGCTCGATCCCCTCGAAATCCAGGTGATAGCCGCCCCGGACCGGTTCATCGCCGGCCAGGAATCATCGGTGGTGAACGTGCTCAACGGTCGGCGGGACGCGGTGCCATCGTTCATCGGCATCCAACCCATCCGCGAACGGGGGGTGAACAGCCGGCCCACCCTGGTGCAGAACGTCGAGACCCTGGCCCACGTGGCCCTCATCGCCCGATTCGGCCCGACCTGGTATCGGGGGTTGGGGACCGAAGAGTCCCCCGGCACCATGCTCACCACCGTCACCGGGCGATGGTCCGCCCCCCGGGTGATGGAGGCGGCATTGGGGCTACCGCTCCGAGAGATCCTCGACCTGTCGCCCGATGATGCCCGCCACTACCTGGGCGCCCTCCTCGGCGGCTACGGCGGCGGGTGGATCACCATGTCGACCCTGATGGACCTTCGCCTCACCGAGGACGCCGCCCGCCGGGCGAACTCGTCGCTGGGCGCCGGTGTCATCGCGCTCCTTCCCCGCAGTGTGTGTCCGCTGATGGAGACGGCTCGGGTCGTCAGGTACATGGACGAGCAGGCCGCCGGGCAGTGTGGGCCGTGCATCCACGGGTTGGCCGGTTTGGCCCAGATGACCAAGGCACTGGCGGTCAGGCCGGCGGCCTTGACCGGAGGCACCCGGGCCATTCTCGACGTGTGTGACCTCGTGGACGGCCGAGGAGCCTGCCGTCATCCCGACGGGGTCACCCGGTTCGTTCGCAGTGCCTTGGCGGTGTTCAAAGACCACGTTGCCGCCCACCTGCAGGGTCAGCCGTGCCCGCTGACCGCTGCTCCGGGCGTGTTGCCGTGCCCCCGGCCGGTAGCCCAGGCCGTCGTCGGGGGTGGTCGACGATGAAACGACAGGTGACGATGGTGGTGGATCCGATCATGTGCGACGGCCATGGGGTTTGCGCCGAGCTCTTCCCTGAACGGGTGAGGATGGACCCGTGGGGGTACCCGATCGTCGACCAGAAGGACATCCCGCCACAGCTACGAGAGCACGCCGAGCGGGCGGTCAGCTCGTGCCCTCGGTTGGCGCTCCATCTGATAGAACGCCGTCAGTCCTCCGGTCGGGTGGACCGCAGGAAGAAGGACCTCGCGTCATGACCGATCTGGCTCCATCTGACACCCAGCCGCCGAGCCGCCTTCTCCGTCGTCGGCAAGACGGCGTCGAGTCGAATGCCCGGCTGACCGCGTCGGTGGCCGTCGTCCTCTTTGTCGTACTCGCCGCCGAGGGAGTGACGATCCTGCGGATCCGTCCGCTGCTCACGCCCCACGTCTTCATCGGCATGCTGCTGGTGCCACCGGTGCTGCTGAAGATCGGCAGCACCACCTGGCGGTTCGCTCGCTATTACCTCGGTTCTCCGGAGTACCGTCGCAAGGGCCCGCCACCCATCGTCCTCCGTCTGCTCGGTCCCGTCCTGGTGACGTTGACACTGATCGTCTTCGCCTCGGGCATCGCGCTGCTTCTCACCCCGACCGCCTGGCATGCCCGGATGCTGCTCCTGCACAAGGTCAGCTTCATCCTGTGGATCGCCGCCATGGTGATCCATGTCCTGGGCCATCTGCTCGACACCGCCCGGTTGGCGCCACAGGACTGGATGCACCGGACGCGCAAGGAGGTGAGCGGAGCCGGACTCCGCCAGTGGTCGATCGCCGCCAGCTTGGTGCTGGGCCTCCTCTTGGCCTTCATTACCGTTCCCGAGGTCGGTCGTTGGCTGGTCACCGGTGGGTTCCACCCTGGCGGTTGATCCGAGCCCTACTTCATCGAACCGGCGGTAACGCGTCCAAGACGGCAAAGATGAGGATTCTGTTAGGGATCGGGGGATTGGAACCCCACCGGACTCGGGAGGTGTCAGGCTGGGTCCGATGAGTGATCAGACCGGCACTGTCGTCGTCATCGAAGACGATCCCCACATCGCCGACCTGGTCGATCTGTACCTGCGCAAGGACGGTTTCCGGGTGTTGCTGGCTCGAGACGGAGACGAGGGTCTCGCGCTCATCTCCCGGGAACCCCCGGTATTCGTCATCCTCGATGTCGGCCTTCCTGGCGGAAAGAACGGGTTCGACATCTGCCGGGAGATCCGAGCCAAGGACAACATCCCGGTCCTGTTCCTGACCGCTCGGGACGATGAGGTCGATCGGATCCTGGGCCTCGAACTCGGTGCCGACGACTATTTGGTGAAGCCGTTCTCCCCGAGGGAGTTGGTGGCCCGGGTCCGGGCCATCCTTCGCCGGACCGGGGAAGCCCCCCGCCAGCCGGACAACCTGTCGCTCGGTGATCTGGAGGTCGACCTCCGGCGCCGGGAAGTGCTCCGTACCGGAGCGGTGGTGGCCCTGACGACCCGCGAGTTCGATCTGCTCGGGTTCCTGATCCACAACATCGGCCTGGCGCTGACCCGGCAGCAACTCTTGGATGCGGTCTGGGGTGCCGGCTGGTACGGAGACGAACGGACTGTCGACGTCCACGTCGCGCAACTGCGAAAGAAACTCGGCGACGCCCTTCCCCTGGCCACGGTGTGGGGCGTTGGCTATCGGCTGGGCTGAGATCGCCCGCCCACCGACGATGGGAGCGGCATGCGACGACGGCTGATGGTCGCCCTGGTGGGATTGGTGGCCGGCGTCCTGCTCATCGCCGGGGCCGGGAGCCTGGTGCTGACCCGGAATTCCGCCCGTCAGCAGGCCACCCAACAACTCGTGGCCGAGGCCAAGTCGCTCACGTCGGGCACCGCCCACACCCAGTCACTGACGGTGCTGCGGGTGATCCGCCGCGTCCTCAACCTGGAGGATGCCAGGATCGTCTCGATCAATGCCCGCGGACAGGTGACCTCCGCGCTTCCCGCCGGCCTCACCCGGGCCGATCTGAACTCGGGACTCCTGCTGGCCGGCCAAACCATCTCCGGTCGGAACGGTTCGCTGGTCTTCGCCGCCGCGCCGGTGACCCTGACGGCTCAGGATCGGGCCCGGCTCCATCTCAGCGGCCAACTCGCCATTCTCCTGACCCGGCAAGTCGGGGATCTGGGTCCGAGTTGGGGCTATTTCATCATCGCCGGCGGGGTGACACTCCTCGTCGCGGCGTTGGTGGCGTGGCAGATGAGCCGGCGGATGTCTCGGCCCCTGATCGAGGCCATGCAGGTGACCGGGCAAATCGCCTCCGGCGACCTGCAGAGCCGGGTCTCGGTACGCGAGCGCGACTACGCGGAGTTCTCCTCCCTGGCCAACTCGATCAACGTGATGGCCCAGAGCCTGGCCGATGCCCGGGGTCGCGAGCGCCAGATGCTGTTGTCGGTGTCCCACGACCTGCGCACCCCGTTGACCTCGATCCGCGGTTTTGCCGAAGCCATCCAGGACGGCGCCATCGATGACACCTCCGAAGCGGCGGCGGTGATCATCACCGAGTCGCGCCGGTTGGAACGACTGGTGGGCGACTTGCTCGACTTGGCCAAGCTCGAGACCAAGCAGTTGTCCATGCAGATCCGTCCGACCAATGCCGCCGAAGTGGTGACCATGGCGACGAACGGATTCCGTCCCGTGGCCGAAAGGACGGGATTGGATCTGGTGGTCAACGTCCCGGATCAGCCGACCGTCGAGCTGGCCGCCGATCCCGACCGGCTGGCTCAGCTGATGGCCAACCTCATCGAGAACGCGCTCACCTATGCCCGCACCGCCGTCACCGTGTCGCTGTCGGGCTCTGCCGATCCCCGACTTCCGTCGGCACTGAGCATCGTCGTCCAGGACGACGGGCCCGGGATCGCGCCGGAAGATCTCCCGAGAGTGTTCGACCGGTTCTACCAGGCCGACCGGGGGCCAAACCGTCAGATCGGTTCCGGCCTCGGGCTGGCCATCGTCGCGGAGATCGCCGCCGCCATGGGCGCCGCCATCCGGGCAGAATCCCCCGTCAGCGCCACCGGGGGCTCCCGCTTCATCGTGACGGTGTCGCCCTGGGACGGGTCCCGTGCCGGCGGGGAAGCTACGGGCCCGGGCTGACGTCAGCTCGAGGCACTCGAGGGGGCAACGGTTGTCGGCGACGACGGGCTGGGTGTCGTCGGGTTGGCGGCGACGGGGACGAACACTCTGGTCGCCGTCACCGTCGTTCCCGCTCGGGTCCCGATGGCAGCGATCTGGCTTCCGGGTACGAACTGCGACGCGGACGCCGGTTGGGCCTTGGTCCCGAATTGGGTCGACGATGAGATGTCGACGGTGACCGACTTGCCGGCTCGGGACATGACCGTCCACGTCGATCCGTTCTCCGCGGTGATCTGACCCCGGACGCCCTGGGCCTTCGGTTGGCTCTGGCTCTTTGGCGCGGTGGTGGCCGGGGTGGTGGGCGCGGTCGGCGTCGGGTCCGCCACCGTCGACGCCGACCCTCCCGAGTCCGAGATCCCGAAGCCGACTCCTACCCCCCCGCCAAGGGCGATGACGGCCACACCGGCCTCGGCGAGCAGCCGATGGGACCGAATCAGTGCAGTGAGCTTGGCCACGGTGACTCCTTGTCCGGTTGAAGATGGTTGGGACGTGAGAAAGGGGAGGTCTTCTACACGAACGGCATGGTCTTGAATGACCCGTTGAGGAACGGCTTCGGGTCGACGCCGAGGACGTTGTCGAACACGGTGGCGTACACCGAGCGGAAGTCGGTGGTGTAAATGAGGTTTCCCTCGGAGAGCTTGGACAGGCTCGGCGGGTCCCCGTAGAACCCGCCGCGCACCGGCTGTCCGGCGGCGAACACGACGTTGGCCCATCCGTGATCGGTGCCTTCGCTGGCGTTGGCCCATACCCTTCGGCCGAACTCGGTGTAGATCACCACCACCGTGTCCTGGCCGCGCGGATGGGTGGAGATGGCATGCAAGAAGGCCGACACCGCGACATCGACCTGCCCCAGCAGATTCGACTGGGTGTCGGCCTGGGCCGAGTGGGTATCAAAGCCACCGAGCTCGACGCTGTAGACCTCGGTTTCGGCGCCGGCCAAAATGAGATTGGCCACCATGCTCAGCTGGGTGGCGAGCACGTTGGCGCTGGACAGTCCCCCACCGCCATTGGCGATGGCCAGGGCCGCTTCATTCCCGCCGGCGAGGCTGTTGGAATCCGCGCTCTTGAGTTGGAGCGGATCGCTGTTCGCCGTCTGATTCAAAGTCGGGCCGATCGTGCGTTGCACGTCGAGGAGATTGGCGTTGGCCATCGCCGCCTCGGCCAACAGCCGCGTCTCGGAGCTCCCGGACCGGGCCATCGACGCGTACAGTGCCTGCTCCGTCGGGTCGCCGGGCAAGACAAAGGTCCCCGGTGGCACCGCGGCACCTTGGACCTTCTCACCGGTCAGCGCGGTGGGCAGCGTGGGGCCGATGCCCAAAGCCCGGAGCGGGCTGGCGTTGGTGCCGTCCAGCCAGCGGCCGAGCCAGCCGGAGCTCACCGGCGTGTCCGGGACACCGCTCTGCCAGATATCCATCGACTCGAAGTGGCTGTAGTTGGGATTGGCGAAGCCGACGCCCTGGACGACGGCCAGCTGTTTGGCGTCCCAGAGCTTCTTGAAGCCGGGGAGGGCCGGGTGGAGGCCGAATCCCTCGCCCAGCGGGAGCACGGTTGACTCCTTGATGGCCAGCTGGCCCCGGTAGCTGGCGTAGGCGGGATCTTGATAGGGGATGACGGTGTTCATCCCGTCGTTACCCCCGTACAGGGTCAGGAGCACCAGCGTCTTCCCGGTGGAGGAGCCGAGTGCCCCTGCCGAACCGGTGCCCCCACCGAATAGCGAATCCCAGGCTCGCGGACCGAGCGTCACCCCGAGGGCGCCTATCGCGCCCATGCCACCGGCCAGGGCCAGGAACCTTCGCCGGCTGAACCCGCTGGTTGGCCCGTCGTGATCGTCGTCATCGGCCATCGGCCCGGCCGGGCGGGAAAAGGGGGACGAGGGGACGAACGGGTTCTCTTCCGGAAATTGGTCCATGGCGCCTCAGTTGCTGACGTACTCGGGGGATACCAGACCGAGAGTGACCAGGGTCTCGGGGTTGCCGGCCGCCTGCTGGAGGGCGGCCGCGGTGGTGGTCGACCACCCGCTCAGTGACAGAAGGGCGGCGGTGGCGTCGACCCGGCCGGCCGCCGGTTGGTCGGCGACCGACGAGATATCGGCGGTAGTGGCCAGGCGGTGGGCGAAGTCCCAACGGGTCAGAGCCGCGGCCGTTGACAGCCAGTACTCGTTCTGTTCCCAGCCGCCGACGCTGGGCGGGTTGAACAGGACCTGGCCGAGCCCGGCGAGGGTGGCTTGCACGGGAAGACTGCTTAGGCTCGTCGCCTTGACGCCGAGGGCCCGGAGGGCGCCGACAACGTATTCGGTGGGCTGCTTGATCAGTCCGGTGAGCGAAGCACTGGAGACGAATGAGGGATGCTGGAAGATGGCGCGTAGCAGAGTGGCGACGTTTCGATCGGCCGCATATCCAGGAGAAAGGTCGGCCACCACCGGGTCCTGGGTGGTAACCGGATAGGCCAGATGGCTCCACAGGGCGGCGGGGACGAATTTCGCCGACGCGTCGCTATGGGTGGCCAGGTCGATGGCTTGCTGACCGGAGTTGATCTGGTTCCCGAGAAATGTCTGCGGCGAGTTGTTGTGCTGCTTGGCATCGATGGTGAAGGCGCTGGTTACTCGATTGAGCCGCCAACCCGAAAAGCAAGCCGCACCAGCCCGCACGTCGTCCTCGGTGTAGTTGCCGATGCCCATGGTGAACCGCTCCATCAGCTCTCGGGCGAAATTCTCATTGGGACTCGAGCCGATGTCAGACGCGGCATCGAGCCAGATGAGCATGGCCGGATCGGTGGCCACCGCCTGGGTGAGGGCGTCGAAGTCGCCCGATCCCTTCGTCCGGAAGAGCTGGTTCTGTCCATACATGTAGATGGGAAATCGAACCTTGGAGATGGCGGTGGGGAAATGGCCGTGGAGGAGGAAGGTGAGCTTCTCCTGGAGCGGGTTGGTGGTGGCAACCATCCTCCCCAGCCACCAGTTGGTGAGGGCGACCTTCTGGATGGCCAGGGTGCGGGCCAGGGCCTGGCGGGCGGTCGGGTCGTTCTTCAGCTGGGCATAGTTCGAGGGCGGCGGGGACAACTGGGGCGGTGGGACCCTATCGGCGCCTGGGTCGGGGCCACCCAGCGGAGTCACCAACTGGTCCACCGTGGTGGAGTAGGGCTGACCTGCCAGGGTGGCGATCTGCGCGGCCGAAGCCCCAAATCCCGCCCGGCGGTAGAGGAGGGCGAACGAGGCGGATGGGTCGGTACTCACCCCGGCCGCGACGCCCTCGGATCGGGTGGCCCGACCGGGTCGGGAGCCAGATGGCCACGTCTCGTCACCTCTCCATGGTGGGCAGGAGATATGAGATGTCGGTGAGCACCATATGAGGAAACTGTGAAGACCGGCTGGGAGGTCAGTCCTCGGCGAGCTCCGTGGTCAGGCGGGCCGCCTCGGTAACGAGGTAATGCTGCTCCCGGAGATTGGTGGCCAGAGCGGCGGCGGTGCGGAGCTCGGAGACGGCGGCCTGGGTGTCGCCGGCCATCTCGAGGAGGTGCCCACGCACGGAATGAAGGCGGTGGTGGTCGCCGAGCCGCTCGCCGAGACCGTCGAGCAGCGCCAGGCCGGAACCGGGCCCGTGGGCCATGGCCGCGGCCACCGCCCGGTTGAGGGTGACCATCGGATTGCCGGTCATCCGTTCGAGCAGGCCGTAGAGGGTCAGGATCTCGGACCAGTCGGTATCGGCATGGCTGGGAGACTGGTCGTGGACGGCGGCAATGGCCGCTTGGACCTGATACTCCCCCACCCTCCCCTGCCGCAGCGCACCGGTGATGAGCACCACCCCCTCGGCGATCAGCTGCCGGTCCCAGAGCCGGCGATCCTGTTGGGATAGGGGGACGAGTTCGCCATCTGGACGGGTACGGGCACTCCGACGGGCGTCGGTCAGCAGCATGAGGGCAAGCAGACCGGTCACTTCGGAATCTTTGGCCAGTGCAGCATGCACGCTCCGAGCCAGACGGATGGCCTCACCGGACAAGTCGGTACGGGCGAGGTCCGGGCCACTGCTGCTGGCGTAACCCTCGTTGAACAGGAGGTAGAGGACATGCAGCACCGAGCGCAAGCGCTCGGCCCGCTGGTCGGGTGCCGGAAGGGCGAACGGCTCGTCCGAACCTTTGAGCTTGGCCTTGGCCCGACTGATCCGCTGGGCCATGGTCGACTCCGGGACGAGGAAAGCGGTGGCGATCTCGCGGGTAGTGAGCCCGCCGACGGCTCGCAAGGTGAGGGCTATGGCTGAGGCCGGAGAGAGCAACGGGTGACAGCACATGAAGATCAGGACCAGCGTGTCGTCGGTCCCCGGGACGGGATCGGGGACGTCGAGGGACCAGGAGGCGGCGAGGTCCTCCCGACGGCGGCGGTTGGCGTCCTGGCGGTACTGGTCGGCCATCCGGCGGCCGGCGACCCGGATGAGCCAGCCCAGGGGGTTTTCGGGCTCCCCGTTGGTGGGCCAGGTGGTGGTGGCGGTGACGAGCGCCTCCTGGACGGCGTCCTCGGCGTCGGCGAAGTTGCCGTAGCGGCGGACCATCACACCGAGGACCTGCGGCGCCAGCTCGCGGAGCAGACCCTCGGTGCTTCCGGTGGTGGTCACACCTCGGGATCAGGGGCGCTCAACACCTCACGGACCTCGATACGCTGGCGGATCGGCAATCCCCTCTGGCCGGGTGCCGCCGACGCCTGGGCGGCGATCTCGATTGCCCGCTCAACCGATTCGACATCCACCAGCCGGTAGCCGGCCAGCAGTTCCTTGGACTCCGGGAACGGCCCATCGGTGATCACCGGAGCGCCGGCCCCGTCCGACACCACGAACTTGGCTACTTCCGGTCCGGCCAGTCCTTGAGCGTCAACCAATTCACCGCGTTCGATCAGCCCGTGGTTCATCGCCTGCTGGAAGTCGATATGGGCCTTGACTTCCCCCGGAGTCCACTCGGTCATCGGCTCACAGTCCGACTCGACCCCGCCGTAGTTCTGCAACAGCATGTATCGCATGGTTCCATCCTTCCTGATGTGGCGGCGTCTTGATGGCGCCGCTCACCTACACATCGATGCTGCAAACAGATTCTCGACATCCGGCGAGACTCCCTTGTCCGGGAAGCTGCCGTCATGCCGTTTCGGGGACGTCTACTCTGACTGGTACGACATGCCCTTCGTCTGAGCACTGCACCTGAGCGTGCGACTACCGCCAGTCATGCCAGCTGCTGAATCGTCAGGGATGCGTTGACGTTGGGTTGCGTACCCCCAGCGAGCGTCTGGAGGATGATGGCCGAAGCGGACGAGTGGTTGACCAAGGTCAGAATGTCACCGGCGGCCAGCGTCACCATGGCCTGGCCGTTGTTCTGTTGTGTACCGCCGCCGGAACCGAACGTAGTCCCGGCGATGGGCGCTCCGTTGTCAAACAACGCGAATTGACTGGGTTGGAGAGCAGACACCAAGAACTTGACAAGGTAGGTGCCGGCGGTCACCACGCTAATACCGGGGGTGCCCGCCGTGTGGGTGAACCCAGAAAGTGGACCGTTGGAGTCAAAGGCAACCGGACCTTCAATGGCCACGACCTGACCGGCAAGGTTGTAGATCTCCCCGAAATTCGGCTGGCCTGGCGTTCCCTGAGGCCCCGGAGGACCCTGGGGTCCACTGGCCCCGCCGGCCCCTGCGGCTCCGGTCGCACCGGTTGCACCGGCGGTCCCGGTGGCACCGGTTGCACCGGTTGCACCGGTTGCACCGGTCGCCCCGGTCGGTCCGGCGGCGCCTGTCGCTCCCTGGATTGCCCCCGCGACGACCGGGGCAGACGTGCCCATTGCGCCTTGCGAGCCGAGGAAGGTTGCGTCGCCGAAGGCAAAGACACCGCCATCGCTGGCGAACAGCCAGTAACCATTGCCATCGGGAGTGGATGAGATGCCGATGATTGGCTTATTGAGTTGCTGGCCGCTCATCCCGCCGTAGTAGCTGGCACCACCATAGGCATAGACCTGTCCGGCCGAGGTAACGAGCCAGTATCCGTTGCCTGATGCCACCGACGCCCGGGCCACGACGTGTTGCGCGGCAACCGCAGTTCCGGGCGGATTCAACCCGGATCCCGAGGCGACTAGCGCCGCAGCGATCAGGACCGCGACCGCGGTCACGCTCCTCGAAAGGCGATGGCTCCGTCTGTGGCCTTCAGGTGGAAGAGCACCTCGGCTCGCACCGCGCTCCGTAAACACCGAACCAATTTCGGCAACCTTCATGGCAGCAACCTCCTCGTTGGTGAGCACTACGCCAGCACATCGCCGGCGAGGCTCAGGTCAAGTGTGCCGTAAAAACATTTGCCGGGAACAGGCACCCTGACGTAGACGGCTCAGACGGGCCCGATTGCCGCTTCGATTGGCGATCGAGGCGTTGAACAAATGACGGCTTGGTTGCTGGCCGGAATGGCGTCCGTCTATGACCGATCAGGCCACCACTTGTCGATCTCCGTGTAGACCTCAGGCCTGTGAGCCAGGGCGATGTGGTTCATCCTGGGGAACAGCCGAACCGTGGAGCCGGGAAAGAGCACATGGTCGGCGGACTCGCCGAGAGTGCCCGATGCGCTCGATGCGGTAACGAAGGCGTCGCCGAAGACTTGAGCCAACGGATGGGTCGGGTCACCGGTGACGCCCCCGGCGACGATCAGATAGGCCGCTCGCCGGAGGGCCGCCACCCGATGAGGTATGGGTCGGGCTCGGGCGTCCGGATCCTTTTCCAGCCAGTCCTCGTCGGTGATCGAACCGAACCGGAGATCCCGTATCCCCGCGCTCCTCACGTCGAGTCCGAGGCCCAGCAACCGGGTCGCCGGAATCGGGAGCGACCACAGCGCGGCGCTCGTCCAATTTGCGAACACCTCCAGCGGCGCTCCGGTGTTTGGCACCCCGATGAGCACCACCCGATTGACCCTGGATGTCCACGACCGTCGAAGGTGGGCGTAGTCGCGCCACGGTCGGGTGGCGGAGGCGTAGTAGCACGCCGACCTGATCACCAAGCCGCCCATGCTGTGTCCGATGAGGGTGATGTCCCGAACGGGAACGGGCCACGCCGCCACCAGGTCATGGAGCATCCGGGCCAACTCCCGCCCGTTGGTCGAGATGTGCCTGCCCGAGTTGTAACGCAACCCGATGGGAGTCACACCGTGGTCGCGCTCGAGCAGGCTGCCATAGTTGGTTTTCGGATCCCCGGGAAAGCCCCACACCGACTCGGTCGACATCAGGCCGTGGACGAGCAGGACGATGCGACCGGTTGCCTCCGGGAACGCACGTCTGAGGCCGGCGCGATCGACGGAGACCTCACAGGCACCTGTGCGGAAGGTCATCGGAAGGGCGAGGCTTGACTTCTGATCATCGAGCGCGTCGCCGAAGAACCCGTTGACCACCGCAAGTGCGTCGTCCCGCCGGTCGGGCACCGCGGCGAGGAGGCGGAGAAGTCGAATGGCGCCGGCGGGGATCACTCCGCGCCCGAGGTCGGGGTCATCCCGCTCTGTACCAACCGCCGGCCACCCGCCGAGCCTAGGGGTGCCTCCGGAAGCCGCCGACCGAGGGAACGTTCCGGCCGCCCGGTCCATCGCCATCAGGAGCGGAGCCGGGTTGCCCCTGCCGACGGACCGGGACAGCTTCGAGCAGGACGGCCCGTCGAGGGCACTCGGCGGCCGCCCGAGTGGCGAACGCCACCAGATCACCGTCTACTGGGGTCCCGTCGACGACGGGATAGCCCCACTCGTCGAGGGTGACCCGTTCGGGAAGCAGCTCGGCACAGTACCCGTAGGCATCACAGGCCACCGGGTCCACCCGGAACCTGACCGCGATTCGGGGCTGTGCGCTCACGGTGACCGCCGGCCCGTTGCCGGGGATTCGGGAAAGGTCAACACGGTCGGGTGGTCGTATCCGGGACAGGGGCGGCCCTCGGCGTGGGCCATGGCATCGGCGACGAAGACTTCGAGCGCGCTACGGACCACTCGGACGACGCCGTCGGGGTGACGGCACCCACCTCGCCCCACGATGACTGCCGATCGACGTTGAATCCGATCCAGCGCCTCGACGTCGGCCCGCCCGATGGCCAGCTGCTCGAGATCGTCGGCTATGGCCGGTAGCCCGAAGACGCACGGGCCACACTGGCCGGCACTCTCGCCGGCCATGTAGCGGACGAGCTGGGCGGTCTCCGCAATGCCGCACGAGGTGGCCGGCAGGGCGATCACCACGCCGACCCCGTGGGTGGCACCGGCGTCGGCCAGGGGACCAGGAGCGTAAGGAGTGGCGAGTCGGGATGCATCCAGCCACGCGCCTCCGTAGCCACCGACCAGGACCGCGGAAAGGTCGACGTCGGCCCCGGCCCGACCGAGGATCTCAGCGACCGGGGTACCGAGTTCCACCTCGAGGACACCCGGGGAGCGAACCGCGCCGGTGACGGTGACGAGGGTGGATCCCGGCGCCTCCAGGGTGCCCGCCTGACGGAACCACTCGGGGCCATGCCGAGCGATGAGTGCGATCTGACACAGGGTTTCGGCGTTGTGGACCAGCACCGAACGACGGGCAACGTTGAGCGGAACGGATTTGTCGATTCGCAAGATCGGGAGGGCCGGACGATGGTTGAGCCAACTGACCAGGGCCGATTCCTCCCCGGTCACGTACCGGCCCGGTGGTCGTTCCACTGACATCCTTCGGGCGGTCATGCCGGCCTGTCGTCGCTCCCCGATCGCGGCTTCGATCGAAGAAGCGGCCGATCCGTTGTGGTCGGCAATACAAATCACGATCTCTGACGCACCGATCACTGCGGCAGCCACTTCGGCGCCATCGAGGATCAAGTGCGGCGAGTACGTGAGAAGTACCCGGTCTTTGTCGCTGGCCGGTTCGCCCTCCATGGCATTGACAACCACCATCGGCCGCCGCGGGTCGCGGTAGACGGCGTCCCACTTGGCCGCGGCGGCAAAGCCTGCTCCCCCTCGTCCGAGAAGCCCTGACTCTGCGACGGCACGAAACATCCCGGCCTTCCAACTGTGATCTCCGCGGGTCGGGATGGCCACGGCCCCGTGAGTGGCGATGTGTCCAGACAAATCGAGAGGAGACGCAGCCCCTCCATCGACGAACAGGAGCCGCTCGGCCGTTGCCAGCGTCGTCACGCTCATGGACGATCCCTTTCAATGATTTGGGTAGTGGTGCCTCCCGGCCCGGGCCGAACGGGAATCGAGCGAACTGGCGACCGCGACAACGCGGTTTCGATCCGCTCCGACGCGCGCACCGAGACCGATCGGGTCGTGGCGCCAGCGGAAATAGCTCGGTCCCGGCTCTTTCGGTACTCACCGATCCTCCAGACCAATGATCCGATGACGGCCAGAGAACACACCCCGGCCAGACCGTCCATCCACAGCTTGGAGGCGTCGGTGCCCATCCCCAAGGAATGGGACATGGCCACCGGCCAGCTTCCGTAGGCCAGCCAGTGGATGCCCCGCCAGGTCCGGGCGCGGATGCGCTGGCGGAGAGCGCTGGAGATCGCCACGGCCAGGATCAGATCCACGCCCACCGTCCCGAGCCCTGTCCACACCGGGCGATACGGGGAGGCGAAGGGAACGATGACGGCGGCCCATCCCACGTTTACGTAGGTGTCGAGAACCGAGGTCAGCACGTGAAAGGCCAAAAACACCATGGCCAGCAGCGAGACCCGCTTGTGCAGATCCGCCTGGGCAAACGCCGGCCATGACCGGGTCCGCATCCTTCCGGCAGTGAGAATTCCGAGCACCAGGGTCCCGGTCAAGAGAACCAAGGCCACGATCCCGGTGGCTCGAGTCGTGTACCAAAGGGCAGTAGATGAGGTTGCGATCACGCGCCCACCAATCCCGGTAGATCCGAACCGGCGCGCATGCCATCGTCGAAGAACTCGGCACCGCCAACGGAGTCGACGGGCCAGCCAGCCACGCGGACGATCTCCCCTTGGGGGTTGACCAGTCGGGCCGGCACGTCGAGGGCTGACAGGTTCCCGACGGCATCGTGGCCCCAGACAATCGACGCGGTGCTCCAGGCATTGGCCTCGACACAGCTCGGTGCGGCGGTCGACACCAGCGACCACACCTCCGGTGCCGGCACTCCGGTCCAGGGGTCGATGATGTGGTGAAGGGTTCGACCGTTGCGGACCCAAGCGCGTGCGGTGGTCCCCGAGGTAGCCAGACCCCCGCCGAAGATGGTCACCACGTGATCAACCACACCCATAGCCATTGTCCGGTCAGCTGAGATGCCAATCGACCACCCTCCCTCGGGACACCGGCCGGCGGCGGCGATATCACCACCCAGGTTCACCAAGACGCCGCAGTCGAGAGCCGAGGCAATTCGGTGCGCGGACCTGTCAGCGACCAGTGCCTTCGCGGTTGCCCCCAGATCGATGTGGACCCCGGTCGGGACGGCCACCGTCCGGGCTTCGGAGTCGAGGGAGATCCGCCACCACCCCGGTGCCGGTAGGGCCGGGTGGCTAGGCGGATGCTCAGCGGTCCCGATCTCGTCGAAGTCGCGGTCGTAGCCGAGCTCGATGAGAGCCGACCCGATGGTCGGGTCCACGATGCCGGCAGTCTTGACCGCGACCACGCATGCCACTTCGAGGGCGTCGAACAGCAGCGGGCTGATCGGAACGGGCCTACCCATGCTGCGCTGCTCCACTTGTCGGAGTTCCGAATCGGCGCGAAATCGGCTGCACGTCTCGTCGATGGCCCGGAGATCTTCCGCCAGCAGGGCCAGGGCCTCGTCCACCCGACCCACAGTGGTGACCGCAATTGTGGCGGTGGTGCCAATCGCCTTCATCGAGCGACAGGTGGCAGGAGCTTGCCAGGTCTGGGAACCGGGCAGCGTATCCAGGTGGGTTGTGCTCATGACTGCCTCGAAACGGTGACCGGTTTCGTCGTCGTAGCCTTGGGCATGGTGGTGGTGGTCGTCGTCGTGGTCGGGTCGGCAGCTGACGCAGAACTCGACGACGATCCAGATGGGGAAGCGGTCGTTGTCGGCGAAGTACTGGCCGAGCTGCCCGATGTCGACGCGCCGGAGGGCTGCTGGGTGGCTGACGAATGGGCGGTGGTCTCGGTAGCAGCCAACAGCCCGAGCCCAACGGCACTGGCAATCGCCGCGACACCAATGGTGGCGGTCGTCCGCCGAACCCGGGACAATGCTCGATCCCGGGCCCCTGCCGCTGGTTGGCTGGGTCGATCAATCCCGCGGGGCTGACGTGCCATGTCGTGACCTTTCGGTAGGAAGCCGGTCGAGACAGATGCATTCGGGCTCATCACCCAACCTCTGTGCTCTGATGACTCCATCCAACATGGAGGCCTGCAGAGTCAGCTTTATTTCAGCTGTGGACCGCCTGTGAATCCCGAATCTCCCCGGGAACCGCGGCACAACGTGCCCGGGGGAAACGCCAGCCCAAGCTCCGACTTCAAGGTCGAGCCGCCCGGTGAGATCTCCGACTCGGACGCGCCGGGTCGGGAGAGTTAACCGGTTTGAGGGTGGGTCGGGGTGGTCCCGTTCGGGAGAAGGAGGTCGAAGCCGTCCGGAATGCTCAGGAGCCCGACGGACGTCCCCGCCTTGTCCGTCAAGCCGTACTGCCACACGATGGCGTTGTACTTCGGATCAATAATGACGACCCGGTTTCGGTAGTCATCGTTGACCATGATCAAGCCGTTCGGCAGCTGCTCCGCCAACGAGGGCTTTTTGAGCATCCCGTTGCCGGCGGTCACGTCGTAGGTCCAGGTGATCTGGCCTTCACGAGTGAAGGAAAGTATGCGTCCCTCAGCCGGTGGGTCGTAATCGCACATCAAGTAGAGGTTCGGACCGAGCTGCTGAGGGTCGGAGGGGTAGTTGACGCTGGGAAGGTGCAGGGTCCAAACCAATTGTCCCGCGGGCGTGTATTCGCTCACCCAGGATCCATTGATCTCGGACACGAGCACATTGCCGTTGGCCAACGGCGTGTCGCCGTTCGGGTAGCCGATTCCGGTCGGCGGATTGTGCACCGATACGCCGTTGGTTCCGATCTGGCTGGTGACCGTGCCGCTCGGGGAGATGAAGAGGATCCGATCGTTCAAAGCATCGGCAACCGTGATGGTTCCATCTTTCAACAAGTAGGCATCATCGGGTTGATTGAGGTACCCCGGGGAACTTCCGGGGCTTCCGGGGTGCCCGTACTGAAACAGGAGTTTCCCGGAAGGGAAGCCGATTTCGACGATCGTATGGTTCTCTTCCTGGTTCGAGATAATTCCGGTGCCGTTTCGGAAGAAGAACGCATCGTCGGGGAAATAGAAGCCCCCGGGTGGCGGCGGCATAGTGGCCGAGGGATATTGCCACTGGAGAGTGCGAGCTGTATCCATGACCAAGAGCCGGTCGTTGCCCCGGTCGGCGACCAGGAGCCGTCCCGAATAAGGGGCGCCGGCCGAAGGTCCACCGACCGGGCCTCCGTAGCGGCTGGGGCGGAGGAAGATGACGCTCTGGAGGGACCCCGAGGCAATGCCGGCTTGGTCCGGCCCCGACTGGCTGGCGACTTCGCCACCAATGAGGTAGCCGACCGCCGATGCGCCCGTTCCGATGGTGGCAAATCCGGCAAAGGCCACCGCCTGGGGTAGCAGCCCGGCGTCGCTCACTTTGAAGGTCGTGCTGTCAATCTCGTACAGCTGCGTAAGTGTCTGGCCATCGCCGGTCTGGCCGCCGGCGACATAGAGATGGTTGTCGATCACGAAGGCCGCGGCCCCGTACAGAGGCTGGGGCAACTTTCCCACCAGCTTGGCCGAGTGAGTCGACGGGTCGATCTCTTGGATAGCGTCCGTCGCGGCGACCGCCGAACCGGTTCCCCCGGTTTGGCCGCCAAAGGCGTAGATCTTGCCGTCGAGGGAGGTGGTCGCCGGGTACCGGGCCGGTACCGGAAGCTTGGCCACATCCGCGAAATGGGTTCCATCGCTGGTGGCAAGGACGGTGGGCAGATAATTGGTGCCGTCGTAGCCGCCGACGATGTAGAGGGTGGTCGACGGATGGGATCCGCCGGAGATGATCGACGCGACGGCAAGATCAGACCGAGGCTGAGGGAGCTGGCTGGCCACCTGGCCCTGGGCGGTCGCGGAAGGCGATGCCGAGGGCAGCCCAATGGACTGGACCGTGGCGAAGGTGTTCGGCGACCCTCCTCCGAACACGAACGACGAGGTCCCCAGGGTTGCGCCCCCACCATCATGAACAACCGCAGGTAGGGACCCCGAGGCCGTAAAGGTGCCCGTCGCCGGGTCGAGCGAGGTCACGTTGCCGATCGAACTTCCGGAAGGAGTCAGTCCCCCAAGAATTCGAAGTTGACCGTGGTCGGTGGTGACCGTCTCTCTCGAGAGAGGAGCCGCAAGCTGCCAGGGTTCGCTGCCGGCCTCGAGCGACGGCGCGGCCTTGGATGAATTTGTCAGCCCGACAGATGTCGAAGTTGAAGATCGAGAGGAACTGGGGGCGCCGCCGCTTGGCAGCGTGAGGAAGAGAACACCACCCACCAGCAGCAACGCCACCAATGCCACCATGGAGCGCCGCCTCCGAATCTGGGCACGGCGCTGCATTCGGCTCCGAGGCTGCATCCCCCTTTTGTACATGATCCAGTAGCCCACCGTGGCCATTTGATTGTTGCTATCCGGGATTGCCGGGGCGCATTTCTTTTCCGCGAATCACGATCCGGGCATTTGGGAGGGTGGGAAGCCAGCCGGCGGCGGCGATTCCGGACGCAATAGATGGACAAACACCTTGCCACCGTCCCACCACCAAGCGGACCTTCCCGATCAAACTCCTCTAGGTCCTGCGAAAGAACAGCCAGGTCACTAATCCCCAGGTCGGACGGGTAAATCATCCTTTAGGTGGATGCCTTCCGGCCATGGATTGCTTACGCTGTGATGCAATGCGGAAGCCTGGGACGGTTTGCACGCGGTCTAACTCAAAGACTGGCGAGTGTGGCCCGTGAGGGGCTCATTGATCAGATACGGAACGACTTGGATCGAGACCGCCGGTCCCGACGACGTTCCAAAGGCAACAATCTGTCGACCTTCGGATCGTTAGGAGTACACCGTGGAACATTTTCTCGAAACGTGGGGGTACCTCGCCGTCTTCACCCTGAGCTTCATCTCGTCGATGGGGCTTCCCGTGGGGGCCGAAGTCGCGATCATCTTCGGAGGCGTGCTAGCCAGTGGCCAGATTGCCAACGAGCCCCACCATCTGAACTTGATACTGGTCATCGTCCTCGCCACCCTGGCCGAGGTCCTCGGGTCTCTGGCCGGATACCTGATCGGGTACTATGGGGGTCGACCTCTGGTGAACAAGCTTGGAAAGTACGTCCTCCTTACTCACCGAGATCTCGACCGGGCAGAAGCGTGGTTCGCCCGCCGAGGTGAGCCGGTTGTCCTCTTCGGGCGATTCATCCCTCTCCTTCGATCGTTTGTCTCCTTTGCCGCGGGTCTGGGTGAGATGGCCATGGCGAAGTTTGTGACCTTCACTGTGATCGGCTGCGCGGTGTGGTGCACGATCCTCACCAGTGTGGGGTACGGGCTCGGCAGTAGCTACCACCGAGTGCTAAAGGACTTCAGCTATGCCGGCTACGTCGCCGCCGCGCTGGTGGTCGTCGCCGTAGCCGTTCTCTTCGTTCATCGACTCCGGGTGGTACGTCTCGAGCGTGCCGAACAAGTCGGGTAGATGACCGCGATGGCTGGCGGGTAGGACCGGCTGATCGTCACGGCGACTTAGACGCCGTCTTCGCCACTCCGGCCGTGCTCAACTCTTTTGTGGTCACGGAGGCCAGCGAGGCTCGGGGGGCCAGGACTTCGTCAACCAGCCCGTAGGCAACCGCATCGTGACCACCAACGATGTAGTCGCGCTCGGTGTCCTTGGCGATACGTTCAATTGGCTGACCGCAGTGTCGGGCCAGGATCTCCTCCAGGCGGCTCCGGAGATAACCGATCTCCCGGGCCTGGTTCTCGATATCGATGGACTGCCCCTGGGCCCCGCCGTGCGGCTGATGAATGAGTATCCGGGCGTTGGGCAAGGTGTATCTCTTTCCCTGGGCCCCGCCGGCTAGCAGCACCGCTGCCCCTGAGGCCGCCATCCCCACGCACATGGTCGAGACGTCGGGGTGGACGAACTGCATGGTGTCGTAGATGCCCAAGGTGGCGGTTACCGAGCCGCCCGGCGAATTGACATACAGCGAGATGTCCTTGTCCGGGTCCTCGGCCTCCAGGTGGAGGAGTTGCGCGACCAACAGGCCGGCGCTGTCGTCGTTGATCTCGGTGTTCAACATGACGATCCTGTCCTTCAACAGCCGGGAGTAGATGTCGAACGCTCGCTCACCCCGGGGCGACTGCTCGACGACCGTCGGCACCATGTAGTTGTTGACCCTGTAGCTGTTCACGTCGTTCTCCTCGCTGCCTCTCCATTTGCCCATGGCCCATTCCTGCAACCTGATAGTTGCACATTAGTCACCGGAGAGAAGATGTGCAACTGTAGAGTTGCGTATAATGTAGGACCGAGAAGATCGAGACCAGGAGGCCATCGTGTTCCGTCGCCAGATTGCATTTCCCGTCGATGTCGACCACTTGTGGGAACTCCTGACTGACCCGTCGTCGGTGGCTAGCTGGTTCGGTTCCACCGTGGAATGGGAGCTCGTGCCCGGCGGCGACATCCGGTTCGCGGATGGCGAGGACGGAGTACGAATCGGTCGGGTGGAATCAGTGGACCCGCCTCATGAATTGCGATTTCAGTGGTGGCCCGAGGACCGCGGCGCCGAGATCTCGGAGGTGACGTACAACCTTGCATCGATCGAGGACGGGACACAGCTGACAATCACCGAGGATCCGCTGCGAAGCCAACGCGTACCGACGGTGGATGCGTTGGTGCAATCGGCATCCGCAGTGAGTCCTGAGGACAGTGCCAACGCCTCGGCCCTCGACGTGGCGGGTCGCGATGAGCCCTCGTGGTCTCCATGGGACAGCCGGTTGGCTGGCGTGTGGTGCATCGCCTCGATGCCCACATTGCTGGTAACTGCTTGACTTGGATGGCGGACGATGACGCCGTATTCGCGGCCCTCGGTGATCCCACCCGCCGCCGCATCCTCGACCGCCTGTCCGCCGACGGACCCCTGACCGCCACCGAGCTGGCGCCGGACTACCCGATGTCCCGCCAGGCGATCGTCAAACACCTGGGAACCCTGGCTGGGGCGGGGCTGCTGATGACCGAGCGGGTCGGAAGAGATGTGCGATACCGGGTGCGGGCCGAGGCGATGAGTGAGGCGGCCGGTTGGTTGGGCGATGTCAGCGCCCGGTGGGACCGACGGCTCGCCGCTCTCGATCGCCAGGTGCGCAAGGAACCCTGAGGACCGATCCCCGGGCCGGCTCGACCTGACATGGGGCCATCGCAGTCGGATCATTGCGGATCGCTAGGCTCGACTGCGTGCCGTTACCTCCACAGACCGCCCGCAGTGAGCGAACCCGCGAGGCCCTTCGTCGGGCTGCGCAGGTGCGTTTTTTGGCGCAGGGGGTCGAAGAGACCTCGGCAGAGGAGATCGCGGTCGACGCCGGGGTGACGCTCCGCACGTTCTACCGCCACTTCACCTCGAAGCATGACCTGCTCTTCGCTGACTACGACGCCAGCCTGCAATGGTTCCGGGCCGCCCTGGAGGCCCGCCCACCTGATGAATCGATCACCGAGGCGGTCCTGGCTTCCATCCATTCGTTCCCGTTCGATCGCCAGCAGATGTACGGGATCGCCGCTCTTCGCGATCGTGAGCTCGATCGCGAGCGGATAGAGAGGCACATCAATCAGGTCCAGGCCGAGTTCGCGATCGAGGTCGAACGCCACCTGCTGCGCCAGGGGACCCCGGACCAGGAAGACGCCAGGTTCCTCTCCGCAGTGGCCGCTCAGTGCATCGCGGCGGCCACCTTCGCGGCCCTGGACACCTGGATGCGATCGGACCACACCAATCTGGACGAACTGGCTCGGCTGACCGAACTTGCGCTGACCCAGCTCGATCAGGGACTCGCTCCGCACCCCAAGCGGTCCTTCTGACCACAATGTCAAATTAGACAAAACTTCCAGGCGTGATTACCGTGACCGGAATGCCGGACTACGACGCCATTGTGGTGGGGGCCGGCCACAACGGCCTCACCGCGGCCACCGTCATGGCTCGGGGCGGGATGCGGGTCCTGTGCCTGGAGAAGAACCACTTCATCGGGGGAATGGCCACCACCACCGAGCTCGCCCGTGGTTACCGCTTCGAGTTGGCCGGGTCGATCCAGTTCCCGATTCCGACCGAGATCTTCGACGACTTGGGCTTCGCCTCGTGCCCCATCTACGAGCCGGAAGTGCAGTCGGCCAGCATCGGGGCCTCGGGTGAGCCGCCCATCCTGCTCTACAGCGATCCGGCCCGGCTGCTCGAGCATCTCAGCGATTGCTTCGGCCTTGACGCCGTGCTCGGCATGGCCGAGGTCGCCGCCTGGGCGGAGGCGCCCGCCCGGGCCATCGGCCGGCTTGATGTGCGGAAGCCGCCGAAGTCCCTCGACGAGATGTGGGCGTCCGCATCGAACGAGAACGAGCGACAGGCGATCCGCACCGCCATGTTCGGTAGCGTGATGGATGTCGTCGACCGGTTCCTCCCCGATCGCCAGAAGCATGCTCAGATCCGCAGCATGCTGGCCTTCCTGGCCGTCAACTCCACCTACCTCGGCCCCTACTCGGCAGGAAGCGCTCTCTGCCTTGCCTTCGCCCTGGCATCACCGGGCGACGCGACGATGTCCAAGGTCCAAGGGGGTATCGGCACCATGTCCGACCATCTCCTCGGACTGTTCGAGGAGTACGGCGGCGAGCTCCGTCGCCATGTGAAGGTCTCGAACATCATCACTGCCGGCGGTCGGGTGGAGGGGGTGTCCCTGGCCGACGGTGAAGTGGTGACTTCGCCGGTGGTGGTGTCGAACCTCGACCCGACCGCCACCTTCACCCAGTTGCTCGACCGGGACGGGCTGCCGGATGCCTTCGCCCAGCGCATCGACGCCATCGACCATCGGGCGGCCTACTTCCAGATCCATTTCGCCCTCCGCGGGCTGCCCGAGTATGCCGGCCCCAACCAGGCACTCAACGAGGGGGATCTCCGCCACAACGTGACGTTCTTCGGAACCGCCGAAGACATGCAGCGCGACTTCGAGCAATCGGTCCGCGGACTTGTCCCCGACTCGCCGTCCTTCAACCTGTCCATTCCGTCGTTGCGCGACCCGGACCTGGCTCCGCCGGGGAAGCACGTAGCCAGTGGCTTTGCCTTCTACTCCCCGATCGCCACCACCCGTGCCGACCAGGCGAGACTCCGCGACGAAATGGCCGATCGGATCGTGGCGAAGATCACCTCGATGGCGCCCAACTTCCCGGATCTGGTCGAGCGCCAGTTCAACTATCCCGCCTACACCTATGAATTGATGTTCGGCTGCACCGGCGGTGACTTCACCCACGGCCTGCTGCAGCCGGAGTTCATGGGCCCGTTCCGCCCGGGACCCCGGGGCTGGCCCGATGCTCCGATCCCGATCGAGGGCCTCTACCTCTGCGGTGCGGGCTGCCACGGCGGCCCGGGGATCACGTTCATCCCGGGCTACAACTGCGGGTACGAAGTGCTCGACTCGGCCGGCACCGCGCGCCCGTAGCGAATCTGTCGCTCGACAAAAGCCAGGTACACCGCCACCGAGAAGGCAAGACTGGTGAAGAGACTCATCACAAAGAAGATCCAGGGGATCCGCATACCCCGCCTTCGTCCATCAGTGATCGACCACAGCGGGAACAGGATGACGTTGACCATGATGTAGTCCTGGGCCGCGGAGTCTGACGCCCAGTTGGCGAAGAGCGCCTTGGTGTACCCCACGTAGGTCGCCTGGTGGCCGTACTGGTGCGTGTAACGGACATTGAAGTACCAGCCGAGACCGAGCGACGCCAGACCGAAGAGGTAGTACAGAGACTCGAGCGTCGACGCCCGCCCGGCACCGCCACTGACGAAGAGCCGGCGGTTGACGACGAAGGCGACGGCCGTCGTGATGATGCCGAGGATTCCAAAGAACACGAGCGAAGTAGTCATGACCCTCCCGATTCGCCAGCAGATGACGTCAGTCATATTAAGTGTCAATTTTGACAATTCGAGGATGGTCGGCTCGGAGCCACCGAAAGCGCAATTCGCCGGCCAAGTAAATTTCCCATAAATCCGACTTGATTAGTCAGCTATTGCCCCGTACCGTGGTCGCATGACGATTGGCAGGTACTCCCCCCACCGCACTTCCCTCCGGCGTCACCCGCCACGCAACTTCCGGCACCCCGCATGACCACCTCGCTGCTTCACCGCATCGAGCCACCCGAGGCGTCGGCGAATCTACGGTGGCGCGAGGCCCAACCTTCCGGTCGCCTCCTGCATCCGGCCGCAGATCCGTCATTCCTGGGTGCCGGCGAGCTCCTCGCTATTGCCGAAGGACTGGCTTTGGTCGCACACTCGTGGCCCGGGATGAACCGCCCGACCCGGCGGGTCTGGGACGTTATGGTGGCGTCAGACGCCTTTGAGGCTTGGGTGATCGCCTGGCCCCCAGGCGGTGCAATCGAGTTGCACGATCACGGAGAATCATCGGGTGCCATTGTGGTGGCGAGCGGAGAGTTGACCGAGACGACGGTGACCGAAGGGTCCGACGGACTGGTGAAGGCGGCAACCACCGTTCTTCCGGCGGGAGCATCGACCACGTTCGAAGCCCCGCACGTCCATGACCTCATCAACGCGGGAGTCCTGCCCGCCATCAGTGTCCATGCCTATTCTCCCCGCCTGACCGAGATGACCCACTACGACGTGGCCAATAGCCGACTGGTGACCGGCCGCACGCTGCGCTACCGGTTCGGGGCGGCGATCCCATGAGCATTTCGGCCACCGACCTGCTGGAGCGGGCCCGCCGGCGCATCCATCGAGTCGGGCCGCACGAGCTCTACGGCATCGTGGCCGAGGGAGGCCTCATCGTCGACATCCGTCCTGAAGCCCAGCGCCGGGAAGAGGGCTCGCTCCCCGGAGCCCTGATTGTTGAGCGCAACGTTCTCGAGTGGCGCTTCGATCCAACCGGAACCCATCGATTGCCCGAAGCTCGCGGCATCGAACAGCCGGTTGTGATCGTCTGCTCCGAGGGATACGCATCGAGTTTGGCGGCCGCGTCGCTGGCCGACCTCGGCTATGCCCGAGCCGTGGACCTTGTCGGTGGGTACCGGGCCTGGCATGCCTGGTCGGAGGCCGATGGCGAACGGAGCCGGCGAACTAGCTGATGCGACCGATCTCCCGGAGCCACCCGATGGTCGACTCCAGACCTTGGTCAAGGCTGATGGGGTCGTAGCCCAGTCGCTTGTAGGTCTTGGAGTCCGTCAGACTCCGCCGCACCGGACTCCCGGCCGCCGCCTTGGTGGCGATCGCCACCAGCGTCGGCCCGAACACCTCGGCCAACTCCGGATCATCCGAGGGTTCGACGTCGACGACGCGGTGATCCAGGCCGGCCAGTTGGCAAATGCGGTTGCAGGCGTTGGCCACGCTCACCACGTCCTCCGGTTGACCATCGAGCATGTAGCGCTCGCCGGCCACCCCCTTGTCGAGGGCGAGGATGCATCCCCGGGCGATGTCTTCGGCGAACACCCAGCTCACCGGAAACGTTAGGTAACGGTCGATCCGCTGGCGGAGGGCCGACATCAGCACCCGGTTGAAGCTGGTCCGGCCCAGGGCGTTGCTCTCGACCGGTGAGGGCCCGAAGATCGCCCCGGGATGGGTGCTGACCACGTCCTGACCCTTGGCGGCCCGGGACATGGCATCGAGGAACGCCACCATTTTGGTGATCGTGTACGGATCCGAGCTCGGCTCCTTGGACACTTGGGCGTCCTCCCGGTCGAGCCCCCCGGCGGTATCGAAGAACGTGCCGGTGCTGACCGCCACCACCCGCCGGAGGCCCGCAGCTTCGGCGGCATCGAGCACATTCTTGGTGCCGCCGATGTTCACCGCCTCGAAATCAGCCAGATTCTGGCTGGCCCCACCCAACAGGGCCGCGCAGTGGATGGCGGCGTCGCTGCCGGTGGCCGCCCGCCGGACGGCATCCGCATCGGTCACATCTCCGGTGACCACCTCGACCCCGAGGGAGGCAAGGGGATCGGTGTCCGCCGTCTCACGGGCCAGGGCACGCACACGGTCGCCGCGACCAACCAGCAATTTGCAGATGTTGGCACCGGCCAGCCCGGTGGCCCCCGTCACCAGGACCGTCTGGGTCATGTGGACAGGTGGGCGGACGGATCCAGCCGGCCGGCGTCAACCTGTTCGGCACTGTAGGGGATGACCGGCGCACTCTCCCCGAACACGTCGAGCGTGTGGATGAAGCGATGGAGCCCCATAGCGTTGGCGCAGGTGAAGCCGAGCTCGACGATCTGAGCCGCGGTGAACACCTCGCCGAGCTGCCGGTAGAAATCGTCGTCGATGGCGTGATGATCGGCCGAGAGAAGATCGAGGAACGCCACGGCCAGCCGTTCCTGTTCAGTGAGGTCCGAACCGCCCGGACCGATGAGGCAGGCGACGTCCTCATCGGTGATGGAGTCGTGTTTCCTCGACTGCATGCACGGCTGGCACTCCCCGAGCTGGGCGCTGCGGATCCGCAGCAGCTCGAGGATCCTTCCCCCGAGGAGTGACTGCTGCCCCCAGGCGCCACGGGCGGCATTGGTCATCAGGATCTGCGACGTCTTGTAGGCGAATATCTGCAGGGGGACCGGGGTGGCGTAGGTGCCGTTGGCCACCCCCTCTTCAATGATCCGGCGTGGCTCCGGCGCCAGCTCTTCCAATGGAATCGGCTCAATTCTCGGCACGCAATCCCCCGGTTCTTCCGGCGCGGCCGGAACCCACTTGCTCGTTCGCTGCGAACCTATTGTACTGTCGCCCCTGTGTCCATCGAGCCCTCGTCAGTGATGCTCACCGATCGGGTGGCGGTGGTGACCGGAGGCGGCTCCGGGATCGGCCGGGGTATCGCCCGCGGCCTGGCCGCCTTCGGGGCAAAGGTGGCGATCTGGGAACGCAATCCCGACACCGTGGCGGCGGCCGGGGATGAAGTCGGCGGCATCGGCATCACCACGGATGTCCGTGATTCCGGCGAGGTGGACCAGGCGCTGGAACGCACCTTGGCGGAGTTGGGCCCGGTGAGCATTCTGGTGAACAACGCCGGCGGCGTCTTCTCCTCGCCGATCCTGGAGACGTCCGAGAATGGCTGGGACGCCCTCTACCGCTCGAACCTCAAGCACGTCATACTGTGTACCCAACGAGTCGCCCGGGTGATGGTCGCGAACGGAAGTGGGGGCAGCATCATGAGCGTGACGTCGATCGAGGGTGTCCGCGCCGCCCCCGGGTACGCCGCCTATGCCGCGGCCAAGGCCGGGGTGATCAATTTCACCAAGACCGCGGCTCTGGAGTTGGCGCCCCACGGCATCCGCGTAAATGCCCTGGCCCCCGACATCACCATGACCGAAGGGCTGGCGGCGGTGGCCCCGCCGGGTGCCGAAGCCGGGTTTGGGCTGACCATCCCGATGGGTCGGACCGGTCACGTCGACGAGATGGCCGGTGCCGCCGTTTTTCTGGCCGGGGAGCTTTCCAGCTACGTGACGGGCCAGACCATCCACGTCGACGGGGGCACCCAGGCGGCGGGCGGTTGGTACCACCATCCCGAGTCGGGCGACTATGTCCTCGGCCCGGCCTGGGGACCGTAGAGCCTCCTCAGTCGGCTCCTCCGAGCCCGACGTGGGCGGACATCCCACCGTCGATGGCGATCATTTGCCCGGTGATGTAGCGGGACTCATCCGACGCCAAGAACACCACCAGGTCGGCGATGTCGTCGGGCTGACCCAGATACGGCGTCAAGGTCGCTTTCCCGAGCCCGGCCAATGTCTTCTCGTCCAGGTGGGCGCGCACCGCGTCGGTGATGATGAGCCCGGGCACGATGGTGTTGACCCGGATGCCGTGTTTGCCATGGCTCGTCGCCACGTACATGGTGAGGGCGTTGACCCCGGCCTTGGATACGCCGTAGGACGTGCGGGTCCGGTCGCCTTTGAGCGACGCGCCGGACGACATGTTGATGATGGAGCCGCCGCCCTGGCGCACCATCTCGGGAATGGCGTGCTTGCAGGTGAGCATCTGGCTGCTCAGGTTCACCGCCAGGGTCCGCTCCCAGACCTCCATCGGCAGGTCGGTCACCGCGGTGTCACGGGCCAAGAAGGCTGACTCGGTGAGAGCGGCGTTGTTGTGGAGGATGTCCAGGCGCCCGAAACCCGAGATGGCGGCGGCGATGGCCGAGACCACCTGGGTCTCTTCGGACAGGTCACCCTGGAAGGCAATGGCGCGGCCACCCGCATCGGTTACTTCCGTTACCACCCGCTCGGCCGCCTCTCCATCGATGTCGGCCACCACCACCGAGGCGCCCTCCCTGGCCAGAGCTCGCGCCGTCGCCCCACCGATACCGCCGCCGCCGCCGGTCACGATGGCGGCCCTGTTGGTCAGTCGTTCCATGGAAATCCCCTCCTGGCCCGGATCTTGACCGGCCCACTTCTTCACCTTTTCTTAGTCGTTTCCCAGTCGAGCCTCAGTTCCGGAGGCCAGTATCGAGCTTGTGCTACTCGACCTCGAGCCCGACATCGATCGAAGTGAATTGGCCGGGATCTCGGCTGACTTGGAGACAGCCCACCCCAGGGACGTCATCGAGTGGGCGGTTCGTCGCTTCGGGAGGGACCTTACGATCGCTTGTTCGTTCCAGCATTGCGTGATAATCGACATGGCCGTCGAGATCAATCCCGATGTCGAAGTGCTGTTCTTGGACACTGGCTACCATTTCGCCGAGACCCTGGCCTTTGTGGACGACGTCCGCCGGCGATATGAGCTGAACCTGCGGATTCAAAAGCCGATGCCCGAGGCGGAGGGCGTTCTCTGTGGGAGCCAGGGGTGCTGCGACCTGCGCAAGGTAGAACCCCTCAACGCCGCGTTGGCGGGCAAGCGGGCATGGATATCCGGCCTCAAACGAGTGGACACCGACCATCGAGCGGAGGCGCCGGTGGTGATGTGGGACGGGCGTCGCCAAATGGTGAAGATCAATCCCCTCGCCACCTGGAGCGACGCCGACGTCGAGAACTACGTCGTCCGTCGAGCCCTGCCGGTTCATCCTCTGGTCGAACGGGGCTATCTCTCGATCGGTTGTGCCCCGACCACCCGGCCGGTCTCCAGCCAGGGGAACCGTCGGGCCGGTCGATGGTGGGGCGAGGCGAAGACCGAGTGCGGCCTGCACCTCTGAGCCGGAGCACCCCCTGCCTCCCCCGGTGGTGTCCCCGGGTTGACGATCGGACCCGGGACGCCGGGAACTGACGCTTCCGACTGACCGACGGGGTCAGATCATGGTCGTAGTCTGGGCCGATGCCGGCCGAGACACTCCACGATGTCGCCGTCATCGGCGCGGGTGCGGCGGGGGTGAGTGCCGCCATCGAGTGCCACGACATCAAGCTCGACGTGGTGGTGCTCGACGCCGCCGCCAAGGTCGGCGGACAGATCGACCAGATTCCCCACGACGTGCGCAATGTGGCGCCGGCGCCGGACGGCAACGAAGCCCTGGTGGCCGCCCTGGCCCGCCATGCTTCAACGCTCGATGACCGCGTACATCTGGGCCAGTCGGTGACCCGAGTGGATCTTGCCGCCGGACTCGTCGAGGCCGGCACCCATCGATACCGGGCACGCAGTGTTCTGGTGGCCACCGGATCGAGCCGGCGTGAGCTCGAGAACGCGCCGGATGGATCCTTCGGAGGGGACGTGACCTATCTGGTCGAGCCGCATCTGGCCCGCTTCGCGGGCCGGCCGATGGCGGTCTTCGGCGGCGGAGACAGCGCCCTGCTCGACGCGTTGGAACTGGCCGGGACCGGGTCCGTGGTGACCCTTATCCACCGCTCGCCCGGTCTCACGGCCAGAGCGGACGTCGTCGAGCGGCTCCGGTCAGAGGATCGCATCACCGAAATGGCCGGGTGGACACTCGGCGCCCTCGTCGGTTCGGACCACCTCGAAGCGCTCCGCATCCTGGAGCCGAGCACTGGCGAGCATCGTCAGCTGGAGGTCGCCGGCGTCGTCCTCAAGCTGGGCCGGGCACCGAGCGTCGACCTGGTCCGCGACCAGCTGGACCTCGGCCGCCATGGTGGGATCGCGGTCGACGGCGACCTCCGGACTTCGGACCCTCGTACCTTTGCCGCCGGGGATGTCGTTGAGGGCGCCTACGCGCGCATCGCCACCGCAGTCGGGCAAGGTTCGCTGGCTGCCCGCACCATCCTCAATTACCTTGAATCCGGTTCATGAACGCTTCCGGGCTCCCCACTGCTGCCGCCATCGTCGACGTGTTGCGATCCCCAGCGGCAAGTGGAACGGGGTGGCCAGGCGAAGAGATGGGCAGGATCATCGATCCGATCCTGGCGCTGCATCGCAGCAACACCGAGCAGTGGGACCGGGAGGACGATGTCCGCCGGGACCACGCCAACGACGCCAGGGTCGCCGCCGCCAAACGGGACATTGATGATCTGAACCGGGCCCGCCACGCACTAATCGAAGCCATCGACCGGGCAATTCTTCATGCCATCGAACCCTGCGGGGAGGCACCGTTGGTAACCGAAAGCCCGGGGATGGCCATCGACCGCCTATCGGTGCTGGTCATCCGACTGGCCTCGACCGAGGCCCTGGCCGCCTCGGGAACCGCCGACGCCGGGCGCGTCTCCGAGCGGATACCCCGATTGCGGAGCCAGCTCGCCTCACTCGTCGAGGCCATCGGCACCTTGCTCAACGACCTGGCCCACGGAACCCGGCGTTTCGTTGGGCACGAGAGTCTCAAGCTCTACGGGCCGGACGGTCGCGGAGCAGGCGGCTGATAGTGGCCAACGGCACTCGGTGGAGTCGGTAGCCGCCCCGGTTGAAGCCGATGACGAGCTGGTCGCCGACCACCGCCACATGGGCGATGCCGAGAGGTTGGGGGGCGAGCCCCGCGGTCAGCTGAGTCGTTTCCGGCTCGCCGGGGACCAGCGTGTGCAGCTCCCCTCGTCGGCCCAGGCCACAGGGAATGCCGTCCACCACCACCAGGGCGACCCCGCCACTCCCCCAGGCCAGATCGGCGCCGAACCGGGCGGAAGCCACCACGTCGCCGCTGGCGAGGTCGATCTGAGCCAGTCCCCCTCCCCCCAGTCGATCCCAGTCGTAGTCATCGAGACCGGCGCCGCCGGTAGCGCTGCCTGCCGCCCACAGCGAAGACCCCCAAGCCACCAGGGCGGCGGTGAGGAAATCGACCGGGGCCTCCCACCGGGTGGCACCCAGCCGTCCGTGATCGGCTTCGACCAGCCGGACCCGGCCCTCGCCACCCAGGGCGACCCAGCCGTGGCCGTCGGGGGTCGAGCCCGAGGCAAGGGCGGTGACGAAGCCGAATGACTCTTGCTCGGTGTCGGCGTCGAGGCGCCCGGGCGATGACGTGATGGGTAGGGACACCAGCACCCCGCCCAGGCGTCGACTTCGGGGTCGGGACGTCACCAGGCGGCCTCCGAGGCCGATGACCCGCTCGACGTCCTCGAGATAGTCGAGTCGCCGGGCCTCTCGGAGGTAGTGCCCGACGACGGGCCCGGGTCGGAGGGTCCAAGGGGCATCGAAGATCCGCACCGAGCCCAGGTGATTGACGATGGCGATCTGCCCGGTGTCGCCAAGTTCGACGATGGCGTGGATGTCGAGATCGAACTGCGACGCCTCGTCGTCCTCCGGAAACAAGGTATCCCCGAAAATCGCCATCGGGTGCAGGTTGGCATCGGCGAACACGACGTTGCGGCCCAGGTTGTTCCAGGCGCATCGGTTGCCGAAGGAGACGATCCGCCCGATGCCTGCGGCTTGAGAGTTCACCACTCGGCTCGCCGGGAAAGAATCCATCAACAGAGCTCACCCAACGCTTTCATCACTGAACCGGCCCCGATCGGGTCGAGGCAGCCAACTTCTGCCGGACACCGACGGGGCGCGGGGTGCTCCGCCCCCACCTGTACCCGCTGGTTGTAGGCGTACTCCTTTTCGGCCTGCTGGCACGCCGGATCACAACGAGATCCCGCCACCAGGCGGGTGTGGTCCCAGTCCCGGAAGTAGACCGGTGGCAAACGGCAGAGGGTGATCGTCGGTGTCCCCTGCTGGGCGGCGATGTGGGTCAGCCCGGTGTCGACACCGACGACGGCACGGCAGGCGCTCAGTACGTCGACGGCGTCGCCGGGGGTCGCGGCCACCAGGCGCGCGATGCCGCGGTCCACCAGTGGGTTGTCGCCCTCGTCACGAGTGACGACGGCGACGCCGAGACCCCGGCGCCTCAGTAACGTGGCCAGCTCGACCCAGCGCTCGGGCGCCCATCGTTTTGCGGTCCCGTCGGCGTCGGCGACAAGGAGGACCAGACCTTCGGCGTCAGGTCGGCGCCGGGACTCGAGAGGGACCGGTTTCGAGAAGTCGGCGACCACGCCAAGATCGGCCCCGATGCGGGCGATGATCTCGTTGATCGACAGGGCACCGTGGGCGGCGGCAAACTCCGGTGTTCCCCACCAGAAATCACGCTGCAGTGGATGGTCGCGCAGGTCGACGAGGTCTTCGGGGGGCCAAATCGCGACGTCGCCCTCGGGCACCGTTCCGGCCAGGCCGCCGATGCGTTCAGCCAGAGCCACCTGGCTGGGCGAGCGGGTCACCAGCCACGTCTCGGTGCCCGAACACCTGCCGGCGGCCACCATCGCCTGCACCACGGGGAGGGAAACCACCAGATCTCCCAATCCGAAGGAGACCGGGGCGATGAATCGTCGACCTACCCGGCCCATCACGCGGCGTAGTCGGTGGCGTCGGCCAAGCCCAGCCGGTCGAAGGCGAGTTGCCGCTCCGCGCACTTGTTGCAGAGTCCGCAATGGCGGTCCGAGCGCGGCGAGATGCAAGAGAACGTCAGGTCGAGCGGGAATTGCCGCCCGGCCTCGAGGACCTGATGCTTGGCCAGACCGGCGAACGGAGTGACCACCTCGAGTGGGAAGCCGAGCGCCCGTCCGGCCAGCGCCGAGAACCCGGCGAAGAACTCGCGGTCGGCGTCGGGAAACGGATTCGCGGCCAGGGTCCCGAGCGCGATGGTCGGAATTCCGTTGAGCGCGCACCAGACGCTGGATTTCGCCAGCAACAGGAGGTTGCGGCCGGGGAGGTAGACGGCTTCGTCGGGCGAGTCGTCGTCGGGGACATCTTGTCCGGTGACGCTCCAGTGCTTCCCGTAGATGTCGGCTACCGGTAGGTCGAGCACGACGAGCGGCCTGAGGTCCGGGGCCGACAGGGCGCTGAGGAACCGCTCGAGATGGCGGCCCTCCGCGTCCTCCCAGGCAAGGCCGAAACGCACATAGATGGGCGTCACCTGACGGCCCTCGGTCGCCAGCTGAGCGACCAGAATCGCACTGTCGAGACCGCCGCTGGCCAATACCGCAACGGCGTTGGCTACCGCCACTGCACCTACGGCTCTCCCCGGTACAGACAGCCTGACGTGCATGTCTCGCGAACGGTGACCTGGGAGAGCTCGGGCAGCGGATCGCTCAGCCGGCCCCAGATCCAGCGAGCCAGCACCTCGCTGGTCGGGTTCTCCAGGCCCTCGATGTCGTTGAGGTAGTAGTGATCGAGCACTTCGAGGAGCGGCTCCATGGCGCCGTTGATGTCACCAAAGTCGCGGACCCAGCCATCGTGTGGGTCTACCGGGCCGGAGAGGTACACCGAGACCTGGTAGGAGTGTCCGTGCAAGCGGGCGCATTTGTGGCCGGGTGCGACATTCGGCAGCCGATGAGCGGCCTCGAAGGTGAACTCCTTGAAGATCTCCACGCTGGAGACCCTAACGTCCGGCGCCCGTCCGGGGCGACCGGCCACGGTGGACGGAACCCTGGTCAACAGCTTGGTCCAACCCGGCCTCCGTCCGGCTCATCACCGGGCCTCCCACCGGGGCGCCCTACCCTCCGCCGTGGCCCGGAAGCCCTCGGTGGCGTCCTCGGTGGCCATGGCCACGATGCGCATGGTCTCCCCGAACCGAAGGGCCTCGACCGGGGGCAAACTCTGTGACCGCACCGCCACCTCCTTGGTGGCCCGAGCGGCCAACGGGGCGGCGGCAACCAATCGATCGGCGAGCGACCGTGCCTCGTCCATCAGCTCGTGGTGGGGCACTACCCAGCCCGCCAGGCCGATCTCCTTGGCCCGCGCCGCGCTGACCCGTTCACCGGTCAGAAGCATCTCCATGGCGTACTGCCAGTTGATCCGTTGAGGGAGCCGGATCGCCCCAACGATGGTGGGTACCCCGAGCCGGACCTCGGGAAATCCGAACTCGGCCCGATCGCTGGCGATCACGAAGTCGCACCAGGTGACCAGGGTGAGCCCGTATCCAAGGCAGTAGCCGTTCACCGCGGCGATGACCGGCTTGAATATCTCCCAACCGCTCTCGAAGGAGTTGACGGTGGGCTTCTCCCAGAACGTTCCGGAGAACTCGCCGGTTGCCCCGGCGCCTTCCCGGATGTCGGCGCCTACACAGAAGGCCTTGCCGGCGCCGGTGACGATGGCGACCCACGCCTCTTCATCGTCGCGAAATCGGGTGAATGCATCATTGAGTGCCCGACGCATCTCCGCGTTGATGGCGTTGAGGGTGTCCGGTCGGTTATAGGTGATGGTGGCGACGTGGCCCTCGAGCTCATAGCTGGCAAGCGTGTTCATCACCACAGCATGCCTCACGCCAGTATTGACGGCGGCTCCCGGACGGCTCCCCAAAAGGCCACCCGGATCCGAGCAATTCAGAGACGGGTCGGACGGTCCGGGTCCGATTCGAACAAGCCAAAGAAGGCCACCGTCCGGAGGATTCGGTCGGTAGGGTGCCGGGGGCGGGCGGCTGAGCTAGACCCGGGAAACGGGCCTGGATTCGCCGGTCGGCCGGCGCCGAAGAGCGTAGGAAAGCAGAAGACCGTAAGAAAGGAGTCGGAGCCAGGTGCCCAAACGAAGTGCAGGGATACTCCCCTTCAAGGTCTTGCCCGACCAGAGCCTTGAGGTCCTGATCGTCCATCCGGGCGGACCATTCTGGAAGAACAAGGAAGCCCATGCGTGGTCGGTCGTCAAGGGGGAGCACGACCTCGATGAGCCCCCCGAGCACGCGGCAGAACGCGAG
>DASZIT010000056.1:0-8670 GCA_035948855.1 Acidimicrobiales bacterium | reverse complement strand
CGCCGAGCCCTGTTGGCCGGACCCCGGGGTTGAGTCGCGGGCGGAAACCTGCCCTGAGCGGATCAGCCCTCAGAGCGGTGCGACGTCGCCCAGCACCTCGAACAGTCTCGAATCGATGAGGATCGGCACCGGCACCGGCTGCCGGAGGGCGATGGCGACGGCATCCGACGGACGGCAGGAGTGCACCGAACGCCCATTGGGGCCCCGGAGGTCCAACTCGGCGAAGTAGGTGCTGCCCTGCCGGCCGACCAGCCGAACGGCGACGACGTCGACGTCGAACGCCTGGAGCACATCGGCCACCAGTTCGTGGGTGAGCGGCCGCGGGGTCGGGATCCGGCGCAACGCCTGGGAAATCGCGATCCCATCCTGGAGGCCGACCGAGAACGACAGCTGTCGGCGGGGCGACTCGGTCTCCCGCAACACCACCGTCGGATGTTGCACGGGAAGGTCGACGGTCACCGAGGTGACGATGGCCATCCGGTACCCGGTTATCGAGGCGGCGACGGCGGCGGCGGCGGGCGGAGCCTCCTCGGGGGTGGCGGGCAGGCCGGGACCCGGAACCTCGCTGACCGGGCCGGCCGGGGCCACCGGGTCGACGGTGTCGGCGGTGTCGGCGGGGTCGGCGGGGTCGACCTCTGGAACCGGGATGGCCGGGACTGGGACCTCTGGTGCAGCGGGGAGGTCGTCGGCGGCCGGGTGGCTGGAGGTCTCGGTCATCGGACACTCCGGGCGTGCACGCTGGCGGTGATCCCGACGGCGGCGAAGAACACCACCGAGGCGGAACCCCCATAGGAGAGGAAGGGCAGCGGGATGCCGGCCACCGGCATAATTCCCATGTTCATGCCTACGTTCTCGAACACGGAGAACACCAGCAGGGCGAACACGCCGGCACACAGCAGGCGCCCGAAGTTGTCCCGAGCCACCTGGGCGGTCCGGAGGATCCGCCAGGCCACCACCCCGTAGAGGAACAGCAGCAGGCTAGAACCGACGAAGCCGACCTGTTCACCGACGGCCGAGAAGATGAAGTCGGTCTGCTGGAAGGGGACATAGGAGAGGTTGGTCTGGGCACCGCGGAACAGGCCCTTCCCGAACAGGCCCCCGGCGCCGATGGCGTTCTTGGCCTGGGTCACGTTGTAGGTGGCGGTGGAGCTGGCGCCGTTGGGGTTGATGAAACTGGTCAGCCGGGCAATCTGATAGTGCTGGAGCAAGCCCAGGTTGAGCGCCACCAGCACGACCAGCACCGCCCCGAAGATGACCAGCATCAGATAGCGGCCCGGCATCCCGGCCACCGCCAGCATCACCACCAGGATCACGCTGAGGACGATGCCGGTGCCGAGGTCGGGCTGCTTGATGATGATCACGATCGGCACCACGGCCAGGATGAGGAGGCGGACCAGGTCCTTGAACTCCAAGCCTTCGCGACGCCGCGCACAGTAGGTGGCAATGGCGATGATCACCGTCAGGGTGGCGAACTCCGACGGTTGGATCTGGAACGGACCCAGCGGGAACCAGCGTTGGGACCCCTGGGCGCTCTTCCCGGCCACGTAGACGCCGGCCAGCGCCACCAGTGTCCCGACATAGAGAATGGTGCTCACCTGTTCGAGCCGCCGGTAGTCGAAGACGGTCAGGGCCACCATCACCACCACCCCGATGATCATGAAGATGGCCTGGCGCTTCAGGTAGTAGTGGGGATCATCGCCGGCCAGTGCCAACTTCCCCCGGGTGGCGGAATAGATCATCACCACCCCGGTGAGCGCCAGCAGCAGCGACGTCCCGATCAGGACCACGTCGAACCGGGCAGTGATGTCTCGAGGCCGGCGGCCAACGTGTGCAGGGGCGTAGTTCACCATGGCGCTCGGGGGACCAGGTTACTCGGAGGTGAACTCCCCAATCGCTCGCCACATGGCATCCACCGGGGGCTCCAGGCCAGTCCACTGTTCCAGTTGGAGCGCCGCCTGGTGGACGAGCATGCCCAGGCCGTTCAGCACGTCGGCACCCCGGGCCCGGGCCGCCTCCAGCCAGGGGGTGACCGCCGGGTGGTAGACGAGATCCACCACCAGCTGGCCCGGGCCCAGCAGTTCCGGGTCGAGCGCCCATGGGTCGGGCCCGGTGGATCCCGCCATTCCGGTGGGCGTGGCGTTGACGATCAGCTCGCTGTGGGCGGCGTCGGTCGCCTCGCCGACCCGGCCGATGGCGCCGGCCAGGGCGGCGGCCGCTGTGGCCCGGGCTGGGGTGCGGTTCACCACCACGACTTCCGAGGCACCGGCGTCGGCCAGCGCCGCGATCACCGACCGGGCCGCCCCCCCGGCTCCCACCACCAGGCACCGGTGACCGTCCGGATCGAAATGCCCGCCCCGGCGGAGGGCGGCGACCAGGCCCCGGCCGTCGGTGTTGTCACCGGTCAGCACGCCGACGTTATTCGTCACGCAGTTCACCGCGTTGAGGCGTTCGGCGATCGGGGTGAGGTGGTCGACGTGGGCGGCAACGTCGTCCTTGTGGGGCATGGTCACCGACAACCCTTTGATCCCCAGGGCACGAGCGCCGATCAGGGCAGCCGCGGCTTCACCTTCGGGCACCCGGAAACCGACCGACACCCAGTCGAGGCCGAGAGCAGCAAAGGCCACGTTGTGAAGGCGCGGGGACAGCGAATGGGCCACCGGGTCGCCGATCACGCCGACCACGGTGGTGGCCGCCGAGGGGGTCGAGGGGATCGACAGGATCGAATGCGGAACCGGCTCCGGCGCCACCGTGGCTACCCGAGCCCGCGCTGTTTGGCGATGGCCTGGTTGGCCAGCTGCTCGGCGTAGGTGTCGGAGAATGCTTCGGTCCCGTCAGACTGGACCAGCACGAAGAACAGCCACGACCCGGCCGGCGGATTCAGCGCGGCCTGCAGGGCGGCCGGCGCCGGGAAACAGATCGGAGTGGGGGTGAGCCCGGTGTGGAGGTAGGTGTTGTACGGGGACTGCATCTGGAGATCGGCGTTGGTCACCGGGCCTCCGTCCCGGCCCTCGGAATAGAGCACGGTGGAGTCCATCTGCAACGGCGTGTTCTTGCCCAGGCGGTTGAGGATGACCCGGGCGACCGGGCCCAGGTTCTTCTGGATGACGCCTTCCTTCTGCACGATGGAGGCCATGGTGATGGCCTGATACGGAGTCAACCCGAGGGCGGCCGACCGGGCCACGAGGTTCATGCCGTTGGCCTGGCTATCGAACCGATCGATCATCTCGGTCAGCAGCTGGGTGTCGGATTCCCCTGGAAGGATCCGGTAGCTCCCGGTCCCCAGCAGTCCGTCGAGGCTGGTGACCCCGGCGGGTTGCCACTGGGAATGGAGCGAGCCCCCGTCGGCCAGTTGCATGAAGGCCGATCCGTCGTGCCCGGGGAATTGCCCGATCCTGGTGGCGACCTCGGACACGGTGAACCCGGGCTCGACCGCGAGGTTGAACACGTTGGGACCATTGCCCAGCACCGTCTTGACGGTGCCGAAACTGTCGTTCTTGTTGAAGGCGTACGAGCCGGCAAACACCCCCGGATCGCCGTGGATGCTGATCCAGACACGGAAGGCCAGCGAGCTGCCGATGACCCCGTCCTTTTGCAGGATGCCGGCAAACGAGCTGACCCCGGCACCCTTGGGCACCGCCACGATGACCTGGGCCCCCGTCGGACCCGACGGGTTGGCCTCGTGGTCCAGCCACAGGTAGCCGCCTACCACCACCACCAACCCGAGCAACACGAAGACGGCACCGGCGATCCGGAACGGATGGTGGGCAAAGACGGTCGCCCTGCCTCGGCTGTGGGCTCCCCGACCGCGATGGCCAGCCGGTTCGGGGCCGACCCCGGATGCCTTCCCTCCCGGATCGCCCGGGTCGCCCGGATCTCCCGGGTCGCCCGGGTCGGCGTGGTCGCCCGGGTGGGCGTCATCCACCTCGGCGGTGAACTGGGAGGTCGGGACGGTGAAGGGATCCGGACGCCGACCGAAGGTTTCGGGGATGGGGATCGAGGCGGGCGGAAGGTCGCCGCCGGCTGTCGGGGCGTCCGGGTCCGGGTCCGGATGGTCCGGATCGTCCGGCGTCACCGGGAATCCCCCTGGGCCTCGAGCCAGGCCTGCAACATCACCGTGGCCGCCGACCGGTCGATGACCTTCCGCCGGGCCTTGCTCCGCTTGCCCCCCGCGGCCAGGGACTGATGAGCGGTGACGGTGGTCAGGCGTTCGTCGAACAGCTCCACCTCGACCCCGCGCGGGAGCAACTGGGTCCGAAGCGCCTCGGCCTCTGTCTCGGCCTCGATGGCCGCTGTCCCCCGGGTCCCATCCAGGGACAGGGGGAGCCCGACCACCACCACGCTCGCCTCCTCGTCGATCACCAACTCGATCAGCGTCCGACGGTCGCGTTCAGGATCTCCGCTGCGGGTCACCGTGGACCGGGGCGAAGCCAGGGTCCGGCCCGGGTTGCTCACCGCCACGCCGATCCGGCGGCTGCCGAGGTCGATGCCGACCGCCCGGCCGTGGGTCATCGATGCGATGGCCGGGCGCGCCGAGTCGTCGGCCCGATCCGGCCCCCCATCAACCACCCGCCAGGGCCTTCCGGGCTTCGTCCAGCGCATTGTCGATACCGGAGGGATCCTTGCCGCCGGCCACCGCCACTTCCGGCGATCCGCCGCCACCGCCGCCCAGGAACGGCCCGATGCGCTTGACCAGGTTGCCGGCGTGGGTTTCCGGTCCGGCCGCGCTGGCGTCGACGGCCACGGCCACCGCGGCCTTGGCGCCGTCGGGGCTGCCCCCCAGCACCACCGCCCGGAGGCTGCCGGATTTGCGGGCCATCTGGGCCAGGTCGCGGAGCTCGTCGGGGGTGAGGCCGTCGCGTCGGGCCACCACCACCCCATCGAGGGCCTCGCCGGCCAACGAGCCGGCGTCGCTCTGCAGCTGGCGGCTCTTCAGCCGTTCGAGGGCCTTCTCCGCGGTGCGCTGCCGCTCCAGCAGCCGCTCGATGGTCTCCGGGACATTCTCCGGCTCGGTGCGGAGGAGCTCGGCAGCCTCGGTCAGCAGACCCTCCCGGGCCACGATCCGATCGAACGCCCCGCTCCCGGTCACCGCCTCGATCCGGCGGGTATTGGAGCCGATGGACGACTCGGACACCACGGTGATCGGCCCGATCATGCCCAGCGCCCCGACGTGGGTTCCGCCGCACAACTCGATCGAATGGGCCCCGGCCCGCACCACCCGGACCCGGTCGCCGTACTTGTCCTTGAAGAAGGCGAGGGCCCCCATCGCTTCCGCCTCCTCCTTGGTCGTCTCGATGACCTCGACATCGGCGTCGGTGAGGACGTCGGCGTTGGCCATGGCCGCCACCGCGCCCAACTCCTCGGGGGCGACGCCCCCTGGATGGCTGAAGTCGAAACGGAGCCGGTCGGGGGCCACCAACGACCCCTGCTGGTGCACATGGTCACCCAGGACGTTGCGGAGAGCGGCGTGCAGCAGGTGGGTGCCGGTGTGGTTGCGACGCAGGGCGTCGCGCCGGGGGGCGTCGATGGTGGCCAGCGCGTCCTGGCCGGCGAACACCTCGCCGACGATGCGCGCCCGGTGGGCGGTCAGCCCGGGGAGAGCGAACACCGTGTCGAAGACCTGCGCGGTTCCGGTTTCGGTGACGATGGTGCCGACGTCGCCGACCTGCCCCCCGCTCTCGGCGTAGAACGGCGTCCGATCGAGGAAGATCTCCGCATGCCCCGGACGGTCGGGATCGGCATCGGTGAGGACGGCGATCACCCGGGCCGGCGCCGAGTAGCTGTCCGGATACTGGCCGATGAACTGGGTCTGCCCGTCGTTGTCCAGGATCGACCGATAGGCGCTCTGCCCGGCCGAGGCCTTGCCGCTCCGAGCCGCGGCCCGGGCTTGAGTGCGTTGCGCATCCATGGCCGCCTCGAACCCGGCCAGATCGACGGCCACCCCGGCCTCCTCGGCGATCTCCGTGGTGAGCTCCACCGGAAAGCCATAGGTGTCGTGCAGCCGGAAGGCGAAGTCCCCGGAGAGGGTGGCCGCGCCGGAGGCCAGCTGCTCCTCCAGGATCGCCGACCCGGTGGCCAGGGTGCGCAGGAATCCCTCTTCCTCCCGGGCCACCACCTCGGTGATGAGATGGTGGCGCTCGGCCAGTTCCGGATACGCCCCGCTCAAGGTGCCGATGGCGGCGTCCACCAGCCGGGGGGTGAATGTCTCGCCGACCCCCAGCTGCCGGCCCCGCCGCACCGCTCTCCGGATGATCCGGCGGAGCACGTAGCCGCGGCCCTCGTTGGCCGGAAGCACCCCGTCGGCCACCAACATGGACATGGCCCGGCCGTGGTCGGCCAGGATCCGGAGCCCCACATCGGTGCGCTCGTCGCGGCCGTAGACGTGACCGGTGATCGACTGGGCCGTCTCGATCATCGGAAGGAACAGGTCGGTGGCGAAGATCGAATCGACCCCCTGCAGGATCGGGAGGATCCGCTCGAGTCCGGCCCCGGTGTCGATGCTGGGTCGGGGAAGCGGCTCGAGGGTGCCGTCATCCCGCCGGTTGTACTGCATGAAGACCAGGTTCCAGATCTCCACGAACCGCTCACTGCCCCCGTGGGCCGGGCCCCCCTCTTCGCCGTAGCCCGCACCCATGTCGAAGAAGATCTCCGAGCTCGGGCCACAGGGCCCGGTGTCGCCCATCTTCCAGAAATTGTCGTCGCCCAACCGCTGGATCCGCTCCGCCGGCACCCCCACCGCGTCGCGCCAGATCTGTTCGGCCTCGTCATCGTCGTCGTAGACGGTGACCCACAGCCGGTCGACGTCCATCCCGAGCACGTCGGTGACCAGCTCCCAGGCGTAGGGGATGGCCAGTTCCTTGAAGTAGTCCCCGAAGCTGAAATTGCCCAGCATCTCGAAGAAGGTGTTATGACGGCGGGTGGTCCCGACGACATCGATGTCGACGGTCCGGAAGCACTTCTGGATCCCGGTGGCCCGGGGCCATGGTGCCGTCTCGTCCCCGACAAAGAACGGCTTGAACGGCACCATGCCGGCGATCGTGAACAGCACCGAAGGGTCGTGGGGGATCAAACTCGCCGAGGGCACCACGACGTGACCGCGTTCCGAAAAGAACCCGGTAAATGCAGAGCGAAGTTGGTCGGCGGTCATCGCCGTGCCAGGGGTCACGACCTTTTAGCTTAGTTGCCCAGGTGAGAGCGGGATTTCGTCTCCGCGACCCGCGGACGACCACGAGTGCGACCCGTCGAATCGGGTCGCCGGCTCGGCCTCGGTGCTTCGACGGTTCCAGTGACCTCTTCCGTCATTGCACCCTCGAGGTATTGGTTGGCGAATGGATGGGCGGTCGGTGGCGGAAGGCTGCGCCGTTCCGAGAGGTCCTGCCAGAGTTGTTCTTCGTGTTGGCGCATCTCATCCCGGCCGACCGAAACCGCGCTTCGAACCCGTTCGCTGGTCGATTCTGCGATCTCGCGGGCCGACCGGCCGATTTCGACAGCCAGGGCGTCGGGCTGCAGGCGCCGGGCCGCCTCCTGCACCGTGCGGCGTACGCGGCGCTCGATCCACAGCGATGACCCCGCGCCGATCGCAGCTCCCGTCGCCAACCAGAATGGCCGCTTAGGAATCATGTCTGCGGGCCTTTTTACTTTGTTTTCCAGCGGGGGTCGCGGATGTCGACGCACCGGCAATCCCGTTCGACCCGGAAGCCAGCCGGCGCATGCCCCCGGCGGCCCCGGCTTTCACCGCCAGCACCTTGACCACCGGGTTGGCGAAGGCCCGATAGGCCAGTCGGGAGGCGGAATCGACCGTCGAGTGCACGGATTCGGTGGACTCGAGCACGGCACCCACCCGTTCCATCTCGGTGGCGGCCTGGTCAACGACTCGGTGGGCGTCGGCGACCAGCGGCACCAACTGCCGGCGAAGGTCTTCGGCGACGGCGGCCATCTCCCGCACCCGCCGGCGCAGCGAGATTATCGCCACCAGGAGGCCCGCTACCGCCAGGATGCAGGCAATCGAGGCGATGAGGACGGCAGTCTGGCCGGCGGTCATGATTGGTGCAGCTTAGAACCGTTCGTACTCGGACCGAGGCGCTGGCCGGCGGCCCCGGTGAGGCATAGCGTGGCCGATGCCCACCTGTGGGCCTTCAAGGAAGGAGGTTGGCTGATGCCCAAGTTCATGGACTTCCATGACGACCTGAAGCTGCCGACCGAGGCAATCGACCAGATCACCCAGGACACCAAAGACGCCAAGGCGGACGAGTTCGGAGTCCGACAAATCGAGTTGTTCCACAATTCTGACGGGAAGGTGTACTGCCTGCTCGAGGCACCCGATGCCGAAGCCGTCCGCCGTCACCACGCCGCTTTGGATGTTCCGTGCGGGGACGTGCACGAGGTGTCGGGGCTCCTCTAGGGAACTCTCTGCCCTACCCCGGTTCGAACAGCTGGCCGGGGGTCACCGCCAACCGGCTTTGGCCCGCGGTCGGGTTCGGAGTCTCCCCGACCCGGGGGCCGGCGCCACTTCTTGAGGTGGGGGCCGTCAGGCCCCAGATCCGGCTCTTGCCCGAAGGGTGGGAGGGGCTCGAACCGCCAGCTGAGGTGCTTCGGGTCCGAAGCATCGGCCAACTCCAGGGTCCAGCCCTCGAAGGTCTTCAAGAAGTGGTGGTGATGGCAGAGCAGGGCCAG
>DASZIT010000055.1:0-6367 GCA_035948855.1 Acidimicrobiales bacterium | reverse complement strand
GTGGCGGGGTCTCCGTGGGGCCAGGCAGCGATGAAAGCGGCCATGAACGCTTGGACGGTCTCGGTTGGCGTGGACACTCAGTCTCCCTCCCGCCTCAACGTTGGCCGGGATTAGGTTCTGGCGGAAGCCCTCCCCACTGGCTCGCTCGGCGCTCAGATTTCAATCACGTAACCGTCAGGATCGCGGATATAGGCAAAGGGAACGCCGGGGGCGTGTTCTCCCTTGTTCACCAACTGCCCTCCGGCTCGGATGGCGAGATCGATCGCCTCGTCGAGACGATTTCGGTCACTGACCGTGATCCCGAAGTGCTCCATGCCGCCTTGATGTCCGACCCGGCCTCTCTCCTCGTCAGTTTCGGCCAGGTGCAGGGCCAAGTCGTCTTGGCCTCCCGGCGAACGGAGAAACAGGATGGCGCCGTCGCGGAAGCTGACTTCCATCCCGAAGACCCCTTGGTAGAAGGCCACCGATCGCGGGTGGTCCGAGACCAATAGGTGTACGTGCCTGATTCCTCGCGTCTCGATGGGCAAGGTTGTCCTCCACGCCTGAAGCCCCAGCCCAGCCATGGGCAAGAATTCTCCGGCCACATCCGACGTTAACTGCCGGCCGCGGCCGGCGCACGGAGTCAGCTCGCGCTGCGCAGAGCCCGTTTGCCCGATTCGGACCTGGACTTCGTCTTGGCCTTGGACTTGACCTTGCCGGCAGCTGCCGCCGGCTGCTGATTGAGCAGGCGCCACCGGGCTTCGACATCCTCGAGAAAACTGATTCCGGCATCGAGATAGCGAAGGACCTCGGACTGCCCCTGGGGACGGCCGAGCATCCAGCTGTGGCCGCCGGGCACCCATTGCACCTTGGTCCCCGACAGTTGCTCGAACTCTTCGGCGGTGGCGCGGTTCACCACCCGGTCGAACACTCCCCAGATCGGGAGCATCGGGACGTCACCTCGCTCGGCGATGGCGGCCACCTCCGGCCGGAGGTCGATGTCCATCAGCATGCTGGCCACCGGCAGGGTCCGGCCGATGGTCCGGATGTTGCGGCGGGCATCGGGGAGCACCGAACGGAGGGTGGAGGTCATCCGGCCCACCAGGAGGTCGGGACCGTCGATGAGCAGCGAGAACATCAGGTCGCCGAACGCGGCGGCGTCGGGTGCCACCGGGGCCAGGAGGGTGGGGAACACTCCATGGCGGTCTCTCCAGGCCGGAGTGGCGATGCCATCCCGGTAGATGAGCCCGAGGGTCCGTTCGGGGTGGGCCGCGGCGTATTGGATGGCCACCGCGCCGCCCATGGAATGTCCGAGGACGACGGCGGGACCGGCGCCGACATGGTCGGCGATGGCGGTGGCCTGCTCCGCCAGTGCGGCCATCGTCACCTGACCCCACGGGAGAGAGTCGCTGCCGCCGAATCCGGGAAGGCTGGGGGTGATGACTCTCCAGCCGAGAGCATCGGCCAACCGCGAGCTCTCTCGCCAGTACATCCCGCCGCCGGCAAAGTAGCCGTGGATGTTGATCGCCCACACCGGCGGGCTCCCGGGCCCGTCCGGCCCGACCGCCTTCTCGTTGTCCGACACCGCGAATCGCAGATAGCGCCCGTCCACCTTGATGACACCCGGCACCATCCGAACCTCGCACTTCACCGACCGTCGCACCGCCTTCGGAAAGCTGGTGGCCGGGATGCGGGCAGGGTGGGCTCGATGTTGGCGCTTCAAGCCGTTGACGGCGCGGGGCGGAGAGGATGCATTGTCACCCATGGTGACCAGGAGACTACTCGCCAAAACAACGTTTTCGAGTGATCAGGTGACGGTTGGTTCCGCCAGGAATTGGCCCATGCCGGCGAGGATCCGGGTGGCATCGTCCACGATCTGTGCGACCAGGGTGGCCGCGGGGATCAGGGTCTGGATGGCGCCCACCCCTTGTCCGGTCGGGTAGCACTCGCGATTCGTGTCCACGTCGGGAGTGTCCTCACCCCCACCCAGATGAAAGGTCCCGTCATTCATTGCCCGTCCGAGTTGCTCGGGGAACCCACGGAGCTCGTCGGGGTGGTGTTCGAAGAAGGCGGTGTAGTCGTTGCGGATAACCCGCATCGTCTTCCCCGAGTAGGCCCGGCTCACCACGGTGCCGTCCTCGGCGGTATTGATCAGGGCGTCCTTGTACCCGGTGACCCCGTGGGCCTCGGGGGTGGCGATGAAGCGGGTACCGATCCAAACCCCGTCGGCCCCCAGCGCCAGCGCGGCGGCCAAACCTCGCCCGTCGAAGATGCCGCCGGCGGCCACCACCGGGACCTGGTCGCCTACCGCGTCGACCACCTGGGGGACCAGCGGGAAGGTGGCCACCGTGCCGGTGTGCCCGCCCGCCTCGGTGCCCTGGGCCACCACGATGTCGCAGCCGGCGTCGACGGCTCGGCGGGCATGGTCAACCTTCCCGCACATGTTGATAACCAGCAGTCCGTGGCGGTGGCAGAGTTCCACCACCTCACTCGGGACGCCGAGTCCGGCCACGAACACGGTGGCGCCGCCCTCGATGATCTGGTGCACCTGGCCCTCCATACCGCCGGGCATGGCGGTGAGCAGGTCGACGCCGAACGGCTTGTCGGTGGACTCCCGCACCGCTTTCATCTCCGCCACCATCCGGTCGGGGCCCATGGTGGAAGCACCCAGGCAACCGAACCCGCCGGCCTCGGAAACCGCGGCGACCAGCGGGGCGTAGGCGACGCCGCCCATGCCGGCCAGCATCACCGGGTGTTCGATGCCGAGCATCTCGGTCAGGCGGGTGTGCATCAATGGCTCCTCAAGGGCGAAGGGGGATTTGTTCGACCGGTGGGACGTGGTCTGCCAACCCCGGCCGAACTGGCCGAAGAGAACGGCGCGGTCAGCCGGCCGGCATGGCTGCCGGTTCGGTCGCCTCGGGTGCCGGGCCGGGGACCGCCCCGGCTCGGCCGGGAGATTGGTTGAGCACGAAGTCACGTTGGCGGACCAGCCCGAACGCCGCCGCCGATCCGGCCAGGGCGACGATGGTGGAGATGATCATCAGGTGGTTGAAGGTGGAGGTAAACCCGACCTGGTAGGCGTGGAGGAGGGTGTTGCCGATGGGAGCCGGAATGTGGGTGGCCGCGCCCCGGACTCCGCCCTCGGTGATGGCCTGGTGGAGCTGGGTTCCCCCGCCGGCGACCACCTGGCGACCGGTGGCGGTTTGCCCCAGGGTCCCGAGCGTCTTGGACAGGATCTGGCTCTGGTAGACGGCGCCGAGCCCGGCGATACCGGTGGCGATCCCCACCTGCCGGAAGGTGTTGGCCGAACCCGAGGCCATCCCGCTCCGCTCGGGCGGCACCACGGCCACCGAGGCCGACGCCATCACCGGGTTGGCAATCCCGATGCCGAGCCCGGCCACGATGAAGCCGGGAAGCAGGACGGTCCAGCTGGAATCGGCCGCGGTGTGGGACATCAGGAAGCAGCCGATCGCCACCAGCAGCAGACCCAGCCCCATCAGGTAGCGCGAGTGGAACCTGACCGTCAGCTTGCCGGCGACGGGGGCGGCGACGAAGGCGAGCACGGTGATGGGGAGGAACCGGAGGCCGGCGGCCAGCGGCCCGTACCCGAGCACGTCCTGGAGGTAGAGCGTCTGGTACAGGAACATGGCGAAGATCGACGCGGCGATGGCGAAGGAGGCGATCGACACTCCGACCATCGCCGGTCGCCGGAAGAGGCTGAGGTCGAGCATCGGGTCCTGCTGCCGGAGTTCGGCGATCAAGAAGACGGCCATCAAGGCGGCCGAACCGGTCAGCAGAGCCAGGATGGTGGTGCTCGACCACCCTTCGTTGTTGCCCCGGACCAGGGCGAAGACCAACAGGAACAGCGAGGCCGAGAACGAGACGAAGCCGATCCAGTCCACCCGGCGCTTGTTGGGGTCCCGCGACTCTTGGATACGGGTGAGGGTGGTGAAGATGGCCACCGCCCCGATGGGCAGGTTGACGAAGAAGATCCACCTCCATCCGATTCCGCTGGTGATGACGCCGCCGACGAGGGGACCGACCGCCACCGCCCCGCCGATCACCGCGCCGTAGATCCCGAAGGCGGTGCCCCGGTCCCTGCCCTGGAAGGCCTGGGCGATGAGAGCCAAGGAGGTGGCGAACATGATGGCGCCGCCCACGCCCTGGGCACCGCGGGACAGGTTGAGCATCAGCGACGACGTCGACAGCCCGCACAACAGCGACGAAATGGAGAAGATGCCGAGCCCGGTGGCGAACACCTCCCGACGGCCGAACATGTCCCCGACCACACCGGCGGTGAGAAGGAAGGCGGCCAGGGTCAGGGAGTAGGCATCGATCACCCACTGGAGATCCGCGAAGCTGGCGTGCAACGACTGTTGGATGTCGGGGAGTGCGACATTCACAACGGTGATGTCCAACAGGAGCATGAAGGTTCCTGTGCAGACGGCAATGAGGGTCCACCACTTCTTGTCCATCAGCAGGTTCCTTGTCTCATCGAGGCTTCAGCGCGAGGTCGTCGTCGGGGGCTCGCACCGCCGTACATCCCAGGCGTCGTGGGCGGCCAGCAACTTCTGCAGGATACGCCCCAACGTCTGGTGGTCATCCTGGTCGAGGTGGTCACCGAACGCCGAGGTGACTCCGGCCAGGAAGATCGGCGCCGATCGCACCAGCATCGACCGACCGGTGGCGGTCAGCACCGCGAACACCAACCGGCGATCGGTGGTCGACGGTTCGCGGGCGACCAGCCCGGACACCGTCATGCGGTCCACCAGCCTCGAGCATCCGCTCTTGGAGGTGAGCAGCATGTCGGCCAACCCGGCCATGCGGAGCCGACCGCCGGGGGCCAGGCTGAGGCGGTAGAGCACCTCGTGCTGGGCCAGGGTGATACCGGCTGACGCCCGCAGGTGGCGGTCGAGATTCTCTTCCAGCAGCGACCGGGCGGAGCAGAGGTTGAGGAACCCGGCCACCTGGTCCCGCAGGTCGGGAGCCGCGGGATCCTGGTCGAACAGCTGGTAGAAGGGGATATCGTCGCCGGCGCACCCGTCATCGCCCGCACCCCGGCCGCCTTCGGCGTTCTGGCCCTGGCCCCTCGTCCCCACTTGGGCGCCACCCCCGGCTGGGGCTGGTCTCCGGCTCTTCACCCGCGAATGTTTACATGGCAACGACCTCTCGGTCAACCGGATCGGGCATCCCCATTGGGACATCGAGCCATCGGTGCCGAGCACCCACCGGGTTTGGAATCGGCTGAGGGGTATCGCGTAGGCTCCGCGCTGATGACGGGCGCCGAGCGGCGCCTCGTCCCACTCGCTGCCGGTTTGGTGGGCGACCGACGAGAGGACGTGCGTGACAGCCGCCGTGTACCACATGAACCTGCTGCAGGCCATCGTAATCGGCCTGCTCCAGGGAGTCAGCGAGTTGTTCCCGATCTCGAGCCTCGGTCACACCGTGCTGGTGCCGTCGTGGATCGGCGGCACCTGGGCCACCCTGGTCCGCCAGGAGGCCTCGTCCGAGAGCCCCTACCTCGCCTTCGTGGTCGGCTTGCACCTGGCCACCGCGGTAGTGCTGCTGGGCTTCTACTTCCGGGAGTGGGTGCGCCTCATCACCGGGTTCTTCCGCTCGCTGACCCGGGGCAAGGTCGTGACCGACGAGGAGCGGCTGGCGTGGCTCATCATCGTCGCCACCATCCCGGTGGGCGCGCTCGGCCTCATCTTCGAGCACCAGTTCCGGGTGCTCTTCGCCAAGCCGCTGGCAGCGGCCCTCTTCCTCATGGTCAATGGGGTCATCCTCTTCTCCGGTGAACTGCACCGGCGCCGGCACCAGAAGGAACCGCTCGCCGGCGACTCTCCGGCCACCGCGCCCGCCGTCCAGGCGCGGTTCCGCGACGACCACATCGTGGTCATCGACGCGGAATCGGAACGGGCGCTGTCGCGGATCGGTGTGCTCAGCGCGGCCATCATCGGGGCGTCACAGGCTCTGGCGCTGCTGGCCGGAATCAGCCGCGAGGGCGTAGCCATGGTGGGCGGGCTGTTCCGGGGTCTGGACAACCAGAACGCCATGCGGTTCTCGTTTCTGCTGTCGACCCCGGTCATCCTGGCCGCCGGCGCCATCAAGATCCCCGACCTGACCGGATCGCTCGGCGCCGGTATCCGGCCCGAGATCATTGCCGGGAGCATCGCCGCGGTGGTCAGCTCCCTGTTCGCCATCATCTTCCTGGCCCGCTACTTCAAGACCCGCACCTTGCTGCCGTTCGCGGTCTACTCACTCGTCTTCGGGCTCGCCTCCGCCATCCGCTTCGGCTTTTACTGAGGGATCCCCCGCTCCGGGGCTACGCCGTCCCGTAGGTGGTATCGCGGTTGGCCGCGATGGCCCCCGACGACGCCAACTCGGC
>DASZIT010000054.1:0-4921 GCA_035948855.1 Acidimicrobiales bacterium | reverse complement strand
GCTTCTCCCCCTCCATCTCCACCTGGGTGAGCACGCTCATCAGATCGTCCTTCGGGTCCGCCCGCTTCTGGCCGAACAGCTGGGAGGCGTAGGCGTAGAGCTCCATCGAGGCCAGCTGGGCGGCTTCGGTCGCCTCCTGGCTCTCGGCGCTGTTCTGGTACTCGGCATCCTGGTTGCCGATCATTCGGTTGGACCAGTCGAACATCTTGTGCCGGTCCTCGTTGGGTACACCCAGCAACTCGGCGATCACCACCAGGGGGAGCTCGGCGGCGATGTCGGTCACGAACTCGGCGGTGCCGGTCTCGATGACATTGTCGATGATCCGGTCGGTGGCGACGTGGATGCGGTCGTGGAGCTGGTTGATCATCCGGGGGGTGAAGCCCTTGTTGACCAACCGGCGGTAGCGGGTGTGGAGCGGCGGATCCATGTTCAGCATCAGCAGCTGCAGCTGCGCCAGGTTCTCCTCGTCCAGCTCCCAAATGAAGGTGGCCTTGTCGGCCGACGAGAAGTGCTCGTAATCGCGGTTAACCGCCACGCACTCGTTGTAGGAGGTGACCGCCCAGAATCCGGGGCCGTCGGCCTCCTCGTGCCACCAGACCGGGGCGTTGTGGCGCAGGAAGCTGAACCAGTCGTGGGGCACCCCGTCGACGAAGTGCTTCGAATCGGTGAGGTCGATGTCGTTGAAATCGATCGCGGCTTCGGTCATTTCGGACGCCCCTCCAATGAATCGGACATCGTGTCCGATAGGTCAGATGGTAGGTCCGAAGGGGGAGGATGTCAACGCGAGGCAGTTGGGCGGCTGAATAGACGCCTAGCCGGGATCAGTCCCAGTCGGCCTTCCCGTCGATGACCACACACGGCTGCTCGGTGACCACGAAGTCGAGATGATCGAGGTCGAGGAAGTTGGCGATGTCCGCCATAACCTCGGGGAAGTCGTCCTCGCCCATGTGGGCGTTGTACTCGTCCATGGAGGGGAACCACTGGACGGTGACCCCGTCGTAGCCGGAGCGGTCGTCGTCGCCCCGGTAGTCGTCGAGGGGCCGGGGGTGCTGCTCGTAGCGGATCACGTGGCTCCCGCTCTTGCTCCGGGCGATCAGCGGCCCGTGGGTGTTCTTCCAGTGGGCCTGGAACTCGGCGGGGGTCAGCCCCTCCTTGCGCTTCAACAGACAGGTCAACTTCACCATCGACATCGCTCCCTCGGTCGGCCCACCACCACGGTGGGTCGGCCCGAGGCTTCACCCCAGAGGCCCCTCCGCGCAAGACGGGCGCCGGAGGTGGGGCGGCTTCCAGGAGGCGGACCGGTCAGTTGGCCACCGTGGCGGTGAACAGCTGCGTGTTGTACGGCATCACGATGGGCTCCGCCAGGGTGTCGGCAAAGGCGGCGACCTCGGCCAAGAAGGCGGCCCGCTCGTCGTCGGGCAGCACCCGCACATAGCTGCGGGAGGCCACCTGGTCCACCAGCGCCGGGCGGTCGAGGGGCTGGGTGAAGTGGAACTCGGAGCGGGTAACCGGCCCGAAGCGGTGGCTGGCGTCGATGATCGGGGAGAAGTCCATGCCCACCGGGTAGGGCATGCACTTGTCCCACCGGGTCATCCGGTTCAACTCGATCATCACCGGGTCGCGCTCGTCCCGCTCGTTCCAGACCAGGGACAGCACCCCGCCGGGGCGCAGCACCCGGGCGATCTCGGGCAAGGCCACCGCGGGGTCGAACCAATGGAAGGCTTGGGCCACCACCACCGCCTCCATGCTCCCGGCCCGCAGCGGGATGGCCTCGCCGATCCCGGCGATGACCGGAACACCGGGGACGGTCCGGGACAGCACCTCCCGCATGGACGCCGACGGCTCCACCGCCACGCAGCGTGCCCCGAACCGAAGCAGCTCCCGGGTGAACTTGCCGGTGCCGGCGGCCAGATCCAGCACCCGGGTCCCCTGGTGGATACCGGCCCGGTCGACCACGAAGGCCACCAGGTCCTGCTGGTAGCCGGGGCGACCCCGCTCGTAGACATCGGAGGCGGCCTCGAACCCGACCCGTCCCTGGGTGTTCGGGGTGGATTGGTGGGGTTGGCCGGCTCCGCCCATCCCGGCGATCGTATGGCAATTGACTAGCGTGCTGGGGTGGCTGCTCACCTCCCGTTGCCCGACCCGACCCCGGATGTCGCCGATCGTGCTGGCGGCCGGTTGGTCCCAGGGTTGTCGGCGGTCGAGGGTCTCGCCGGGACCCGGTCGGTGCCGGCCCAGCCCCGGGGACCGCGCCGGCGGCGCTGGCTCAACTCCGCCATCCAGCACGGATGGGACTGGCTGGCGCTGCACGGGGCTACCGGGCCCACCAGCCCGAAGGCGGCCCGGTTCGGAGCCTTCGGCGACGGGAGCTACCTGGCGTTCCCACCGGGGGCGACCTTCGGTGAGCGGTGGATCCACATCGGCGACCACACCCTGATCGGGACGTACGTGAGCCTGTCGGCCGGGATGGTGCCGGGCCAGAAGATGGTCACCGACCCGGTGGTGCGGATCGGCGACCGGTGCATGATCGGCCGGGGGAGCCACATCGTCGGCCACTTCAACATCGACATCGGCGACGACGTCTACACCGGTCCCTACATCTACATCACCGACCAGAACCACGGCTACGAGGACCCCGACGAGCCGGTGCACTCCCAGATGCCCACCGACCGGCCGGTGCGGATCGGCTCGGGCAGCTGGCTCGGGACCGGGGCGGTGATCCTCCCGGGGACGACCCTCGGTCGCAACGTGGTGGTCGGGGCGGGTTCGGTGGTGCGGGGCAGCTTCCCGGATCACTGCGTGATCGTCGGGGTCCCGGCCCGGATCGTGCGGCGTTATGTGCCGGGATCCGGGTGGGTTACCGAGCCGACGCCCTGACCTGATCGGCCTGGGTGCGCTCGGCTGGCCTAGGTCGGCCCCGCCTCGCCGGCTTGGAGGCTTGGTTGGCCTTGAGGGTCCTGCCCAGGTGACCTAAGCACTGTCAGTGGTTCTGACACTACTTTCCGTGGTAAAGTGGTCACACGCAGTAGGCAGGACGGCAGATGACACATTCACCAGGCAGCAGAATCACCAGTTGGTATCGGGCGGGGACGCACAGCCGGAAGCTCCCGATCCTCCGGTCCAACCCGAACCGTTCATGACGGAATCGGGTCCTCTCTTCGAAGAGCCGTGGCCGGACGAAGAAACCCGGCTGGTCCTCGACGCGGTCCGATCCACGGTCACCGACCGAAGCGGGGCGGCCGCGGGCGCACTGGCCGAGGCCGGTCGCCGATGGGCCCGGGCCCATCAGTCGGCGTCGCTCATGCGCACACGGCTCGGCGCCCTCGAAGCCTCGATGGAAACCGAACTGGGCGCCGCACCAGAAGCCGACCGGGTGGCGTACTACCGGGCCTGGCGGGCGGTTAGCGACGCGGCGACTTGGACATCGCTCACCCAACTGGAAGAGGCCGCGCTGGTCGACCCGCTCACCGGGGTCGGCAACCGACGGGCCCTCGATCTGATGCTCACCCGGGCCATGTCCGTCGCCCGACGGGCCGGTTCCGAATTGGCGGTGGTGGCGGTCGACCTCGACGGTTTGAAGCGGATCAACGATTCGCAGGGGCACGCGGGGGGCGACCGAACCCTCACCTCGCTGGTCGACGCTTTTGGTCAACGGCTGCGGGCGTCCGACACCGTGTACCGGACCGGAGGCGACGAGTTCGCGGTGGTCTTGCCCGGGATGCGACTGGATGACGTCGAACCCCTGATGCGCCGAATCTCCGACGCGGGTGCTCCTGGGTTTACCTGGGGCGCGGCGACGTTTGGCATCGAGCAGCAGCGTCCGGCCGAGCTGCTCGACGCGGCCGACACCGATCTGTATCGCCGTCGAGGAGTGGAGCGGGAGGTGGTCGGAGCCGACGCGGCGGCCGGCGGGGTGATCCTGCCCCATCCCCACAGTGCGTTCAAAACACGGATCTCCCGACGATCGAGCGTGGTCGTCGCCGCCGGCCTGGTGGCGGTGGCCGGAACCCTCGGAGCGGTGACCCAGTTGTCACCGGCGAACCAGGCGGCTCTCCCCCCGAGACACCCGAGTGGCGCAACGGGACCGTCCAGTGGGCATGGCGCCACACCCCCAACCACCAACCCGGGTCCATCCGCGCTAGCCCCTCTGACCACCACAACGACGCCCGCCACCGGCGGCGCCGGTGGAGCTTCCGCTCAGCTGGCCACCGTGTCCACGCCGAGCACAACCGGCAGCCCGGTGGGGAACACATCCACCAACCCCGCACCCAACGGCCCGGCTGGTGGCTCTGCACCTTCTGCGGCCGCTCCGGTCGGTGGGACTCCGGTCGGTGGGACTCCAACCCCGGTCGGTGGGACTCCAACCCCGGTCGGTGGGACGCCGGTCAGTGTTGCTCCGGTCGGTGCTGCGCCAGTCGGCGGAACTCCGGTCGGTGGGACTCCTCCCACAATCGCTCCGGTAGTTGCACCTCCGGTGCTCGCGGCCCCGGTCAGTACTGGTCCGACGAGTACGGGATTTGGTGAGGGCAAGCCGACCGCTACCCTCCCGGCTCAAGCAGCTAACGGTCAGGGGCAAGATCAACCGACCAGCCCTGCCTCGGAGGGTCATGGCGGCCCGAATGGGGACACGCCGACTTTCCAGGCCAGCGCTCAGATCGCAGCGGGGGCGGAGAGTTCAGCTGGCCCGACGTCGGATCGGGTTGTGGCCGGCAAACCGAGCTCGGACTGATTTCTCGGTCCGTTCCGAGCTCCGCCCTACGGCGCCTGAACCCGAAGGCGGTCCTCCGAGGTTGGCCGCCGATACTGAGAAAGTGCCACCCCCCTCCGATGCTCCCGCTCGATGCCGAGCATCCGGAAGTCGCCAAAGCCAGGGCCGGCAGGTTGGCACAGGCTTCGGCGGTCCGTCCGCCCGACATACCGG
>DASZIT010000053.1:0-21649 GCA_035948855.1 Acidimicrobiales bacterium | reverse complement strand
ATGGCACGGATGAGCGTTGACGGACGGGTAACGCCCCTGGCCGCCGCACGATCACTTCGCTGGCCGATTTGCCCCAGCTGCTAATTCGATCATTACGTGCTTCGGTTGTTACCGAAGCTTCGATCGAGAGGGCAAGTATTTCCACTACTCCTCCGAAACTTTACTCGCCGGGGTCACGACGCGCTGCGAGGACAGCGCTGACGGTGGATTCCACGAGGCCTGTCACGTCGCTGCCCCGAACCGAGCTGAACTTCCCGTCCAAAATGAGCGAAGCGAGTCCGTGGACGAGCGACCAGGCCCCGATCATGAATGCCAGCCGGTGTTCGGGAGGGATTGACGAATCGACGCGTATTGCCAAAACATCGAAGGTCTGGCCCGCCGCTTGCGTCGCGGCAGGATTCGATTGGCTGCACGGATGACCGAACATCAGCCGGAAGAGGGCTGGGTGTTCGATGGCGTAGGCCACATAGGCCTGGGCCATTTGCACGAACTCTTCACCGCTCGGCGCAGCCGCGTCAGCGGCAGCCAACTTCGCACGTAGTTCCAAGAAGCCTTGCGTTGCCATTGCCCCTAGGAGCGCGTCCTTGTCGGGGTAGTGACGGTAGGGGGCGTTGGCCGAAACGCCGGCACGACGAGCCACCGCCCGCAACGACAGGGTCGTTTCGTCACCCTCGGCCAATAGGTCGAGGGCCGCGTTCAGACACGCTGCTCTCAGGTCGCCGTGGTGGTACGCGTCCTTCGACGATGTTGACAATGCACACATCCTTACCTAATGTGGTCAGTGTACACATGCCAGGCGGGACCGCACTGGCACCAAAGAATGGGAGTCGAACGTGAAGGGATATGTGCTGGCTCGCAAAGGGTTGAGACGCACCATGGCGCTACGTGAGGTTCCCGAGCCAACCGCTGCTGACAATGAGGTGCTCATCCGCGTCGAGGCCGCTGGGTTGAATCCGGTGGACTCGAAGGTGCAAGTGGCGGGGGCGCAGTTCATTTGGCCCCTGGAGCTGCCGAGAGTTGCTGGGAGCGAGTTGTCTGGTGTGGTCGAAGAGGTCGGTCGCCACGTCACGCACTTCAAGTCCGGGGACCGCGTGTTCGCGCGAGTCGACAAACTGAAGCTGGGCGCCTATGCGAAGTACTGCGTGGTGGAGGAGGACCTCGTTGCTCTCATGCCCGACACTCTCGGTTTCGAGGATGCGGCCGGTCTGCCGCTGGCGGGTCTCACCGCATGGCAAGGCTTGCGACAAATTGGCGTCACTTCCGGGCAACGGGTGTTCATCTCGGGTGGGGCTGGCGGAGTGGGCACGCTCGCCATCCAACTTGCGGTGCAGATGGGGGCAGCGGTAGCGACAACGGCATCTGCAGAGGGTGAGAAACTCGTCCGTTCGCTCGGAGCTGAAACGGTCGTCGACTACCGCAAACAGCAATTCAAAGATGTGCTCAGAGACTACGACGGCGCGTTTCTGCTCACGGGTGGACGTGATCTGATGGATGCCTTCACCATCCTCAAACGAGGGGGCAACGCGGTCTCGGTCATTCATGTCGACCCGGTCACTGCTCGTGAGGACCTTTCAGCGGGCCCGATGCTCGTCGCGGCGGTGCGAATAGCCAATTCAAGGATTCGCCGGCAGACCCGATGTGCCGGAATCAGCTACCGATCACTCCTCATGCGCCCCAGTGGCGAGGACCTCGGGGTTCTGGCCGACATGGTCGAGCGCGATCAGCTGAAGCCAATCATCGATCGGGTCTTCCCTTTCGACCAGATCGCCGATGCGTTCACCTACCTCGAAGAGGGTCATGCCAAGGGAAAGGTCATTGTCCGGCTCTGAAGAGCGCACGTTATGAATCACGAGGGTCGTTCTCGTTACTGCGGCGCGTCATCTGTTCGGTTCAGATGGCGGCGTCGGGTCGTGTCGTCGCGCGGTAAATGACCCTTGACCGCGGTCGCCCTCTCCGTCCGAGCCCTCGTTGGTGACGAGACTGGACTGAGCACACCGCCCCGACGGATCCCGGAGGCCGATCACGGCGCTGCCGGCTACCGAAGCCCTGGGCCCACATGATCGATCGGAACATCGCTTGGGGAGCTGGCCCATCGGCACTGCCCATCCATAGCGGTGCGTCCTGCCTCTACGTTGCCCGCGTGGTCAATATCGCCCGCCGACAACGATCGGGGAGCTTTCGCTTGCGAAACTCGGTGTCGGCGATGAATCGCCCGCCACGGCGAATCGTTACCCTGCGAGTGTGATCTTTCTCGGCGTGCTACTGCTGATTGCCGCCGAGATCGTTGCTTTCTGGGCCGTGGCCGGGCAGATCGGCTTTCTCTGGGCGTTGCTGCTCCTGATCGTCGTGAGCGGGTTCGGCCCCTTCTTCGTCCGGAGAGTCGGGTTCGGGATCTTGGCTCACACCCGGGAACGGTTGGAACGGGGAGAGGTGCCTACCCGGGAGCTGTTCGATGGCATGGTGGTGCTCATCGGCGGAGTGATGATCTTTATACCGGGATTCATCGGCGATGCACTCGGCCTGCTGCTGATGATCGGCCCGGTGCGCCACCTCGTGATCCGGTTGTTCAGCCACCGGCTGGCCCGGCGACTCCAGCAGACCGGGACGGGTCGCTGGCAGGTGATCAATGCTCGTGCCCGACCGAAGCGGGTTGACCTTCCGCCACTCCCGGGGCCGGGGGATCAGCCGCCGAGACCTGAAGACTCCGCGGGAAACTAGCGCCCGTTTGCGGCGACCACGGGTCGCGCCCTCGGCTACTTGGAGCGGCCGGCGTCCTCGGCCGCCCAATCCAGAAACGCTCGCAGGTTGGCTTCTTCGGAGGCCGGAATCTCAAACGAGAATGCCGGATTTGTAAAGGCGATGCTCGAATAGATAGACGCGGCAGGGTCCGATGCCTTCCCAATTTGTACGCGAATGACGTCGTGCTTCCGCGGCTCGGTCTCCACGGAAAGCCAGGCCATCGGAATCCGCAGTGAGCCGGCGACGGCCATTGAGAACTGCTCCAGAACACCATCCGCGACCCGCAGCAGTTGGTCTCCGTAGGTGTACTCGGTTGCCACGGTCACCTAAGGTACCGCGTCGCGCTCAGGGTTCCTTTGGTGATTGGTCTCGATCGGGCCCAAGCGCTCACCTTGGAGTCGGCAACCGTGTAGTCACCGGTCGAGCGCGTCATTGCCGGGATCAGGTTCGTTCGCACCCTTACCTGGCACTGGCGATGGAAAGATCCTGGAATGCCGCGGTGGCCGCGGACCTCGCCACCCAGACCCGGTCGCCAGGGAGCAGGTTGAGCTCGTTGGCTGCGCCCCGGCTGAGCTGGACCCAGCAGGACCCGTCTCCGACCAGCTGCAAGTCCACCCGCACTTCGAAGCCGAGGTGGGTGACCCGCTCCACCGAGGCGGCTCGCCCACCCAGGTTGTCGTCGCGGTGGATGACCAGGTCGTGGGGGCGGACCCACTCCCCATCGAGGAGGGTCGCCGGCCCGAGGAACTTGAGCACGAACTCGTTGTCGGGATGGTCATAGATCTCCGCGGGTCCGCCGACCTGCTCGAGCCGTCCCTCATTGATGATGGCCAGCCGGTCGGCCACCTCCATGGCCTCTTCCTGATCGTGGGTCACCAGCACCGTGGTCACCGAGATCTTCTCGTGGAGCTCGCGGAGCCATACTCGGAGTTGCTGCCGCACCTGGGCGTCGAGCGCGCCGAATGGCTCGTCCAGGAGGAGGACCCGAGGCTCGATGGCCAGCGCTCGGGCCAGGGCCATGCGTTGGCGTTGGCCACCGGAGAGCTGGGCCGGCAGCCGGTCGGCCAGATGGCCGATCTTCACCAGGTCGAGGAGTTCGTCGACCTTCTCCCGGATCTCGGCCTTGGGGCGCCGACGCACCTCCAGCCCGAAGGCCACGTTCCGGCGCACGGTGAGATGGCGGAAGGGGGCATAGTGCTGGAAGCAGAATCCCACCCCCCGATCGCGCACGGGCACGCCGGTGAGGTCTTCGCCGTCTATCTCCACGGTGCCGATGTCGGGTGCCTCTAAGCCGGCGATGACCCGCAGCAGAGTGGACTTGCCCCCGCCGCTTGGGCCCAACAGCGCGGTCAATGACCCATCGGGGACATCGAGGCTGACGTCGTCGAGAGCGACAACTCCTCCAAATCGCTTGGAGACTGATCGGATGGTGATCGCCATTTGTGGATCCTCCTTTCCTTGTCTTTTCCGAGCACAACCAGGACGGCCAGCGCGAGGAGGGCGAGGATCACCGCTCCGGCGTACGCCCCTACCGGGTTCAGGTTCTCGATGCTGTCCGAGATGAAGAGCGTGAGGGTTTGGGTCCGGCTGGCGATGTTGCCCGACACCACGATCACCCCGCCGAATTCGCCCAGCACCCGGGCGGTGGTCAGAGTCACCCCGTAGGCCAGCCCCCGCCGGATCGACGGCAGGGTGATGCGCCAGAAGGCGGCGAACGGTGAGGCGCCCAGGGTCGCCGCCGCCTGCTCCTGCTCGGTACCGATCTCCTGGAGCACGGGAAGCACTTCCCTCACCACATAGGGAAGGGCAACGACCGCCGAGGCCATCACGATGCCGGGAAACGAGAAGATCACCTGGATCCCCCGAGCCGCCAGCCAGTTCCCGAACCAGCCGGTCTTGCCATAGACCAGGACGAGGGACAGACCCACCACGACGGGGGACACCGCCAGGGGCAGGTCGACGAAGGCGTCGAGCAGCCACGCCCCAGGAAAGCGGCGGCGGGCGAGGATGAGCGCCACCCCGATGCCGAAGGCGGTGTCGAGCGGAACCGCGATGAGGACGACCAGCAGGGTGAGCCAGAGGGCGTGGAGCGCATCCGCAGTGGTGACGGCGTGCCAGGCAACCAGGAACCCGTGCCGAAACGCCTGGTAGAAGACCGATCCGACCGGAACGACGATGAGGAGGGCGACGTAGCCCAGCGCCAGGTACCGGATCGGCAACCGCCATTTGCCCCTCATACCGATTCGCTGATGTCGAAGCGACGCCGGAGCATCCCGATGGCGAACAACACCAACAGGGCGATAGCGATCAGCACCACCGAGACGGCGGCGGCACTGCCGAAGGCATCGCTCTGGGACAGGCTGTAGATCCACGACGACGCCACCTCGGTCTTGAACGGCAGGTTGCCAGAGATGAGCACCACCGACCCGAACTCACCGACCGCCCGGGCGAAGGCCAGACCGGCGCCCGCCAGCATCGCCGGGGCGATGCTGGGCAGGATGATCCGGCGGAGGACGCCGGCCGACGAAGCGCCGAGGGATGCGGCGGCCTCCTCGGTTTCCCGATCGAGCTCGGCCAGGACCGGTTGCACCGAGCGGACACAGAAGGGGAGGGTGACGAAGGCCAGGGCCAACATGATCCCGATGCGGGTATCGGCCACGTTCACCCCGAATGGCCCGGTGGGCCCGTAGAGGGTCAGGAGCGTGAGCCCGGCGACCACCGTGGGAAGGGCGAACGGCAGGTCGATGATGGCCCCAACGACTCGCTTCCCCGGGAACTCGTCCCGAACCAGGACCCAGGCGATGGTGACCCCGGCGAGCGAGTTGAACACGGCCACGATGAGCGAGCAGATCAGGGTCAGCTTCAGCGCCGCCACCGCCTCGGGCTGGGAAACTGCCCGCCAGAAGGTGCCAAAACCCCCGGCGAACGCCTTGCTGATGACGGCGGCCAGCGGGAGCAACACCAGCAGGCTGAGGTAGGTGACCGCCAGTGTCGGCCCGCCGGCCCGATCCAGGGCGCGCCTCAGCAGACCGTGTGGGCGCCGACGGGGAGGCGGCGCGACAACCGATGGGGGCCGTCCGAGCAAGACGGCGGGGGCAGTGTCAGGCACTCGAGGTGGACACGCCGAGTCCCTGTTCGATCTTGGCCACCACGCCGGTCGCCGGGTCGAAGAAGGTGGAGTTGACCTTGGTCCACCCACCCAGGCTGTCGATGGTGAAGATCTTTTGCGGAGTGGGGAACTTGAACTGGGCGGCGACCGCGGGGACCACCGGTCGATAGCCCTGTTGGCCCCAGACCTTTTGACCGGCGTCAGAGAGCAGGAACGCGACGAACGCCCTGGCCGCCGCCGGGCTGGATGCATTGGTGGTGACCGCGATCGGGTTCTGGATGAGGATCGTCTGGGGCGGGGTGATGATGGTGATCGGCTGTCCCTGTCCCTGGGCGTAGAGCCCGTCGTCCTCGTAGTCGAGGAGGACATCTCCCTGGCCGCCGATGAATGTCTGCAGGGCGTTGCTGGCACTGCTGGGCTGGGCGACGGTGTTCTTGAGGAGCTGGGTCAGGTAAGCCGTGGCCTGGGCGTCGGTCTTGCCCAAGGCGATCTCCGCACCATAGGCGGCCATCAGGTTCCACTTGGCGCTGCCCGAGCTGAACGGGTTGGGGGTGATGACGGAAACGCCACTCTTGACCAGGTCGGCCCAGGTCTTGATGTTCTTGGGGTTCCCCTTGCGGACGATGAAGGAGACGATCGAGTTGGTGACCATGCCATTGGTGGGGGTGCTCGCCCAGGAGGAAGCGACCTCGCCGGCCTTCGCCACCTTTTGCATGTCGAGGGCGGTGGAGAAGTTGACCACGCTGGCCGGGAGTCCGGAGGTGACCGACGTGGCCTGCGATCCCGATGCGCCGAAGGACTGGGAGAACGTCACGTTCTTGCCTTGGCTAGTGGCTTGAAAGGCCTTGATCAGGGCTGCATACGCCGGCTTGGGCGTCGAATAGGCCACCAGGTCGACCGAGCCGCTGACCGGGGCGCCCGAAGAGCCACTGGCGGCGGAACCGGCGGTCGTGGTGGTCGAGGTCCCCGATGCGCCGCTGTTCGATCCGCAGGCGGCCAGGGCCCCGGAGATCGAAAGGACCGTGAGGGCGACGGCAAGCCGCCGGGTGGCGCGAAGTGATGGCCGAAAGGGGATTTGCATGGCAATATTCCTGACTGAAAAGGTCGTATTTGTCAAGTCAATAGGTTTACTAGGAATTATGGACAAGGATACCGGGCGATCGGCGGCATCGAACCGGTGCCCCTGCCTCGGCCCTCTGGCCAACCGACCTACCATTCACCCAGGCCGCGGCACGATCAGACAGGAGTCCGATGAACATCGAGGATTTTTACAGTGCCGACGAGCGGCGCCGTCAGTCAGCCGAGATCGAGCTGGGCACCAATTGGTACGACGCCGCCGGGAACCGATACGAGCTCAGTTGGGTGGAGGACACCGGTGAGCTCTACGCCATGCTCGAGATGGTCCCCGGGGCGGGCTCTTACACCCCGTTCGGGGACGTCGAGGTCGAACCGATTCCGATTGACGAGGTAGTGGTCACTATCGTCGGCTACATCTCCACCCGCGAGGAGATGGAGAAGGTGATGGCCGGTTGGGAAGCCGAAATGGCCAAACCCGATGGGATCACCTGGGTGGCAGATCGGCTCCGTGAGCACGGTGTACCCACATCGGCACCGACATCGTCGGACTGAGCCGACCTACACCACCCGAGCGGGCGGCGGCTCAGGAGCCCGGAGCGGGCAGGCCGAGCATGGTGGCCAGCAGCTGGGTGGCCAGATTGTTGGTTTCGAAGTCGGAGTCGATCGGCAGGATGTCCGAGTCCTTCAGCAGCGCACCCAGCCGAGCCAGGACCACGGCGAACCGGAACCCCGCGAATACCTCGTAGTACTCGACGTTCTCCACCTCGCGTCCCAGCAACTTGGTATAGCGGGCGATGGTGGCCTCCCGGCTCGGAAACCCCACCGGTCGTTGGAGGTCGATGGTCTCGGTGAATTGGCGGTCGAAGTAGAGCCACCACCCGAGGTCCATCTCCGGCTGTCCGAGACAGGTCATCTCCCAGTCGAGAACCGCCACACAACTGAAGTTGTCGAAGATCATGTTGCCGATGCGGCTGTCACCCCAGAGGAGTGCCGGCGGGGCATCCTCAGGGGGCCGGTTGGTCTCCAACCAGTCGAGGGTGGAGGCCGCCACCGGGATGGTTCTCCCTTCCGCGGCCCAAGCGTAGAAGTCCTTGTAGTACGAGAGCTGTTGATCGAGCCCGGTGGTGCCCCGTTGGGAGCCGTCCAGGAATCCGAGTCCGAGTGACTTCCAGTCGGTGGCGTGCACTTTGGCCATGGCTTCCAACCCGCTCCACCACAGTTGCTCCTGCTCCTCGGGCTCGGCCTCCATCAACCAGCCGCCGGAGGCATAGGGCGGATTGTCGGTCGGTATCTGGCCGTCGATGCGCTGCATCACTGCGAACGGCGCCCCGAGCAGCGAGGTGTCCTCTTCGATGCCGAGCACCGGCGGCATCGGGACGTCGGTGTGCTCGGCCACCGCCCGCATCACCCGGCACTGTCCGACGAAGTCAGGCTCGAAGAAGACCGTGTATCCGGTGGGGGCGATGCGGGCCACCAGGTGATGGTCGACGGCCGGGGTACCGGGCTCATCCCAGGTGGCGTTGAACAGGATGGTCTCGCTCGAGAATCCATTGGTCGGCGGCGCTTCGAGATTGCTGACCCGGACGTCGGACGTGTCCTCGACATGGGACTCCACCCAAGCGGCCAGGGTGGCACACGTCTCAGCTGGGTCACGGTGAGTGGTTTCAGGCATGCGGAGAGTATGGCCTCTCTGACTGATGCGCGTTCGGTCCGACCGGGCGGCGTCGAATGGTGAGCCGTCCGTCAGTCGATTGGCGGATCGTCGCCCCGTTCATACCCGGACGACCTCCAAGACGTCATCGAGGCCTTCGAACGCTCCGGCCCTGCACGTATAGAGCCGGCATCCGTTGGCCAGGGCGGTGGCGGCGATCAGGAGGTCCATCGGCCGGTCTCCACGCGGGTCGTTGCTGGATGCGACTCGCGCCCTGAGGCGGCCGTAGGCGATCGCCACCCCGGCATCGATCGGCAGGGGGTCGTAGAGGGATGCCAGTTTGGTCAGCCGACGAAGGCGCCGGGCCCGATCGGCGTCGTTGGATGCGGCCAACACCGCGGCGTGCAGCTCGGCAAAGGTGATGGCGGTGACGAAGAGGTCGTCATCGCCGAAGGAAGGGGCGTCCCCCGAGACGACGACGGAGGTGTCCATGACCGCCTTCATGAAGAGAGGCTCCCGGGATCGACGACCTCCCGCTCGGCGGACGGGTCGATATCGCCGAAGAAGGTGGGATCGGTCTCCCCGTCCCACAGGTCGGCAATCTCCTCGAAGCGGTGCGACCGGGATCGGAGGGCGGGTACCAACCGGGCGGCCAGTCGCCCGGAAACGGTGACGTCGAAGGTCCCGCCGGCCTCCACCTCCCTCACGATTTCGCTGGCGTTCTGACGGAGCTCGCGAAGCCCGATCTTCTGGGTCATGGGCCAACGATTGCACAATTGCTACCCCCGGTGGAATCGAACCGTCGGGCGCCGAGGTCAGGGACGCGTTGTAGGGTCCCGGGCGGTAGCCAGCGGACTCGGAACGGGGGAATGATGGAAGTGGTGGTTGACCTGGGAACTGCGGATGTCGTCCTCCACCAGCCCGAGGAGATGGGGCGCTTCGCGGTACGAGCTGTCTCCGCCGACGAAAAGGAAGCGACGGGGCCGTCAAGAGGAGCCGTCGATGCCCTCGCCGCCGCCCTCCGCGATCACGGCGTCGGTCGGATCGACGCCGATGGGACAGTCTTCATCCCGCCTGGCAGGGTAAGGATCCTGGCCGAGCGGGCGGCGTCGGATGCCGGCCACCCGCTTCCCGTTGAGTGGGAAGCCAACTTTGCATCCATGATCGAGTTCGCCGCCTCCAAGGGGTGGATCGCCAGTGACGGCGCGATTGCCGCCCACATCGAATGGAGTGACGCCTGATGCGATTCTCATACGCCGAGTCGATGATCGATCCCACCATGTACCTGCCGTTGGCCCGGGCGGTGGAGGACGCCGGCTACGACGGGATGGTGGTGCCGGACAGCATCTGCTACCCGGAGGTGTCGGACTCGACCTACCCGTTCTCCCCCGACCACACCCGGGAGTTCCTGGAGGACAAGCCATTCATCGAACCGTTCTCGCTGATCCCGGCCATGGGCGCGGTGACCGAGCGGATCCAGTTCATCACCTTCGTGTTGAAGCTGCCCATGCGGCACCCGCTGTTGGTGGCCAAGCAGGCCTCCTCGGTGGCGGTGATGACCGAGAACCGTTTGTCGCTCGGCGTGGGATCCAGCCCCTGGCCGGAGGACTACCAGCAGACCGGGGTCCCTTGGGAAGGGCGTGGACGGCGGATGGATGAGGCCATCGCCATCGTGCGGGGACTGACGGCGGGTGGCTACTTCAGCCACCACGGCGAGGCCTACGACCTGCCATCGGTGAAGATCTCGCCCACCCCCAGCCAGCCCATCCCGATCCTGGTCGGGGGGCATGCCCCCGCGGCCCTGCGGCGGGCGGCCCGGGCCGACGGGTGGATGCACGGCGGGGGTGACCCCGCCGACCTCCCCGGGCTGCTCGAGAAGCTGGTCCAGATCCGCAAAGAGGAGGGGACCGCCGATCGACCCTTCGAGGTCCACGTGATCTCGATGGAGGCGTTTTCGGTAGATGGAATCCGCCGCCTCGAGGAGCAGGGCGTCACCGATGTGATCGTCGGGTTCCGTTGGCCGTACGCGGTCGGGCCCGATACCGAAGCGTTGTCGACCAAGTTGGACAACCTCAATCGCTTCGCTGACCAGGTGATCAGAAAGGTGGATGCATGACGACAGCCCAGGATCTGGGAAAGGCATCGATGGCGGCAGTGGAGGTCCACGACCGGGAGGCGTGGCTAGCCCTCTTCGCCGAGGATGCGGTCGTCCAGGACCCGATCGGCCCGTCGGTCTTCGACCCGGAGGGAAAGGGTCATCGGGGATCTGAGGCGATCGCCGCTTTCTACGACAATGTCATCGCCGCCAACGAATCGATCAAATTCACCATTCACCAGTCGTTCCTGTGTGGCGACGAGGCCGCCAATGTCGGGGTGATCCGGATCACCTTCGCCGGCGGCTCGGCGGTGGAGGTGGACGGGGTCTACACCTACCGGTCATCGCCGGAGGGGAAGATCGCCGCCCTCCGGGCCTACTGGGAGGTCGACGCGGTTCGCTCGGTCTGAACCCGGAGGATGGCTCCGTCGGGGTGGCTCCCGCTCCGCCCGGAGGAAAAATTCCTGCGCCGGCGGTAGCTTGAACCCGGCTGGCACGGAAAGAGGACGTGACATGAAGTCGGATGAGACCTGGAAGTACATCCATGGGGAACGGGCCCAGATGGTGGAGACCCTGACCGCCCTGTCCGGCGAGCAGTGGGCGGCTCCCTCCCTGTGCGAAGGCTGGACGGTGCAGGAGGCGACCGGCCACATCCTCGCCGCCGCCGAGCAGACGCCGGTGAACTTCTACAAGGAACTGATCTCAGCCGGGTTCAAATTCGATGTCTTCACCGATCGGGCGGCCAAGCGCCTCGGCGCCATTGGGCCCGACGAACTGATCCGGCGGATCCAGGCCCGGACCACCACCACTAACCACCCGCCGGCTCCGGTGATGGCCATGCTCGGTGAGATCATCGTCCACGGTGAGGACATCCGGCGCCCGCTCGGCCTGCAACATCGTGCTCCGGAAGCCGCCCTGGTGGCCCTGGCCGACAACTACAAGAAGACCAACATCCTCCTCGGGGCCAAGCGACGGATCGCCGGCCTCAAGCTGAACGCCACCGACAGCGACTGGGTCTGGGGCGATGGACCCGAGGTCTCGGGCCCGCTGCTCTCGCTGATCATGGCCATGACCGGCCGCACCGGAGCCGACAGTGACCTCACCGGCGAAGGCGTGACCACCCTCGCCGCCCGCCCCTGAACCCAGTCGCTCAGCCTGTCGGCTGGCGGACCTCGACCCCGCCGGTCGGTTCGTAGACCAGGACGGGCTCGCCAATGCCTCGTAGCCGTAGTTCCCCGGACACCAGCCACGACGTGGCTTCGGCGCCGGCCCGGGACACCGCTTCCTCGCTGGCCAGGACCCGGCCCAGCCGGTGCTTGGCCTCGTCAGTCAATCTGGCGGCCTCGTTGACCGGAGTCCCGATGACGGTGTACTCGTAGCGTCGCTCGTCGCCGATGTTCCCCGCCACCACGCTGCCGGCGGACACCCCGATAGCGGCGTCCAGTTCGGGTTTGGCGGCGGCCAGCCCGAGCAGCTCCCGCCGGAGCACCCTCGCCGCCCGTAGCGCCCGGAGGGCGAAATCGTCCTGGGCCACCGGGGCCCCGAAGACGCAGAGGGCGCCGTCGCCCTCGAATTTGTTCACCCAGCCGCCTTCCGCCGCCACCACCTCGACGACGGTGGCAAAGAACTGGTTCAACAGGTCCACCACCGCCTCGGGAGGCCGGCTCTGGGCCAGGTTGGTCGAACCGATGACATCGACGAAGATGACGCCTACTTCCCGGCGCTCGCCGCCCAGGGCAACTTCCCCCTGTTCGAGGGCCTGCCGGGCAACTTCCTCACCGACGTGCCGCCCGAAGAGGTCTTGGAGGGTGCGCCGTTCGCGGAGGCCGAGGACCATCTGGTTGACGCCGGCCTGGAGGAGTCCGAGTTCGCCCCCGTCGTTCACATCGAGATGTACATCCAGGTCGCCCCGCTGGACCTTCCCGACCGCCTGTCGCAGTTCGAGCAGTGGGTTGACCAGCGAGCGGGTAGCCACGTAGACCACCAGTGATCCGGCGACCAGTCCCGCAACGATGATGAACCAGATGGCCGCCGCGCTCGGCGGTTCGTCGGCCGGTCGGCCGACGAAGCTGAGTCCGATCATCAGCAGGAAGACGTCGGCGCCCACCGCCCACGACAGCAGCAGCTTGGTCCGCACGCCGGGGGCGATCACGCATTCGGGGACGTTGCCGGCCAGGGCCCGAGCGGTGATGGGGCGGATGGTCCACTCGACCAGCAAGTAGGTCAGGCCACAGGCGGTGAGGCCGCCGAGGAGGATGGAGAGTGCCACCCGCATGGAGTAAGCGGCACCGTGGCTGGCACTGCTCAGCCCCGCCCAGATGATCGCCGCGCCGACCCACAGGAGCATGGACCCGGCCGCCATGTACAAGGGCAGGCCAAGGGCGGATCGCTGCTCGGCGGTCGTGGGCTGCCGTTCCTCGACCATCCAGATGGTGACCTTCTTGGTCCGACGGGCAAACGTGCAACCCGCCAGCAGGACGGTGAGAGGCAGGTAGATGGCCAGGGTGATCAGGTCAACGAGTCCGAAGCCGCGCTGACCCCGGATGTTGGCGCTGGTCAGCGCGCCCGCCCCGACGGCCAGGAGGGCGCCGGTGATATGGGCCGTCGAGATGCGGAGGTTCAGCCGGCGACCTACCTGTTCGAGTACCTCGGAGCCCGAACCGACCTGGGTCATGGCCACAGCGTACGACTCCCGCCGCCAATCCGGGGGATCAGAAGGAGATGCCCCCGATGGCGGCGCGGGGGTCGCTGGTCAGGACGATGTCCTTGCCGAGCGGGGCGATGGCTACCGCCGCCAGCTTGAAGTTCCCGAGCCCGAGGGGGATCCCGATGATGGTCACGCAGAGCAGCAGGCCGAGGATGACGTGTTCGATGGCGATCCACAGACCGAAGAGCACGAACCAGAGCAGATTCCCGATTGTCGACGCGGTGCCGGCATCCGGTCGCCGGACCACCGTTCGGCCAAACGGCCACAGCACGAAGGCGGCGAGACGGAAGGAGGCGATGCCGAACGGGATGGTGATGATGAGCACGCACATGATGACGCCCGCCACCGCGTAACCCAGCGCCAGCCACAACCCCGAAAACACCAGCCACAGCAGGTTGAGAATGGTGCGCACCGAATCAGTCTCCCACTGGAGGGACCGGCCACCCGGGCAATGGCGTCACGGGTTGTCGGCGACGACGGCATACCTCGGCGGAACCCCGAGCCACCGTTCGACTCCCGACGCCGACAGCAGTTCCGCCCACTCCACGTCCCGGAGCCGCTCGAGCCGCGGTGCTTGCCAGCCGGCCCGCACGGCGATCTCCACCGAGAGGGACGGATCCATGCTGGCGTTGACCAGCGGGAGGGCGGCCCGGATGGTGCGGGGATACTCGCCGTGGTGGTCGGGCGCCCGCCCCTGCCACTGATGAAGCCATCGGCGAGCCCGGGCCCGGCCCGGCGACTCCCGCATGTGCCCGACCGAGATGAGCCGCCCGCCGGCCGGTACCGCGGTCCGCCAGGCAACGAGAGCCGCCTCGGGATCGGGCAGGGTCCAGAGGAGATGGCGGTCCATCACCACGTCGTAGCGCCCGACCGGCACCACGTCAGCGGGCCCTTCCACCGTCTCGATGGCCAGCTCCTCCCGGGCGGCGGCCTCGTGGAGCTTGGTCAGCATCCGTCCGGACAGATCGACGGCGGTCACCTCGTGGCCCAGCCTCGCGGCGATCAGGCTGAGGAAACCGGTACCCGCCCCGCAATCGAGCACCCTCGACGGGGCGGCCGGCAACAACCGGGCGAGTGCCGCCGTCCAGGCGGCTCGCTCGGCGGGATGACGGGGCCGGTGGGTCGCCGAGTTGTCATAGGTGGCGGCGTCCTCGTCCCACCACGCCCGGATCTCGTCTTGGAGGGCCATAGACCAGCTCCGCCGGGCTAGCTGGTGAACCCGTACTGCTGGTGGGGCCCCATCACCGCGCACTCGAACATCCCGTAGCCGACCTTCCCCTCGTAGGTGAATTTGGCCGCGTACTCGGTGAGCCCCCAGTCCATGTACGAGGCATCGGCCGGCGGGATCCGCTGTCCCTGGACCACCAGGTCGCCCTGGTACATCCCGTGCTTCCAGTCGGGCTCCAGCCCGTAGCCGGTGCCGAGCAGCAGCGGGAACGCCAGCAACGTCTCGACCTCGACCTCGGCCGTCTTCTTTCCCCGGGCACCGAAGTAGGAGAGGGTGGCGCCGACCACCCGGCGGGTGCCGGGGGCGAAGCGGAGGTCGTGCTCGGGGCTACCCAGCCATTCGGCCTCCCGGCCGGAGCCCACCGGGAAGGCGCGGTGGGCATCGCTCATGATCCGTTCGCCGTCCGGCCGCTCCTGGATGATGGTGACCAGCGCGTGATCCTCGAACCGGACCGGGGCGTAGATCCAGAAGAACCCGCTCCCGGTGTCGGTGACCCGGATCCCGGGATGCTCGGCCTCGCCCACCGGCCGCACCCCCCACGACCGGTCCCGCGACCCCCACCAGCGGTCGGGGGTCAGGGTGATCTCGCGATCGCCCACCTTCAACACCCCGGTCCACGAGCCGGTCTGGGCGAACCGGGTGGAGTCGAAGGTCACCCGGCTGAACTGGCGATCGAAGTGGCGCGACTCGAGCAGGGCCTCGGAGAACCCTTCGTAGACGGCGTCGAGCTCGATGCCGTGCTGGTTGGGCTCCACCACCACCCGCACCCGCTTGAGCCCTTCTTGGACCTCCACCCGGATTGGACCGACCGACGCATCCATCCGGTCGGCCCCCAGCGTCCTCGACGAGCGGATGACCCGGTGGTCGTCCCCCCACAGCACCGACACGAAGGCGTCGGCCACGCTGAGGTTCGGGTAGTGGCCGACCCCGATGACCGCGAACAACTCCTGGTCGGTGCCGTGGACGTCGCCGTTCCCGTGGATGTTGAAGTAGTAGCGGTCGTAGAAGTTCCGGTCGGAGGTGCCCACGAACCGCATCGGCTCGGAGATCTGGTGGACCGGGTAGTCGTCAAGAGGGGAGAGCACATTCGGGAGCGTATCGGCTGCCTGGAAGCCGGGCTGGAGCGGCCCGCATCCCCGGCTGTCCCCACCGGCCCCCTCTGGCTACGATCGGGGGAGTAGAACCGGTTCCATCGAGGGAGGGCCCATGAAGTCGTACGACCGTCTGTTCATCGGAGGGGATTGGGTCGACCCGTCCTCGTCGGCCACCTTCGATGTGGTGTCGCCCTCGAGCGAGGAGCTGGTCGGGCGGGTCCCCGAGGCCCAGAACGCCGACATCGACAAGGCGGTGGCCGCCGCCCGGGAGGCCTTCGACCACGGCCCCTGGCCGCACATGGCTCCCGCCGAGCGGGCGGTGGTGTTGACCAAGGCGGCCGAGGCCATCCGCAACGACATGCAGGGGATCTCCGAGCTGATCTCCAACGAGATGGGCTCGCCGGTGTCGTGGGGGATGCTGGCCCAGGTGCTGGCCCCGACCATGATCATGGACTACTACGCCGGCCTCGGCTCCACCTTCGCCTTCGACACCGTGAAGGACGGGCTGCTCGGCCCGGTGATGGTGGCCAAGGAGCCGGTGGGGGTGGTGGCGGCCATCACCCCGTGGAACGTGCCGCTCTTCTTGGCGGCGGCCAAGTTGTCCCCGGCGCTGCTGGCCGGCTGCACGGTGGTGTTCAAGCCGGCGCCGGAGACCCCGCTGGACGCCAACGTCCTGGCCGAGATCCTGGCCGATGCCGGGCTGCCCAAGGGCGTCCTGAGCGTGGTGCCGGCCGGACGCGAAGTCGGTGACTACCTGGTCAACCACCCCGGGGTCAACAAGGTGTCCTTCACCGGCTCCACCGCCGCCGGCCGCAAGATCGGTGCCGCCTGCGGCGCCCATCTGAAGCGGTTCAGCCTCGAGCTCGGGGGCAAGTCGGCGGCCATCCTGCTGGACGACGTCGACCTGGCTGCCACCATGCCGCTGATGATGCCCAACGCCATCATGAACAACGGCGAGGCCTGCATCTCCCTCACCCGCATCCTCGCCCCCCGGGACCGATACGCGGAGGTGACCGAGGCGCTGGTCGAGTCGGTCCGGGCCATGAAGGTGGGCGACGCCCTCGACCCGGCCACCGAGGTCGGCCCGCTGGTGGCCGAACGCCAGCGCGACCGGGTGGAGGGCTACATCCGCCTCGGGGAGGAAGAGGGAGCCAAGATCGCCATCGGCGGCGGCCGGCCCGACGGGCTCGACAAGGGTTGGTTCGTCGACCCCACCGTCTTCGTCGATGTGGACAACTCGATGCGCATCGCCCAGGAGGAGATCTTCGGGCCGGTGCTGTCGGTCATCCCCTATGACGACGAAGCCGACGCCGTCCGGATCGCCAACGACTCCGACTACGGGCTGTGCGGCGCAGTGTTCACCGGCGACAACGACCGGGGGCTGAACGTGGCCCGGCAGGTCCGCACCGGCACCTACATGGTGAACTCCAACATCCCGATCGACTTCTCCTCACCCTTCGGCGGCTACAAGGCGTCGGGGGTGGGCCGGGAGTTCGGCGAGGACGGCCTCGAGCTCTTCTTGGAGAAGAAGGTGATCAATTTCCCGGCTGGCTACACCCCGGCGGTCTGACCGGGCCTTTTGACCGGTTAGCGAGGTAAGGGGCCGCACCCCGGGGCTCCGACAGGTCTGCGAAACTGTGCGTCCACCCGGCCGGCCTGACAGACCGGTTTTCGATCGAGTCCGGAGGCGCCTACCCCGATGAGTCCTGCTGCCGACGCGGCTGGCCAAGAGCCACCTGAGGGCGCGGTCGCCGCCGCGGTGGCCCGGGGCCGGAACGTCACCTTCGGGTTCATCCCCGCCCTCGACGGCCTGCGGGCCCTCGCCGTCCTCGGGGTGATGATGTACCACGGCGGGGTCCCGATCCTCGGGGGCGGGTTCCTCACCATCGATGTGTTCTTCGTGCTGTCGGGGTTCCTGATCACCTCCCTGCTGGTGGGGGAGTGGCGGAAGAAGCTGACCATCCACCTCGGCCAGTTCTGGGCCCGGCGGGCCCGCCGCCTGCTGCCGGCCCTGTTGGTGATGCTCATCGCGGTGGCCATCTACGCCAAGGTGTTCGCCCCGCCGGGCGAATTCGCCAACCTCCGCCTCGACTCGCTGTCCACCCTGTTCTACGTGGCCAACTGGCACTTCATCTTCGCCGGCACCAACTACTTCAACCTCACCGCCCATCCGTCGCCGCTGAACCACATGTGGTCACTCTCCATCGAGGAGCAGTTCTACATCGTGTGGCCCCCGGTGGTGCTGGCCATGCTGTGGGTGGGGAACAAGTTGCGCCCGGCCCGCCGGCTGTGGCCGGTGTTCGCGGTGGCGGTGGCCGGTGCGGTCGCCTCGGCCCTCGACATGGGCCTGCTCTACCACGGGCCCCAGTCGGTGATGCGGGTCTACGAAGGCACCGACACCCGCAGCCAGGACATGCTGGTCGGCGCGGCGCTGGCCATCGGCATGGCCATCTGGGCCCAGCACCGCAAGGCCCTCCCCGCGGATCCGGGGTCGGCCGGCGGGGTGGGACGCGGGTCGGGGTCGGCTTCTGGTTTGGGTTCGGGGTCGGCGCAGCTCCACCGGCGGGACCGCATCCGTCAGCAGAAGGCCGGGGTCACCCCCATCCCCGCTTGGGAGCTCCCTGCCGGCCGATGGCGCACGGCCCTCGGCGTCCTCGGCTGGGTGGTCATCGCCGTCTTCGCCTACGCCTGGTCCCATATGTCCCAGCCGACCACCTTCCTCTACCGGGGCGGTTTCTTTCTGGTGGCGGTCGGGGTGGCCTTGGTCATTTTCACCGCGGTGACCCATCAGCTGGGTTCGGTGTCCCGGGCGTTGGGCATCCGGCCCTTCCAGTACGTGGGGAAGATCTCCTACGGGACCTACCTCTGGCATTTTCCCCTGTTCGCGATGCTGTCGGCCACCAGCCTCCACCTGATCGGCTATCCCCTCCTGGTCATCCGGATCGGGGTCACCCTGCTGGTCGCCACCATCTCCTTCTACGTGGTCGAGGAGCCCATCCGCCGGGGCCGGATGCGCTCGCTCACCGAGTGGCGGGCCTGGCTGATGACGTCGGGGGCGGTCTTCGGCGTGGTGGCGGTCACGGTGTTGGCCACCTTGCCGTCGGCGGCCGACGCCGCCCCGGCGTCACTCTCCCGGCCGTCCGGGTCGCAGTACAACGGGCCCACGGTGAAGCTGGCCGTCTTCGGGGACTCGGTGGCCTCCCGGCTGGGACTGGCCATGTCCCTCAATAATCTGCAGCAGAGCTACGACGTCGACCTCGAGAATGACGCGCTGGTGGGCTGTGGGGTGGTCCGGAGCACGCAGTACATCGCCCACGGGGTGGCCAACCTGATGGCGGCGTCATGCAATTCGAGCACGCCGGCCTCCCAGCAGTGGCCGGCCCAGTGGTCCGGGGACCTGGCCCAGTTCCATCCCAACGTGGTCGCCGTCCTGGTGGGTCGTTGGGAGATCAACGACCGGCTCATCAACGGCCAGTGGATGCACATCGGCGAACCGGCCTATGACACCATCCTGCGACAGTCGCTGGAACAGGCGGTCAACGTCGCCGGATCGACCGGGGCCCAGGTGGTGCTCATGACCGCCCCGTGCTTCGACTCCGGCGAACAGGACAACGGCCAGCCCTGGCCGGAAGACTCCGCCACCCGGCTGTCCGACTACAACACCATCCTCCGCCAGGTCGGCGCCGAGCACCCGACCAACACCGAGGTCTTCGACCTCGGCTCGCTGGTGTGCCCGGGCGGTCACTTCGCGCTGTCGGTGGACGGGGTCCAGCTCCGCGACGCCGACGGCATCCACATCGTGCCCACCGATGCGGCCGGTCAGTGGCTCGATGCCCGGGTACTGCCCGAAGTGGTGCGACTCGGCCGGCTGCAGATGGCCCACCCGGGCCAGGGATCCTCGTCGTCCTCCGGGGTCGGCTGACCGGTTTCCGGCCAGTCGGCGTCGGCTTGCGCGACGGCTCAGGGGCTACCGGGAGCGGTGGCCGGCGGGGGAACCGAGGCCGGGGGAGGGACCGGCCTGGACGGCGACGGGGCGAAGGGGCTGGATTGGTCGGCCATGCCGCACTGGTCGGTCAGGGCTCCGACCAGGTGGGACTCGGACACCCGGCTGCTCTCCGACACCGTCGTCATCAGGGCCTGCCACTGGGAGTCCTTCCCGGCGGCCTGGGCGGCGAGGGGGAGGGCATCCAGGAGCTGCACGTACGCCTGTTGGCCGAGGGCCTCCGAGCGGGTCGGGTCCGAGGTGGCAGTGGACTGTTTGTAGAGTGCGATGGATTTGTCGACGTGGACGCAGGCGGCCTGGGCCAGGGCCTGGCCGTTGCCGCTGCAGGCGGCCAGCCCGAGCCCGCACCCGGCGATGATGACGATGCCGGTCGCCCAGCGAGGCACGGACCGTCGGGTGCGGAGGGTGCTCAACCCAACCAACTACCCGCCGAGTCGAGGAGATAACGGCTGACGGCCAGGCACCGGTCGAACACGTCGCACATCATCTCCTCGCCGGCCAGCACCCGGGTGAGGGAGACCGGGGAGCGGGCGACGATGGTCAGCCGGCGCTCGGCGGCATCGGTGGCCGAAGCGTAGGAATCGATGGCGGAGACCTCGAGCGGGAGCTCGATCCCGCCGATCCCGGCCAGGTCGATGGCCAGGCGCAGGAGATCGGGCCCGTGGGGGAGGGGGGGAAGGGCCCAGGTGAAGGTCAGGGGAAAGTGGAACTCGTCGGGAGGGTCCTCGTCCTCGGCCAGGCCGAAGACGGCATCCTCGAAGGAGAGCAGGGTGCGGGGGTCGACCTCGAGGGCGAGATGGAGATCGAGAGGACCCCCGCAGCCGTCCTCGGGGTGGAGCTCGACCTCCCAGACCTGGCGCAGCGAGTAGGTCTCCACGAAGTGACGCTCGTCATGCACATGGAAACCATGATCAACGGAGTGATCCTTGAGGTCGGCCACGTATCCGGCCACATCGATGACTGCCACAGGAAAGCCAGCCTACCGGTCCCCACCGGGCCTGGATCGCCTCCGGTAGCGTCGACCCCCATGGAAGATGGGTCGCTGCTCGCGGTGCTCCACGACGCCGCCAGCGCGGTGGCTGAGGCCTTGGCCGGGCTGGGGGACTGGGGACTGGCCGGCACCAAGAAGGGTCAGTACCGGTCGGATCTGGCCGCCGACGCCGCCGCGTTGGCGGTGCTGGACAAGGCCGGTCTCGGGGTGATGTCCGAGGAGTCGGGAATCCACGGCGGTGATCGGGAGATCGTGGTCGCCCTCGATCCAGTGGACGGGTCCACCAATGCCGCCCGCGGGATCCCCTGGTACGCCACCAGTCTGTGCGCGGTGGACGGCGATGGGCTCCGGGCGGCGGTGGTGGTCAACCAGGCATCCGGGGTCCGGTTCGAGGCCGTGCGGGGTGGCGGGGCCCGGCGGGACGGCGGCCCCATCCAGCCATCGGGGTGCACCGTGTTGCGGGAGGCGATCATCGGATTCTCGGGGTATCCGCCCACCTATCTGGGATGGTCCCAGTACCGGGGTCTCGGGGCTGCCGCCCTTGACCTGTGCGCGGTGGCCGACGGGACCCTCGACGGCTACGCAGTCGTCGGGAGCTCTTCGCTCGGAAGTTGGGACTACCTGGGAGGGATGTTGGTATGCCTCGAGGCCGGTGCGGTGGTTGGGGAATTGCAGGACCGGGAGCTGATCACCTTGTCCCACGCCGATCGGCGCACCCCGATCGGCGCGGCCACCCCGGCGCTGCTGGTTGAGTTGCGCAATGCATCGGCAGGTAGCGTTGTGCCTTCGGGCGTTTAGCTCAGCTGGTTAGAGCAGCTGCCTTACAAGCAGCAGGTCGAGGGTTCGAGTCCCCCAGCGCCCACCGAGGAAACACCTAGCCGGGACGCTATTTCTGTTCTGCCTCTTCACCGGGTCGAGGCGGTCATGCACCATACGTGCAATAGCGATTCTGCCG
>DASZIT010000052.1:0-102879 GCA_035948855.1 Acidimicrobiales bacterium | reverse complement strand
CCGCCTCGAGCTGATCCTGCCCCGGGCGATGTCCAAGCCGGGCCCCGACCTGTTGGCCTCCGGCTGGTCCCACGCCTACCGGACTTCACTGGCGGCGGGTGCCATGGTGAAGAACGGGAGCCGCCGGGAGGCGATGTGGTTGCGCCGGGACCTATGGTCGCACGTGAGCGCCGCCGAGGTCGCCGTCAGGACCGCCGACGCCACCGGCACCCCGTTGGGTCAGCTTCCTTTTCTGATCGGGCATCTCCGTGATCAGGCCCGGCGCCATGATCAGGTGCTGATCCTGGCCAGCAAAGGCGTACCGCTGGCCGGTTCGGTGGATGCCCGGGCCGAGACCGGTCGGATCATCGACCAGGCGGACGCGGTGTCGGCCGCGGTCGTCGATGCGGTGCGGGCGGACGCCACCATCGATCACCGACAGTTGGCGACGGAGCTCGACCGCGAAACCCGGTCGGTGTCCCACGGCGCCGCCCGGGTCCACTCGCTCATGGACGCCGGCCCGGGCGGGCGCTGGTTGCCACCACCGCCAGACAGACGACTGCCAACCCGGTAAGGCCGAGCAGCAACACGGTGAAGCTGGTGAATCGGGCGAGCTCGGCCAGCACGATGGGAAGGGCGAAACCTACGTAGGTCAACGCGTAGAACGCCGCGTTCAACCCGGCCAGCTCGTCGGGACCCGCGATGCGCTGGACCTCGAGGAGCCCGCCGACCAGGCAGACCCCGTACCCGGCACCCAACACGGCACTGGCCACCACCACCACCAGCGGGTTGGTCAGCTCGGCGGCCAAGGCGGCCACCGCCATCCCCGCCGTCACCAGGGTGAGTCCGGCGACCGCCCCCCGGGAGCTCCCCACCCGGTCGAAACGTCGGGCCACCGGCTGGATGGCCACCCCCACGCCGAGGGTGAGGGCGGCGACCAGGCCGGCGAAGGCGATCCCGAAGCCCTGGGTCCGCCCGCTCACCACCGTGGGCAGCACCGCGAAGGAAACGGACGCCGCGCCGAACACCCAGGGGGCCATGGGCAGCACCACCGAGAGGAACCGGGGATGGCTGGCGGCCGGCACCCGCAGCCTGGCCATCAGGCTCGGTCCCGCCTCCGCCCGGTGGGGGACGGTTTCGGGGACCCGCCACAGTCCCGGGAGCACCAGCGCCATCACCGCCAGGTGCGGGAGGTAGGAGACGACCAACGGGGCGGGACCCCACTGGGCGATGAGACCGGCGGCCAACGGTCCGAGCCCGAAGCCGGCCGAGAGCCCGATCGCCGCTCTCCTGGCCCCGGACTGCTCGCCGGCGGCCATGTCGAACGGCGGCACCGAGAGTTCCTTGACCCAGGCGGTGCCCGCCGCGAAGACCGCCCCGCTCACCGTGCCGGCCAGGAAACGACCCACGAAGAGCAACGGCGTGGAATGGGCGCCGACCATCAGCACCGCGGTGGCCGCCACCGACATCACCGCCGCCGGGCGCACCAACCTTCGCCGGCCCCAGCGGTCAGATGCGGGTCCGCCGACCAGCAGTGTGGGAATCAGCCCGAGGGCGTAGATCCCGAACAGCGCCTCGTTGACGCTGAGGGTCAGGCCGAGGTGCTGGTGGTAGGCGATCAGCAGCGAGGTGAATTGGTTAGCTCCCCAGCCGACCCCGAACATCACCGCGGCCACGGCCAGCCAGCTGCGGCGGCTCTCACTCATGTTGGGTCACCGTTGGGCGCTGGGTTCGCTCAGCCGCACACGGTCCCGGCGGCGGGAAGGGAGCCGTTCAGGAAGTAGGCGGTGACATGTTGTTGCATGCAGGGGTCCTGGGCCCCGCTGAGCAGCCAGGTGTGTCCCCATCCGTTCCAGGTCAGCTGCCGGGCGGTGGCAAAGTCGGCGGCCAGATGCTCGGCTCCGACCAGCGGGGTGTTCGGGTCGCCGGTGTTGCCCAGCACCAGGGTGGGCGGCGCCGCGGTCGGGTGGATGTCCAGCACCGGCGCCGCCGGCGACGGCCACGACACGCACCCGCCGAGGGCATAGGTGGCGGCGTACCCACCGATCAGGGGGTTGGCCGCCGCCAGCTGGCGGGCCAAGGCGCCGGCGGTGCGCGGTCCCGGATGCGATGCGGCGTCGTTGCAGGTGATGGCCCACAGGGAGTCGACCAGCGAGGCTCCGTCGATGTCGGTGACGAACTCGAGCGCCAGCGCCCTCAGCGCTGCCCCGTTTCCGTTGTGGGCGGCGACCAGGGCTTGGAAGAAGGATGAGGTGAAGGCGGGCACGCTGAGGGTCAGCAGGGTGGCGGTGTCGAGGTCGCCGACGGTGACCGCCGGGTTGCTGCCGGTTGTCGCCGCCGGCGCCAGGCCGCGCCCGACGGCTTGGAAGTACCCGATCGGATCAGGTCCCAACGGGCACGGCGTCACCCGGCCGCAGGTGGTCAGGAGGTGATCGAGCGACCGCTCGGCCGCCGGGGCCTGTTGGGCGGCCTGCTGGGTCAGCGTGGCGTTGATGTCGACGGCACCGTCGAGGACCATCGACCGGATTCGGTGGGGGAAGAGCTGGGCGTAGACGGTGCCCAGCACCGTGCCATAGGACAGGCCGTAGAAACTGATGGTGGGATCACCGAGTGCCGCCCGGATCCGGTCCAGGTCCCGGGCGGTGTTGGTGGTGTTGATGTACAGCTCCAGCTGCGGGAACCGGGCCTGGCAGGCATCGGCCATCGCGGTGAACACCGCGCTGCCGGGAAGCGGTTGTGACGCCGACGGCGGTACCGGGATCTGGCTGGTCACCGTCGACGGTGACGTCCCGCACTCGAGGGGGTCGCTGGCCCCGGTGCCCCGGGGGTCGAAGCTGACGACGTCGAACCGTTGGCGGACGGCGGCCGGCAGCGAGCCGAGTACCACCGGCAGGATCTGATTGCCGCTCTCTCCGGGTCCCCCCGGGTTGAACACCAATGTCCCGATCCGCGCCGCCGGTTGCAACGCCACCGCCCGGGTGACCGCCACCTGGAGGGTGGCCCGACCGGGGTGTCGGTAGTCGATGGGTACCGACACCGAGCCGCACTGGAGGCCGGGGTTCCCGCCACAGGTTGACCAGGCGATGGGCGCCGGCGGGGTCGCGGGCGGAAGCGGCACCGGCTGGGTGGTCGCCGACGACGACGGTGCCGGACTGCCACAGGCCGCCGCCACTACCACCAGTAGGGTCAGTCCCGAACCGACGAGCCACCGGCTGCCCCTGCGTCCCGTCGTCATCGGACTGACCCTAACCGCGGCGTTCGAGCCCCTGAGCTGGGCGGGACTCCGCTGGTAGGGTCGAGCGACGTCTGCGCCGCAACCCGCGTCGACCCCGAGACGCTCGGTACCGGCACTGGAGCCCGATGGCAGCACCCCGGAAATCCCTCGACTTCGATCCCATCGAAGAGGCACGCCGCCAATGGCGCGCCCACGGGTGGGACGCCGCCGCGCCGGGCATGGCCGCGGTGACGTCGATCATGCGAGCGCACCAGATCTACCTGGCCCGGGTCGACGCCGCGCTCCGGCCGTTCGACCTGACCTTCGCCCGATACGAGTTGTTGATGCTGTTGAGTTTGAGCCGGACCGGGGCCCTACCGCTGTCCCGGGTTGGTGCTCGGCTGCAGGTGCATCCGGCCAGCGTCACCAACGCCGTCGACCGGCTCGAGGCGCAATCGCTGATCACCCGGCTCCCGCACGCCACCGACCGGCGCACCACCCTGGCCAAGATCCTCCCGGAGGGAAGGCGGGTGGTCGGGCTGGCCACCGAGGCCCTCAACGATCAGGTGTTCAACGACCCGGGCCTCACCGGTGACCAGGCGGACACCCTGTTCTCGTTGATCCGATCCCTCCGGATCGGCCAGGGCGACTTCCATGGGTGACCGGGTTTCACAGTCCGCTCAGCACGGCTGACAACCGCTCGATGGCGCCCGGGGTGCGGGCCCCCCACCAGAACAGGTCCTTCCCGTCGATGAAGGTGGTGGGGGCCACCGACGCGAGTTCGGGAAGCTGCCGTCGGGTGAACGGGTACGGCTCGCTCGGAGCCAGGACCACATCGGGGTGCCGGTTGATGGCGTCCTCGAGCTCGATCGTCGGGTAGGGGCCGTCCTCACCGAAGGCGGTGGCCACCCCGAGGCGGGCCAGCAGGGAGGCGCCATAGGTAGGCATGCCCAGCGCCATCCACGGTCGCCGCCAGATCGGCACGAAGGCGGTAATTCGGTGTAATTCTGCCTTGGGCAAGATAAATGGTTGACAGCGCGCCCCTATTCGGTGCGACAATTCCTGCATGGCGGGGTTGACGTCCTCGAGCGAGCGGATGCGCAACACGTGGACGGGCACGCCCCGGGCCACCAACGAGTCGTGGTCCTCCCGCCGGTTCTCTTCCTCGTCCACCACCACCAGATCGGGGTCGAGCTCGACGATCTTGTCAATGGCGGGATCCTTGGTCCCCCCGATATGGGGGATGTCCGGTTGCTCGCAGAAGCGGGTGCAGGCCACCGGTGGGTGGCCCCAGCTGATGAGGGTCTCGGTGGCCGACGGGACCAGGCTGACGATGTTCATCGGGTGGGGTCCTCTCCGCCGGCAGAGTACCAGTGGGTCTCGGGCCGAGGCACCCGCCGGGCCTCGGGTGCCGGTCCCGGGAATGGTCGTCGGTAAGCGGACGTTGCCACACCCGTGAGTGCGCTCGGCTTTTCATCCGGCCGGAACCGGATCGGGACCTCGGCGATCAGCACCGCACGGGTCGACGTGGCCCGGGCCCTGGGGATCGGCGGGGTGGTGGCCTACAACTGGTGGGTGGCGGTGCCCTTCGTCCCGGGGCTGATGACCTCCCACAACGAATTCTTCTCCGACCTCGAAGTCCCGGGCCTGCGGGACGCCGACCTCATGCAACGTGCGGACCTGCTCGCCGGGGTGGTGCTGCTCGTCGCCCTGTTGATGCGGGGCGCGTCGGGCCGCAGTGGCGCCCGGCGGGAATGGAAATGGCTGGTGGCCTTCGCCGCGGCCGGCGCGGTCGGGGGCAGATTCCCCTACGTGTGCTCCGAGGGGCTCAGTGCCACCTGTCGCAACCTCGAGTGGCACCTGCAGCTGCCGGTCCACCACTACATCCACGTGGTGTCCGGCATCGCCGAGTTCCTGTTCCTGACGGTGGCCGTGATCGTGGCCGTTCGCCGTACCCGGGGCGAGACCACCCGGGAAGCCCGGGCCTTCCGGGTCATCCTCAAGGTGCTGATCGTCGGCTACCCGCTGCTGGGTTTCGTCTACCTCAGCGATCGCCTGGGGGCGTTCGTCGAACCCGTCTTCTTCCTTTCCTTCTCGGCGATGATCATCGTCTCGCTCTTCGAACCGGTGGGGAGGCCGGCCTCCACCCCGGAGACCGCCGGTGAACCGGCGATGGCGGAGGCCGCCGACTGGGACGGCGTCCGCACCACCGGGAACGCCTGAGCCCGGCGGTTTCACCCCCTCCATCCCTCGGGTGGTCGGTCGTACCCACAAGCTCCGGTGGGGCCGATGTCGTCGGCTCGGACGGGTAAATCGTTCGTCGCCAGGCACCCCGGGGCACGAAATGGGAATTAATCGACACTCCGGCTCAGGATGCGCCTAGGGTATTGCCATCGTCGACCCATTCACGCGGGCTGACGGAGGTTGGGCTTCAAAATGGATCCCCGCGATTAAGTGCGTGAAGTCAGCTCAAGGAGTGACAGTTATGCCAGTAGGTGCAGTCAAGTGGTTCAACGCCGAGAAGGGCTTTGGTTTCATTACGCCCGACGGCGGCGGGGATGATCTCTTCGTCCACCAATCCGAAATCCAGATGGAAGGCTTCCGCGACCTCGCAGAAGGCCAGCGTGTGGAATTCGAGACGAAGCAGGGCCAAAAGGGCCTGCAAGCAAGCCAGGTCCGCAAGATCTGAATTTGACGATCACCGGGTGTCGACCCGACGGCTCCACCTCCGGGTGGTGACCGTCGGGTCGGCATCCTGTGGCGTTTGAAGCCGCTGGAACCCAGGTTCCTGGCGGCGTTTTCGTTTTGGGGCCCCCGGTTCGACCAGTAGCCGGGCCGCCCCGTGCTCTGTCGTGTCCAAAAAGCCGAACTGGCCGACCCTCGACCGAGAGCACCCCCGCCGATCGTGCCGGTCTTGGTTGCCGCCCCCGTCGCGGGACGACCCGGCCGGCTGAGTGCCGACCGGGCCGTATCCGATCATCTTCCGGTTACCGACCGAAGTCGTACCGGGTTTCCCGCCTCATGCCTGGACCGAACCGGCTACCAGGATCCACACCCATTCTGGTCGGGGACATAACTGGTGCCCTCGATCCGCTGGGCCACGGCGATCTGCGCCTCCGGGGAGACATCGGAACCGCCGCCATTGGCATACCAATTGGTGGCATTGATCCCGAGCGAGTCGGGGTAGTCGGCGCTGGCGGCACCGATCCATCCGCCCTCCTCACACACGGCCACCCGGCTCCATTCGGTATACGCGGAGTCGGCACTGGCGGTGCTGGTCGTAGCCGCCGCCGGTGCCGGCGCGGGGGCCGGTGCCGGTGCCGGCGCGGGGGCCGGTACCACCGGCGCGGGGGCCGGGGTCGGAGTGGGGACCACGACCGGCGCCAGGGCGGCGACCGGTGCGGGTGCAGGCGCCGGTTGGGCCTTGGTGCTGGCCGCCGCCACGGTGCCGGCACCCAGCGAGAGCAAGGCTCCCAGGCCGGAGACGGTGGTGGCGTGGCTTCCCGGCGCATTCGACGAGTCGAACGCAACCGGTGCGCTCGGTATCGACGACGCCGAGGTTTGATGGGGTGCCGTCGAGGCGGCCTGTGAGCTGACAGGCCGGGTCAGGACGGCGGAACTAATGGCAATGAAAATGGCGACGGTGAAAACCGCCACGAGTGCAATGCGGGTCCGCATGGCACCTCCCTTCGTAGGGCGCGCGTAGGCGCCTTCCTCTGCTCGGTGTTGGCGGGCTCCGGCCCATTGCATTCGGTCCCCGGACGACGAGCGGGAAGGCATCGTCGTCCTGGCTTTACGCCGTAGGGTGTGCGGCCGGTTGGTCTACGCCCAAAATTGCTTCGTAGGTCAGTCCTTGTTCATCGTCGTCGTCGTCTTCTCACGTAGGCGCGCGGCGTTACGCCACACGTTCCCCCACGTGGTCACGCTCATCCGCCAAGGTTCTGGCGGCGCTGGCCTTGGCACCAAGTGTCGGTGAATTCCAACCCGGGTGGGGTTCTCCGACGAATCCGGACAACCCAGCCAAATTGCGCTTGCAGGAGTATACATGTGGCCGGCGCCACTTTTGGGCATGGGCGTTGACCAGGGAATATGGGCTTTCTACCCCTCGGGCCCCGGCGAATCCGCCGCCTCTCAATGGGCACCCAGCGTGCCGATGAAGTCTCGGAAAGCGACAATTTGATGCCGGGCTCGCCTACCGCTGATCCGGTTCGGTGGCATGGCCGTCCAGATGAGGCTGGACGGCCGCGTCAAGAGCCGACGGCCGGATCCGGGTCCCTCCCGTCCATCTGCAGCGACGGGAGGAGGGGGGAGAGCATCCGGGCCCGGACGCACCCGGACCACACCCCGAGCCCGTAGGCGACATCATCGACGATGGAGGCCACCGACCACCGGAGGGGGTCGAGATCCGGGCGCCGCTGCCACCACTCGACCAGCGGGGGCAACGCGGCCAGGGTCACCGCTGCCCGCCGGACCCGGCGTCCCGGCTTCCCCCGTCCCAGTCCGAGGGCGACCAGCGCCGGGCCGGCCACCACCGTGGCCGCCCGCCCGAGCCCGAACAGCGTCCAGGCGGTCCCCTGGGCGCTCCAGCCCACCGCCAGGCTCGGGGGGATGTCCAGCCGTCGCACCCGCCGGGCCAAATGGACGCCGTAGAAGGCGGTGACCAGCGCAGATGTTCGCGGCCGGCCGGCCAGCAGGGCGAGGGCGGCCACCGCCGGCCAGGGCCGGAGCTTCACCGGAGCCAGTCGTCCGGGGTGCCGCCGGGCGAGTGGGCCGGCGGACGTCCCGTAGCGAAACCGCCGGCCCAGCAGTCCGGCCCAGGTGGCGGGGGCGTGGTGTTCGACCTCCACCGACGGCAGGTACCTCACCTCCCATCCGGCATCGACCAGGGACCAGACCAGGTCCACGTCCTCGCCGAACCGGAGGCCGGGATCGAACCCGTCGGTCACCGCCACCCGGCGGGCGACCAGCGCGGCGGTCGGCACATACCTGACCCGTCGGTCGGGTCCCACCGGGCTCGGCTGAGGGCCCATGTCCAGCGGCGAGCGTCCCCGGTTGAAGCGGTCACGGGGGGACCCCGAGGATCCGAACGGCCGGATGCGGGGCGCCACCGCCCCGACCGCCGGGTCGTCGAACATGCGCACCAGCGGGCCCAGCCAACCGGCGGGGACCACGCAGTCGCTGTCCAGGAAGGCCACCAACTCCGAGTCGACCTGGGCCAGCCCCGCGTTGCGGGCTGCGGCCGGGCCTCCGTTGACGGTGCGGACCACCAACCGGGCACCGTGCCGGCGGCAGACCTCGGCCACCGGGCCCGGGTCCTGCGACCCGTCGTCCACCACCAGTGCCGCAGTGTGGCGGCCGAGCGAGCTGAGGCACTGGTCGAGCAACTCGCTCCGGTCCCGAACCGGGATGACCACGGTGACATCGGCAACCATCCCGGACCCTTCGGGCGGCGGGACCGGATGGGCCATTCCCGCCTCCACCAGCCGGCGCCCGAGCTGCCGTTGCCCCCCGGTCAGTGGCCCGCCGCCGGTGAGGGCGGCCAACGCCGACGGTCCGCCCGGGGCCAGCTTCAGGATTCGTCCCGGGTGCCCGCCGACCAGGATGGTGCCGCCGGCGAAGGACCTCACCGACGGGTCGAGAAGGAGATGGAACCCGGACGGCAGTTCGGACCCGGGAGCCGGCGGGCTCAAAGAGACAGTCCACCGTCCACCGGGACGACGGCGCCGGTGATGCCCCCGGTGTCGGGGCCGGCCAGCCAGACGATGGCCCGGGCCACCTCCTGGGGGGACAGCAGCCGCTCGACCGGTACCTGGGCGGCGAACGCCTCGGCGTCGGGCAGGCCGTAGAGCCGGGCGCTCTCGTCGAGCAGGGGGGTGGCCGTCGAACCCGGGCTCACCCCGACCGCGGTCACCCCCGTCCCCCGGAGATCCACCGCCAGCCCGCGGACCAACCCGGCCACCCCGGCCTTGGCCGCCCCGTAGGCGGCCAGCCCCGGCAACCCCCGGGTGGCCGCCGCCGAGGCGACGGCGATGAAGCGTCCTTCCCGGGGTGTCGGACGGCGGAGCAATGCGGGTATCCCGGCCCGGGCGGCGGTCAGCGGTCCGCCGAGGTCGGTGTCGATCACCGCCCGCAGCTCAGCCTCCGGCATCTCCCACAGGGGCACCCCCCCGGCAATCACCCCGGCGACGGCGATGACCGCGTCGATACCCCCGAAATTCTCCTCGGCCCGCGCCACCGCGGCTCTCATCTCCTCGAGGTCGGTGGTGTCCGCCCGGTGGGCGAGGACCTCCGCACTCCCGGTGGAGACCACTACCGCCCGGAGGTCTTCCTCGGTGCCGAGCCGGTAGGGGAGCCGGGGGTCGTCCGCCGCCCGGTCGACGGCCACCACCGACCATCCGGAGGCGGCGAGGGCCAGGACGGTGGCCGCCCCGATCCCCCGGGCCGCCCCGGTGACCAGCGCCACCCGGGTCATCGGGGTGCCTCGCCGCCGCCGGATCCGTCCACGAACCTGATCAGGTCGTCCACCGCGCGGTTCAGGAGCCGATCACCCGCTTCCCGGGTGGCCGAGGTCGGGTCGCCGAGCACCCCGTTCGGGCTCACCGAGCGGACCCCCCCGGTCCGGAGCCGGGGGAGGAGGTCGGCCAGCGGGCGGGGGTCTCCCGGCTCCACCGCCGCCAGATCGACCCGGTCGGGATCGATGGCCAGCATCAGTGAGGTCTCGGTGTGGCCGGCATGGGCGTCACCTTGCCACCGCGGGCTCCACCCCCGCACCTCCCGGCCCTCGGCGCGCAGCCGGGACACCGCCTTCTCCACCGGTGACGAGTTCCCCCCGTGGGTGGAGACGACCACCACCGCCGCGAACGCTGCGCTGGCCGATCGGCCCAGCTCCACCAACACCAACTCAGTGGCCTCCTGGCCGATGGAGAGGGTCCCGGGGAACCCGTCGTGCTCCCCGCACGAACCGTAGGGGAGAGGAGGGGCGACGACGGCGTGCGGGAGCCGGAGGCCGATGGCGGGATGGGAGACGATGGCCACCGCGATGTCGGTGTCGGTGGTCACCGGCAGGTGGGGCCCGTGCTGTTCGGTGGATCCCACCGGGACCAGGAGGACCCCGCCCCGGCCGGCGAGGTTCCCGACCTCCGGCCAGGCCAGTTCGGCCAGCGAGGTCACCGCCCCGCCTCGCGGTCGGTCGGCCCGACGAGATAGCCGTGCCGGTTCAGGAAATCGAACAGGGCGTCGGCCGCCCCCGACGCGTCGACGGGCCCGATGACGGTGGGCGGGTCATGGGCCACCAGTGCCCCGGTCAGGGCCAGCAGCCGCAATCGGGGATCATCGCTTTCCGGCGGCGGGACCACCCGGGTTCGGGGCCGGAAGGGGCGCACCCCGCCATCCGATTCCAGACCGGGTCCGGGTTCCCCGGGTCCGCCCGCGGCTTCGATGACCGGGATCACCGTGCCCTGGGCGGCCAGGGTGGCGGTCAGCGAGGCCCGCCGCAACCGGATCCCGGCCCCCTCCACCGAGCAGACAGCCGGGCAGGCCACCCGGAGGCGCTCGCGCCACCCCCCGTCCAGCCGGCGCTCGGCCACCAGGGTCAGCGGCTGGTCGGAGGGGGCGAGCGCGACCAGACCCAGCGCCTGGGCCGCCCCCAGCCGGTGGGCGAGAAACGCCGGGAGCGCCCCGGTGCCGCGGTCCGCCGACCGGTCTCCGCACAAAACCAGGGCCGGCCGTCCGTAGCCGGCGAGGGCGGCGGCGATGGCGTCGGCCTCGGCCCGCTCGTCCGCCCCCAGTTGCTCGGCGTATCCCGGGTCCGAGGACGGGGCGCCGACACCGACGCGGAGCGGAGTGGCCCCGAGGGCGACCGCCTCCCGGAGCCACGGGTCGGCCGACGGAGGCGCGGCGGTGACCACCACCACGTGGCCGGCCCAGGCCCCGGCGACGCGAAAGGCGTACTCGAGGGCGGCGGCATCGGCCGGCGTCAGCCCGGCCCCCAGCTGGTCGCGGACCACCGCGCCGGTCAGCGGATCGACCCGGGGCCGGAGGTCGCCGATCCGGACGCAGGCGACCACCATCGGGCCGTCGCGGCGGTCATCCATGGTGGAAGACGACCCCCTGGCCGCCGTCGGGATAGGTCCAGGCGATGGCGCCGTCGTGGTTGCAGATCATGTAGCAGGTCCCGCACTCGAAGCACTCCTCGTAGTTGAAGAGGATGCCTCCGTCCGAGGTGGGGGCGAAGAGGTTGGCCGGACAGGCGGTGACGCAGGCCTGGGTGGTGCACGACCGGCACACATCCGAGTCGACCACGATGTGGGCCCGGGCCCCGACCCGGAACTCGACGGTAGCCATCCGGTCCTCGAAGGAGATGCCCCGCCATGGGCCACCCGGCACCGGGTCGGGCCGCCCGAGTGCTCCGGCCGCCCGGCTCACCCGAAGATCCTCGCCGCCCGAACGGTGTCGGCGGCCAGTTGCCGGAGCTTGACCCCGTGCTTGGCCGCCGCCGACCGGGTGACCCGGAAGGCTCCCCGCTTGGGCGTCGGGTTGGTGACGGTGAACATCCCCTCCACCAGGTCGCAGACCAACCCCGGGTAGCGCTGCTGGATCCGCTCGGACAGCACCAGCCCCGGGGCCTTGCGCAGCCGTTTGTGGTCGGCCAGCACGAACTGGCCCTCCAGGTCGGCCCGGTAGGAGGCGAGTCCCCGGGCGGAACAGTCGCCGGTGGTGATGGCCCGGTCGATGGCACGACCGGCGGCCAGACCGGAGCCGATGGCGAAGTTGACCCCCTCCAGCCACAGCCCGGCGGCCAGGGTCATCCCGGCGGCGTCGCCGGCCACCAGCATCCCGTCGGTCACCATCACCGGCATGGTGTCGTAGCCCCCTTCGGGGATCAGGTGGGCCGAGTACTCGCGCAGGGTGGCGTCCCGCAGGTAGGGGGCGATGGAGGGATGAGCTTTGAGGTCGGCGATCAACTCCTCGGGTCGCACCTTGGCCTCGGCCAGGTGGGTCAGCGACAACACCACCCCGAGGCTCACGGTGTCGGCATTGGTATAGAGGAACCCGCCCCCGGGGATGCCCCGGGTGCAGCCCAGCATCTCGATGTCGACACCCTCGTCCCCCCGCAGGCCGAACCGCTCGTCGATGACCTGGCGGGGGAGGTCCAGCACCTCTTTCACCCCGAGGGTGTGATGGGAGGCCTCGGCCACCGGCATCAACCCGGCTTCCTTGGCCAGGAACGAGTTGACCCCGTCGGCGGCCACCACCACCTTGGCCCACAGCTCCCCCTGCTCGCGATCGGTGCGGACCCCGACGATCCGCCCGCCGGCGTCCCGCAACAGGTGGGTGGCGACGGTGGAGGTGACCAGGACGGCGCCGGCCTCGACGGCCTTGGCCGCCAGCCAGCTGTCGAACCGCGACCGGAGGGTGGTCATCCCGTTGTAGGGGGCCTCCCCCCACGCCGCCGACCGGTAGTCGAGCGACACCGACTGGGTGCCGGTCATCATCATCGTCGACCGCCGGACCACCCAGCGCTCGACCGGCACCTGCTCCCACCACCCGGGCACCACCTCGTCGAGGACCCGTCCGTAGACCACCCCGCCGTAGACATTCTTGGCGCCGGGGAACGGCCCGCGCTCGACCAGGACGACCGACCGGCCGGCCCGGGCCAGGGCCAGCGCCGCCGCCGATCCCGCGGGCCCGGCGCCGACTACCACCGCGTCGAACACCGGGGACCCCGGCGCCCCACCCGGCCCGGTCACGACCCGCCTCGTGCCGGGTCGGGAATGGCGCCGGCCGGGACGGCGACGCCGAACCGCCGGGCCAGCTCGGCCAGCAGCCCGGGCCCGTCGGTGACCAGGCCGAGATCGGCCATCGCCGTCATCGGGCAGGAGGGGTCGGTGTTGACGCTGACCACATGCCGGGGGGTCCCGAGCCCGCCGACGTGCTGGGTGGCCCCCGACACCCCGAAGGCGATGTACAGGTCGGGGTCGATGGCCACCCCGGTGGTCCCGATCTGTCGCTCGTAGCCGATCCAGCCGGCGTCGGTGGCCACCCGGGTGGCCCCGGCCGACGCCCCCAACGCCGCCGCCACCTGCACCAGGAGCTCGAAGGTGGCCCGGGCCCGGTGATCGGAGGCGTGGGCGGCCAGGCCCGCCCCTCCGGCCAGCACCCGGGTGGCATCGGCCAGGTCCATGGTGGCGGGGTCGGGTTTCAGCACCTCGATGACCTCGGGGTCGGGCGGGGTGGCGGGCTCCCCCGGGGGTGCCGCCACCGCCGGAGCGATGAGCTCCGGCTCCCAGGACGACGGCCGGTCCACCGGGACCACGGTGCGGCTCCCCGGCACCAGGGTGGCCACCGCCGGACCGTCGACGGTCACCGGGACCAGGATCCGGTCGTCGAGCCGGGACACCTCGGCCCCGACCCGGAATCCCGCCGGACCGGTCCGGGCGCACACCGAGACGGCGTGGGCGATGTAGGGCACCCCCAGTCGGGCCGCCACCCGCGGGGCGAGATCCCGGCCGTCGGGGGACGAGGGCATGACCACCAGTGGCACCCCGGCCACCAGGTCGGCCACCACCCCGGACAGCGCCCCCGGCCGTAACCCGGGACCCGTCTCGCAGCACCACGCCCGTTGCGCGGCCAGTAACGACCGGGCCGCATCCACCGTGCCGGAGCCGACCACCACCACCTGCTCCCCGGCCTCGGCCACCGCCTCGTCGGCCCCGACCGGCAGCCGGCCGTCGCGGGCCACCACCACCGCCACCGGTCGCCCGGGATCCATCCCGCTCACAACGCCACCGCCACCCGGTGGCCCTCGATGACCGCGGCGTGGGCCCGCCGGGGGGCCAGGCAGTCCCCCACCCGGTAGACGGGGAAGGCCGAGTCGCGCAGCTCCGACCACAAGCCGTCCTCGGGTTGCTGCTGGACGGCACACACCAACCAGTCGCACCGGCGTTGCTGGTCGGTACCGGTGGGGTGGTGCTGGAGGGCGAGCTCGACCCCGCTGGGATGGGTGCCTCCCTCCAGGAGCGCGGCCCCCATCGGCACCAGGTCCACGCTCTGGGCGATCCCCTTGGCGTGGGCCTTCACGTTCCAGGTCTCCATGTCCAGGGTGATGCCGAGGTCCTGGCCCACCACCATGGCGTTGGAAACGATCTCCACCCGGCAGCCCCGGTCGGCCAGCAACTCGGCGGTGGAGGTGGCCTGGTGGAAGCCGAGTTCGTCGACCACCACCACCTCGCCGGCAGGAGAGACCCGCCCCTCGAGCACGTCGCGGACGTCCACCACCCGGGGATGGTCGGCGGCCCACCAGGGCCGCGACGGCCGGGCGCCGGTGGCCAGGATCACCGCGTCAGGGTGCTCGGCCCGGATCGCGTCGGCATCGGCGTCGTGGCCGGTACGGATGTCGACCCCGGCCCGGCGGGCGTTGACGATGAGGTTGCGGGCGATGTCGAGGAATTCGGCCCGGCTGGGCACGGTGGCCGCCACCTGCACCTGGCCGCCGAGCCGGTCCTCACGTTCGAAGAGCACTACCCGGTGGCCGCGCTCGGCGGCGGTCACCGCCGCCTGCAGCCCTCCCGGGCCCCCGCCCACCACCACCACCCGTTTCGGTCGGTGGGGGAGTGGCAGCGGTATCGCCTCTCGGCCGGTGCGGGGGCTCTCGATGCACCCGAGCCACCGGTTGAGGCCCATCCGGCCGACGCACTCCTGGTTGCAGGACAGACAGGTCCGGATGTCGGTGGCGTGGCCGGACCTCGCCTTGGCCGCGAAGTCGGGGTCGGCGATCTGGCCCCGGACCACCCCGACCAGATCGCACTGGCCCTCGTCGAGCGCCCGGTCGGCCTGCAACGGGTCCTTGAACCGACCGACCCCGACCACCGGGAGACCGACGGCCTGGCGGATGGCGCTGGGGATGAACATCGCGTACCCCGGGGGGACCTGCATGCTGGCCTCGATCATGTAGAGGGTGGCGGTGGCCACCCCGATCGAGGTGTTGATGTAGTCGACCCGGCTGCTGGCATCCACCATCTTGGCCACCGCCACCGCGTCGTCGATGCCGGTGCCCCCCTCGATGAGCTCGTCCCCGCACAACCGGACCCCGAGGGCCCGGTCGGTGCCGATCGCCTCGCGCACCGCGTCGACGATCTCCAGCAGGAGGCGGGCCCGGTTCTCCAGCGGGCCCCCGTAGCCGTCGGTCCGGCGGTTGGTGGCCGGGGAGAGGAATCCCCGCACGATGGACGAGTGGGAGCACTGGAGCTCGATGCCGTCGAAGCCGCCCGCGATGCAGCGTTCGGCCACCTCGGCGTAGCCGGCCACGATCGCGGCGATCTCCGGGAGCTCGACCGCCTTGGGCACCTCGCGGAACAGGGGGTCGGGCACCGGGCTGGGGGCCCACACCGGCACCCGGCTGTACATGCTCGACGCCTGCCCGCCGTTGTGGTTGATCTGGGCGAAGATGGGCACGTCGTGGGCGTGCACCGCGTCGGTGATGCGCCGGTAGCCGGGGAGCACCGCCGGGTTGAAGCCGTGGATCAGCTTCTCGTACGGCCAGTCGGTGACGTGGGTGGAGTGCTCCTCGGTGATGATCAGGCCGCTGCCGCCCGCTGCCCGGGCCGCGTAGTAGGCGGCGTGCTGCTCAGTGGGCAGACCCTCGGCCGCGTAGTTGGTCAGGTGGGCGGAGAACACGATCCGGTTGCGGACCGTCACCGGCCCGATCCGGAGGGGCGTGAACAGATGGCGGTAGTGGCTGCCGGCGCTCATCGGACCACCGACCCGGAGGCGGCCCCGGCCCCGATTTCCAGCGCCCGGCGCCGCCCTTCGAGGACGGCCTCGAGGATGGTGCGGGGGGCCACGCAGTCCCCGGCCCGGGGGGTGCCGGGCCGGGCCGCGTGCAGCGTTTCCTCCGGCAGCCGGTGGCCGCAGTCGACGATGACCGCGGCGTCGATCTCCCGCCGCTCGCCGGTCCAGACGTCGTCGAGCTGGACCCGGCCGCCCTTGGCGCCGCGGAGGATGGCCCGGAGCTCACGCCTAACCCCGGCCTGCTGCAACCGGGTGTTGGCATCGGCCAGGTCCCCGCTGAGTGCCAGCAGGGTGCCGGCGATCGGATCGGGGGTGACGATCGAGACCTGGCGTCCCTCGGCGGCCAGCCATTCCGCCACCCCGACCCCGACGGGCCCGCCCACCGGATCGTGCACCGCCACCGGACCGTCGGGGATCCGGGCCGACCCTCCGGCCAGCGCCGAGAGCCCGTCGATGACGGTGACGGTCTCGTCGACCGGAAGATCGAGAGGCCGTGTTCGGGCGCCGGTGGCGACGACCACTGAACCGCCCGAGGCGGCAGCCGCATCGAGGTCGGCGGCGATGACTTCGGTACCGACCTCGACCACCACCCCCGCGGCCCGGACCTCGGCCTCCAGCCACCCGCTCAGCTCGGCCATCCGGGCTCGGCCCGGGCCCACCGACGCGGCCTTGGCTGCCCCACCCAGCTGCGGGCCCCGCTCCACCAGCCGCACCCGGTGGCCGCGTCCGGCCAGCACCCGGGCACACTCGAGGCCGGCGATGCCGCCCCCCACCACCAACACCTGGTGAACCACCGGGTCGGTGCCCTCGGTGTCCGGGTCGGTCGTCTCGTGACCGCTGCGGGGCTCACCCACGCAGCTCACCAGGGGGTTGCGGTTGTCCCGCACTCGGCAGGCCTGATTGCAGAGAATGCACGGCCGGATCCGATGGGCGGCGCCGTCGCGGACCCGGGTGACCAGTCGGGGGTCGGCGATCTGGGCCCGGGTCATCTCCACCAGGTCGGCGGTGCCGTCGTCCAGCGCCGCCTGGGCGGCACCCGGATCGATCACGCTGCCCTGCAACACCACCGGCATCCGGGCGCCGGCCGCTTCCCGCATCCGCCGGCAGAGGTCGGCGTTGAAGTTGGGAGGCGCGTGGGCGTCGGGCCGGTAGGCGGCCGCCGAGAAGGGGCCGCCCCGCACCACCACCATCAGGTCGACCTGTCCGGCCAGGGCGGCGACGTGATCGGCGGCATGGTCGGGGGTGATCCCCGCCCACGGGGCCAGCTCGTCGCAGCACAGCCGGACCGAGATCACCTGATCGGCACCGATGGCCTGGCGGACGGCGGCCACCACCTCGTTGGTGAGCCGGAGCTTGTCGGTCCCGTAGCCGTCGGACCGCAGGTTGGTGAGCCCGGAGTGGAACTGCCGCAGCAGGGAGAGGGGGCCGACGTCGATCTCCACCCCGTCGAGCCCGGTGTCGACGGCCAGTCGGGCCGCCTCCGCGAACCCGTCCACCAGTTGGTCGATCTCGGCTGGCTCCATCTCCATCGGCATCTCCCGATTGATGGCGTCGGCCACCCTCGAGGGGGCCCACATCACCGACTGGGAGTAGGCGCTGGAGCCCTGGCCCCCGGCGTGTCCGAGCCCGGCCAGGACCAGGGTGCCGTACGGCCGGCACCCGGCGGCCACCGCCGCCCATCCCGGCCCGCAGTCGCCGGCCAGCGGCGCCCGCTCATACGGCCAGTCCGACGGGTGCACCGAGGCGGTCTCGGTCACGATGACGCCGCTGCCTCCGGCCGCCCTCGCCTGGTAGTAGGCCACGTGACGTTGGCTGATCCGGCGATCGTCGCCCAGATTGGTCTCGTGCGGCCCGAAGATCACCCTCGAGGGTGCGGTCCTTCCGGCCACGGAGATGGCGTCGACGAGGCTGGACACCTGTCAGTGCGGACGGTGGCCGGCGCCGAAGTCGGCCAGCGGGTGCTCGTCGCAGGCTCGATCGGGACGGCGGGGGAGGAGGACCACCGCCACCGGCGCCACCGAGCCCCGGGCCCGGCGCGAGTGGTCGGGAGACGGCTGGGGCAAGAGGGTGTCGCCCACCGCGGCCAGCCTGCCTTCGCCGTGGCCGAGCACGCACTCGGGGTCGGGCCCGTCGAGCGGGAGGCCGGTGAAGAACTTGGCCGCCATGCATCCGCCCCGGCAGGCGTCATAACTCCCGCAGGAGGCACAGGCGCCTCCGGTGTCGGGCCGGCGGAGCTCGCCGAAGAGCACGGAGGACTTCCAGACCCGGTCGAATCCTCCCGGCGAGCGCACGTTCCCGGCCAGGAACTCGTCGTGGATGGCAAACGGGCAGGCGTAGACGTCGCCCACCGGGTCGACCAGGCAGACGACCCGACCGGCGCCGCAGAGATTGAGCCCGGGCAGCGACTCGCCGTAGCCGGCCAGGTGGAAGAAGGAGTCTCCCGTCAGCACCTGCTCGCCGTGCCCCAGCAACCACTCGTACAGCGTGCGCTGCTGCTCGGCCGTCGGATGGAGCTCGTCCCAGACGTCGGCCCCCCGCCCCGAGGGGCGCAGCCGGGTGAGACGGAGCTGGGCCCGGTACCGGTCGGCCAGCGCCTGGAAGGCGTCGAGCTGGGAGACGTTCTGCCGGGTGACCACCACCGACAGCTTGAATCCGACGAAGCCGGCCGCCGCCATCCGCTCCATGGCCCGGACCGCGGTGTCGAACGAGCCCACCCCCCGCACCGCGTCGTTCACCTCGGGGCTGGCACCGTCGAGGGAGATCTGCACGTCCACGTAGTCACTCGAGGCCAGGCGCTCGGCCACCTCCGGGGTGATCCTCGATCCGTTGGTGGAGAACTTGATCCCCACGTGGTGGGCGGTGGCGTAGTCGACCAGCTCCCAGAAATCGTTCCGGATGGTGGGCTCGCCGCCACCGATGTTGACGTAGAAGATCTGCATCCGCTCGAACTCGTCGATGAGCCGCTTGCACTCGGCGGTGGACAGCTCGTTCGGATCGCGTCGGCCCGAGCTCGACAGGCAGTGCACGCAGGCCAGGTTGCAGGCGTAGGTGAGCTCCCAGGTCAGACAGATCGGCGCATCGAGTCCCAGCTGGAACTGGTCGACCAACCGGAGGGGGGTCGGGCGCTCGGCGGCGACCAGGGTCATGAGGCGCTCCGCTCGCAGATCATCCCGGACTCGGCCAGGGTGGCCAGGGCCCGCTCGTAGGAGGGGAGCTCGTCGGCGGCCACCCCCGCCGCGGTGCAGGCATCCCGGCCGGTGGGCTGGGTGGCCAGCGAAGAGACCACCGCCAACAGAGTGGGGCTCTTCAAGAACGACAGGCGCCGGGTCCCGAAGTGGTAGGCCAGCGCGCCGAATGACTCGGGCCGGAGCGACACCTGGGGGTGCAGCGCCCAGGGCAGCGAGGGGTCGAAGGCGGTGGTCCCGACCGGGACGGTGGGGGGCATGAGCCGGCGGGGCCTAGTAGACGCCGCACATGCCGTCGATGGACACGTCCTCGACCAGGAGGTCGGCCTCGACCAGGGACGGCTCGGCGCCGTCCTCGTCGACGGCCGGATTGCCGGTGGCGGGGGATGGGTCGCGGTGCTCGATGACGGGATCAGGCATGGGAACCTCCGGAAAATCGACCGGCACGGGCCGGATGACGGACTGTGTGTTGACTTTATAGCACTCGATGCCAAAATGGAAGTCTGTGACTGGAACCAACCCGATGGGAGCCGACAGGGTCGAGGCGGGAGTCGGGGGCGCCGCGTCCGAAGTGGCCCGCGGCCGGCGCCCCAGCACCACCCGGGCGGCGATCGCCCGTCTGGCGCTCGACCTGTTCGAACGCAACGGGTTCGACGCCACCACCGTCGACGAGATCGCCGCCGCGGTGGGGATCAGCCGGCGGACCTTCTTCCGCTATTACAGCTCCAAGCGGGACGTGGTGTGGGGGGAATTCGACGCCGAACTGGTCCGGCTCCGCGACCAGTTGATGAGCGCCCCCCAGGACGAGCCGATGATGGACGTGGTGCGGCGGGCGGTGGTGGCCACCAACCGATTCGGGGCCGGGGAGCTCGACGAACTGCGGATCCGGATGGGCCTCATCAGCACGGTCCCCGCTCTGGTGGCCCACTCGGCGGTGAGGTACACCGAGTGGTGCGAGGTGGTCGCCGACTTCGTGGCCGGGCGGGTCGGCGGGTCTCCGGACGACCTCGGGCCGCAAGCGGTGGCCCGGTCGGCGCTGGGCACCGCGATGGCGGCGTTCGCCTGCTGGGCCCAGCACGAGACCGATGACCTGACCGGGGAGGTCGACGGGGCGTTCCGGCTCCTGGCCGACGGGTTCGACGAAGACCGGCTCCGGCTCTGGGTTCACCGGGATCCGGCTTCGAGGATGTCCGGGGCCTGACTCGACGGGACCGCCGGGTCGGCGCGATGCTGGCCGGGAACGGCGCGACGTCGACGCCGCTAAATTCAAGCAGCCACTAGGGGAGGACGACTCACATGAAGACCCGCGCCGCAGTCTGTACTGGGCTCCACGAGCCTTGGAAGGTCGAAGAGATCGAGGTCGACGCGCCGGGACCGCACGAGGTACGGGTCCAGATGGCGTACGCCGGCCTGTGCCACTCCGACGAGCACCTCCGCACCGGCGACATGGATGCCGCCCCCGAGGTGCTCGAGGTGTTCGGGGTCAAGTCCCTGTTCCCGATCATCGGCGGCCACGAGGGAGCCGGCATCGTCTCCGAGGTGGGTCCGGGGGTCGACACGTTGGCTGAAGGCGACCATGTCGCCATGTCCTTCATCCCGTCGTGCGGGCGTTGCTTCTGGTGCGCCTCCGGCCGCCAGTACCTGTGCGACCTGGGCATGACCATTCTGGCCGGTCCGATGTTCAGCGACGGTCAATGGCGGCACCATCTCGACGGTCAGAACCTGAACCGGATGACCCAGCTGGGGACCTTCCAGGATTCGGTGCTGGCCAACGAGGCCTCGCTGGTCAAGATCGATCCCGGGGCGTCGTTGAAGGCCGCCGCCCTCATCAGCTGCGGTATCTCCACCGGATTCGGCTCGGCGGTGGACCGGGCCAAGGTGAAGCCGGGCGAAACGGTGGTGGTCATCGGTTGTGGTGGGGTGGGCTCCGGGGCCGTCCAGGGGGCCAAGATCGCCGGGGCGCGCTATGTCGTCGCCGTCGATCCGCTGCCCTTCAAGGTGGAGAAGGCCAAGGCGATCGGCGCCACCCACGGCGCGGCGTCCATCCTCGACGCCGCCTTCCTGCTTCCCGAGCTGACCGAGGGGCGGATGGCCGACGTGGTCATCCTCACCCCCGGCGTCCTGACCGGAGACCTGATCGGGCCGGCGGTGCAGCTGTCCAGCAAGGACGGCCGGGTGGTGACCACCGCCATCGCCCCGTTCAACCAGGAGGAGGTCAGCCTCAACCTGTTCAACTTCGCCATGTTCAATCAGTCCCTGCTCGGGACCGTCTTCGGCTCGTGCAGCCCGAGGGTGCAGATCCCCAACCTGCTCCGCCTGTACCAGGCGGGCCTGCTCGAGATCGACAAACTGGTCACCCAGGAGTACACCCTCGACCAAGTCCAGAACGGCTACGACGACCTGGCCGCCGGGGTCAACATCCGCGGCGTGATCAAGTTCGACATCTGAGGAGACCGGACTGACGTGAGCCGGGCGTCGGCTCAGCGACGAACTCAGCCGCTGATCGCCGGCGGCAGGCGCACTGACGATGGATTCCACGCTGGGTAGTCTTCTGACCACTGAAGGTGATTCGAGGAAGTCCATCTGCCCTTTGGTGCATGCTGGCACGGGACCGAGGGGAATTGGCGATGAAGGCTTTCGGAGGGCGGCAACGGATGACCGCCGTGATCGCGGTGGTGGTGGCGATGGTGCTGGCCACCGCCACCCTTATCGGCCCGGCCCGACCCGCCGGGGCCGCTCCCACCCACACCGCCAAGCTCTCCACCCAGGTGTTCAAATACACCGGACACCCGGAGTCCTACACGGTGCCCAACGATGTCGACAGCGTCACGGTGGTGGCCAGCGGAGGCAACGGCGGCCACGGCTACCGGGCGGTGGGTGGGCGCGGCATCGAGGTCACCGCCCACTCCATTTCGGTGACCCCCGGCTCGCAACTCCGGGTGGTGGTCGGCGGTGACGGCGGGACCGGCGAAGGCGGCGGGAAGCATCCGAACTCCGGTCACGGCGGCTACAACGGCGGCGGGGATGGTTCCAAGGGCGGGGGTGGCGGTGGCGGGTTCTCCTACGTGCAGGCCGCCGACGGAGCCCATCTGGTCATCGCCGCCGGCGGTGGGGGCGGCACCGGCGGCGGGGTCGGCGGACCCCAGAATCCCCCGGGAACGCTGAACGGCCAGAACGGGTCGGAGTCGTTGGGGACCCCGGAGGGCGGGCACGGCGGTACCCTCACCGGCGGTGGGGCGGGCGGTCACAACAGCAGCCCGCTGGTCGGCGACGGGAAGGGCGGAGGACGCTACGGCGGCGGCAACGGGGGAGCCGGTCTCCTGCCGAATCTGGCCGGAGGCGGCGGCGGGGGCGGAGGTGGCTACTTCGGCGGGGGCGGCGGCGCCGGATCGGAGGGGACCAGTGGCGGCGGAGGCGGCGCCGGATCCAGCTTCATCATCCCTCGTGTCCAGATCATCGTGACGCCGCACCTCGGCGCTCCCGAGGTGAGCATCACGCCCGACCACGTCATCCAACCGGCGAACACCCTCACCGTCGATTCCCCGAAGGCGATGACCGCCGGAACCTCCTATGACCTGACGCTGACGGCCAAGGACGCCGCCGGGACCACCGCCACCGGCTACCGGGGCACGGTCAAGTTCCAGGGCTCGAAGCCGGGGGTGGTTCCGCACGACTACACGTTCACCGCGGCCGACAAGGGATCGCACACCTTCCACAGCGAAATCCGGTTCGAGAAGGAGGGCGACCTGTCGCTGACCGCCACCGACACCGCCCATCCGACCATCACCGGCACCGCCACCGGGATCCACATCGGTCACGCTTCGCTGGTGAGGGTGGTTGTCCTGCCGACAACCTTGACGATCAGTACCGCAGCGACGACCACCGTCGAGGGCTTCGATCAATTCGGCAACGGCTGGGACGTTTCGAGCCAGACGAACGTCCGTATCTTTCCGGAGAACGGCTGCACCAATCCGGCCTCCGGTCCCCACGTCTGCGTCGCGTACTTCCTCGACGACAAGGCGACGCCTTATCACTTCTACTCCTTCGTGGTCGGGAGCGTGCACGGCTCGCAACACGTCCGGGTCGTCTCCAAGCCCCACTCGTAGGGGACCGGTACCTCATCGGGGCCGCCTCCCGTACTACCCTCTTGGCCATCGCGTCCGGGGGGGCCACGTATGCGTCACGTCAAGCTGGCTGGGTACCGGGTCGGAAGGCGGAGGCACCGTCGCCTGGGCCGCCTGGCCGCCATCGGTTCGCTGGCGTTGGTGGCCGGGCTGGCGGTGAGCGGGTGTGGGTCATCGGCGAGCCCGTCGTTCACCATGCCCTCCTTCTACGCGGTGCCGAACAAGCTCCCGTCGAACACCCCGGGTGCACTGATCAAATCCGAGAAGGTCCCGAGCGGAGCGATTCACGGAACCGTCTACCGGGTCATGTACGTGTCCGAGGACGTCCACGGGGCTCCGGTTCTGGTCACCGGACTGATCATGGTCCCGAACACCCCGGCGCCGGCCACCGGGTATCCGATCGTCAGCTGGGGGCACGGCACCAACGGCATGGCCGACCAGTGTGCGCCATCACTGGCACCGGCCAGCGCGGTGCCCGAGCAGAACGCGCTCCTCGCCCAGGGGTGGGAGGTGACCGCCAGCGACTACCAGGGGGAGGGGACTCCCGGGTTGTTGCCGTATGTGGTGGGTGTCTCGGCCGCCCGCAACACCATCGACATCGTGCGCGCCGCCCGGCACCTGGCGGCGGCGAGGGCCAGCACCAACTACGTGGTGTGGGGCCATTCCGAGGGCGGCCAGACCGCCATGTTCTCGTTGGCCATCGGGGGCACCTACGCACCGGAGCTGACCCTCAAGGGAGTGGTCGCCGGGGCACCGCCCTCCCAGTTCCAGTTCATCTACGACTTCTTGAAGACCAGCCCGTTCAAGTACTACCTGTTGATGGTCGGTGCCGGCTGGAACAGTGCCTACGGGAACACCGTGGCCCCGCTGTCGGAGGTGGCCACGCCCAAGGCCATCTCGCTGCTGCCCATCCTCGAGCAGGGTTGCTCCGGCTACATCGCCGCCCAGACCCAGAAGTATTCGACCAGTCAGCTCATCAAGGTTGACCCCTCCACGGTTCCGGCCTGGAAGCAACTCGAGATTGCCAACGACCCCGGGCAACTCACCACCGCCAGCCCGGCGCCGCTGCTCATCATCCAGGGGGGCGCCGACGAGCAGATCCCGGTGGCGACCACCCAGATACTCGAGCAGCACGAGTGCGCCATCGGCCAGGAGGCGCAGCGCTGGGTCTACCCGGGGTTCAACCACGCGGGCGTGATCGCGGTGTCAGTGCCGGACATGGTCCACTGGATCTCCGACCGGTTCGCCGGGGTCGCCGCTCCCGACCCATATCAGCCGACCGGGACCCACGGCATCGACATCTCCGCCTGCACCTGACGGAGCGTACGCGCGGTTGCACTGACCGTAGGGATCGTTGCCGTCATCGGCTCGGGAGTGACAGCGAGCGGGCCGGGAGGTCGGGTGGCGTTATTGTGGCCCCGCTGGTGGGCGACGGCTTGCGGGCGCCAACACGCCGGCGTCCATGGCCGCACCCGCCACGTCCGGCACCGAAGCGTGAACCGCAGAACAGGAGTCCATCGATGGCGTTCGATCTGAACGCAGTGCTGGGGGGATACCAACGGGACAGTTTCGACCTGCACACCCAATTCCTGAACCCGCAGCTCGTCAAGGTGCTCCGTACGATCGGCTTCGACCGGCACTATGTGCGGGGCGAGGGGTCGTACCTGGTCGACGACAAGGGCGACAGCTACCTCGACTTTCTCTCCGGCTTCGGCGTCTACGCTCTCGGCCGGAGCCACCCGGTCATCAAGGACGCCCTCCATCAGGCGCTCGACGCCGATCTGCCCAACATGGTGCAGCTCGACTGCGCCCTGCTTCCCGGGCTTCTGGCCGAAGCCCTGGTGGCCAGGACCCACCCGGGGATCGAGCGGGTGACCTTCACCAACTCGGGGGCGGAGGCGACCGAGGCCGCCATCAAGTTCGCCCGGTGCGCGACCGGCCGGGGACGGATCCTCTACTGCGACCACGCGTTCCACGGGCTCACCAACGGTGCCCTCTCGCTCAACGGCGGACGCGAGTTCCGGGACGGATTCGAACCCCTCCTGCCCAAGGTCGACCAGATCCCCTTCGGGGACCTCGATGCCCTGGCCCGAGAGCTGGGGCGGGGAGACGTTGCCGCCTTCGTGGTCGAGCCCATCCAGGGGAAGGGGGTCTACATGGCTCCCGACGGGTTCTGGCCGGAAGCCCAGGCCCTGTGTCGGACCCATGGCGCCCTGCTGGTCATCGACGAGGTCCAGACCGGCCTCGGGCGCACCGGCCGGTTCCTGTGCCACGAGCACTGGGACCTGCAACCCGACATCATCACGGTGTCGAAGGCGCTGTCCGGCGGCTACATTCCGGTCGGCGCGGTGCTGACTTCGGCCAAGGTGTTCGACGCCGTCTACAACACCATGGACCGGGCGGTGGTGCACTCGTCCACCTTCTCGAGGAACCAGCTGGCGATGGTGGCCGGCTTGGCCACCCTCGGGGTCATCGACGACGAGGACATCGTGGCACGCTCCCGGCGGAACGGGGAGCGGTTCATGGAGGCGTTGGCCCCGTTGGTGGCGAAGTACGAAGTACTCCAGGAGGTGCGGGGCATGGGCCTGATGATCGGGTTGGAGTTCGCCGCCCCCTCCGGCCGTGGCCCGCGCACCCGGTACCGGCTGATGGAGCTGGCCCGAAAAGGGATGTTCTCGCAATTGATCGTGGTGCCGCTGTTCCACCGCCATCACATCCTCACCCAGGTGGCGGCCGACAACGTCAACATCATCAAACTGCTACCCCCCCTCATCATCGGTGAACCGGAGATCAAGCTGTTCGTGTCGGCCCTCGATGACGTCCTCGGCGATGCCGAGCGGAGCTCGGGGCTGCTGCTCGAGGTGGGGAAGTCAATGACCATCAATACCTTGCGCCGTCATAAAGTCCCGGCTCCCCGGTGACCCTCCCGGCTACCTACTCACTGGAGCCCGGAGACCGGGTGGTGGTTACCGGTGCCGCCGGATTCATCGGGTCGGCCGTGACCCGGGAACTGCTGGGCCGCGGCACCCGGGTGGTGGCGCTGGTGCAACCCGAGGGGGACACCCGCAACCTCGACGGCTTGGACGTCGAACAGGTCGTCGTCGACCTCCGTGACGCCGACGGGGTGGCCAAGGCGGTCAACGGGGCCCGGACGGTGTTCCACCTGGCGGCGCTCTACCGGTTTTGGGCCGCCGACCCCCAGTCCTTCTATGACGTCAATGTGGTCGGTACCCGCAACCTGCTGGAAGCAGCGGAGGATGCGGGGGTCGAGCGGATCGTCTACACCTCGACGGTGGGGACGCTCGGCCTCCGCGGCGCCACCGTCGGAGCCCCGGTGGACGAGACCTCCTACGCCCAGGTGGACCATCTGTTCGGCTTGTACAAGCAATCGAAGTACGTGGCCGAGCACGAGGTGTTGCGGGCCGCGGCCCAGGGGCTCCCGGTGGTACTGGTCCAACCCACCACCCCGGTGGGTCCCGGCGACCGGGGACCGACACCGACGGGCCGAACCGTCCTCGAGTTCCTCAACGGCCGGTTCCCCGCCTTTGTCGACACCACCCTCAACATCGTCGATGTGGATGACGTGGCCCACGGACACCTGCTGGCCGCCGAGCGGGGATCACTCGGCCGGAGCTACATCCTCGGGGGTGAGAATCTGTCGCTCCAGCAGATCCTCGCCTCGCTGGCCGGCACCACCGGGCTGTCGGCCCCGACCCGGCGGGTCCCGAGCTCCCTGGCCGTCTTCGCCGCCACCGTCTCGGACGTCATCGAGGGCCGACTCCTCCACCGGGAACCGACCATCCCCCTCGAAGCCGCCAAGATGTCCACCACCCAGATGTCGTTCGACGATTCCCGGGCCCGCCGCGAGTTGGGCTACCACTCGCGTCCGGCCGGCGCCGCCCTGGCCCGCGCCGCCCACTGGTTTGCCGACGCCGGGTACGTCCGGCCCGACCGGCTGCCCCAGTTCCGTTGGAGTTCGTGAGTGCCCATCGCCATCGGCGCGTCCTTCCGGGGGGCTGACACCGGGCCGGGGCCGGCGCCTTCCACCGCCTGGGCGCCTTCCACCGCCTGATGGAAGGAACGCCGGAGCCCATCCGCTATCGGGTTGATGCCGTGCTCCCGAACGACGGGACCGGGCGGGTGTTCCGACCCGGCGAGGTCGAGGTGGTGGGCGACACCGTCACCTACGTTGGTCCTCCCCGTGACGGGGAGGACGCCGCCGGGGCAACGCCACCCCGGGAGGTACGACTCACCGGGCTCGTGATTCCCGGCTTCGTCAACGTGCACTGCCACTCGCCGATGATCCTGTTCCGGGGCACCGGGGAGAACCTGCCGCTCCTCCGCTGGCTCGAAGAGGTGCTCTGGCCCCGGGAGGCGAGATTGACCGGCGACGACGTGTTCTGGGGGATGACCCTGGCCGCCGCCGAGCTGCTGTCGCGGGGGGTGACCACCACCTGCGAGATGTACTTCTTCGAGGATGCCGTGGCCGACGCGGTGATGGCGGCCGGATCCCGGGCGGTCATCACGCCGGCGGTGATACCACTGATCCCGCCGGGGGAAGACGCCTCCCGCCGGGAGGACTGGTGGGCCAAGCGGCTCGACGAGGTCATCGACTTCCATGCCCGCCGTCATGGGGAGGGTGGTCGCATCGAGGTCGGCTTCGGGCCCCATGCCGCCTACACCGTGCCGCTGCCGGTACTGGCCGAGGTGGCCGCGGCGGCCCAGCAGCTCGATGCCATCTTGCAGATACACATCGCCGAGACCGAGGGTGAGGTGGCGAGCTACGCCGCCGAGCACCGGCGATCGGTACCGGAGGCGCTGGCCGATATCGGGGCCCTCGACGGCCGGGTCATCGCCGCCCACAGCATCTGGCTGTCGGACTCCGATATCGCCCTCTACCGGCGCCACGACGTCGCCGTCGCCCACTGCCCGCGGAGCAACGCCAAGCTGGCCTCGGGGGTGGCGCCGCTCACCCGGATGTTGGCCGAAGGAATCCGGGTCGGGCTGGGAACCGACGGCCCGGCTTCCAACAACGGCCTGGACATGTGGGAAGAGATGCGGTTCGCCGCTCTGGTGGCCCGCATCCGCGACCGGGACGCCGCGGCGATGCCGGCGGCGAGCGCCCTGGCCCTGGCCACCCGAAGTGGCGGAGAAGTGCTCGGCCGTCCGGACCTGGGCACCCTGGCGCCCGGGTCGCGGGCCGACATGGTGCTGGTCAACCTGGAGGACTCGGTGTTGGGTCCGCTCCACCAGGACGCACAGCTGGTCGAGCACGTGGTGTGGTCGGGATCGAGCCGGTTGGTGACCGATGTCTGGGTGGCCGGGCGACAGGTGGTGGCCGACGGACAGTGTCTTACCGTCGATGTCGATGAGGCGCGGGGTCAGGTGGAAGCCCGGTCCCGCCGGCTCCTGGTCGGGTGAGCCTCAGGTCAACTGGCGATCGGCAAAACGACAGACGTCCCGGGCAAATCCGTGGATGAGGAGGCGGAGGACCACCCACATCACCGCCCCGGTTCCGGTGACTTTGGGGTTGAACTGGACCGACCAGGTGAGGGTGCTCCCATCCCGGTTCGGGGTGATGATGACGTCGGCTCGATAATCGCGGACCGGAAACCCGCGCAGCAAGGTATAGGCGAGGTGGGTGGGAGGTTCCCAGGCCAGGACTTCCTCGCGGGAGCCGACCCCGAAGAGGGTGAACCGGCGCACCGCCCCCACCCCGTCGGGAGCGGGGACGCCTTCTCGCACCAGGTCGCTGCGGGTCAGGAACGCCCAGTCCTTCCACCGCCGGGCCTCCCCGACCAGCGGCCAGACGGCGTCCACCGGGGCGCGGGAACGGGACAGCTGGGTGAACGACCAGCGCGGTCGGGCGGTGGAAATTTCACTGGCCTCCGCGACCTCGTGGTTGGCCATCGGTCCCGGATGCCCTCGGGCTCAGGCTTCGACGCGGGTCTTGAGCGCCTCGAGCGACTGCTGGTAGATGGTGGCCATCACGTCGGTCATCTCATCGGGGGTGGCGTCGATGTCCCAGGTCACATGCGAGGTGCTCCCGGTCGGGGTGACCGCGATGACCGCCTGGTGGGTCTCCACCGGGGCCCCCTTGGTGATGGAGTAGGTGAGCACCCGGCCGGCGTCGTCCTTCGACACCAGCCGTTCGGTGATCTCCATCCCCATGGTCTCCAGAATCCGATCTTCGCCCTCGACCCGACAGGAATCGATCCCCGGCATCCAGGTGCCGATCCCGCCGAAGTCGCCGATCAGGGCCCATACGTCGTCGGCCGATCCGTCGATGTCGATTGCTGCCTGTCCGTGTCCCACAGTCCCCCCTGGATGGTTGTCATGTCTGTTCGGATGGTCCCGCAGACACTAGCGGTGCGCGGTTGCCGGTCCGAATCGAGGACAACGAGCTGCCCAGACACTAGGTTCCATCCCATGATCGGGCCCAACCGGCGTCGCACCTCGGCTCTGGTGGCCGCCTTCGTTGTGCTGGGTTTCGGGTTGTCCGCCTGCAGCACGTCGTCGCCGGCCGCGGTCACCACGACCACGTTGGCAACCGGCAGCCAGTACTACGTGTCGCTGGGCGACTCCTACGCAGCTGGGTTCCAGCCGACCGGCCCCAAGGGGGTCGGGCACACCACCACCAATGGATTCGCCTACCAGCTTCCCCAACTGGCCACGGCCCGGGGCTACCACCTGGCGCTGGTGAACTTCGGGTGCGGCGGGGCCACGTCGGCATCGATGTTGAATAGCAAGGGCTGCCCGCTGCTCGGGCCCGGGGCACCGACCTATCCGAAGCAGTCGCAGGCGGCGGCGGCCGAGGCGTTCATGACCGGGCACCCGGGAAAGGTCGGGCTGGTCACGGTCTCGATCGGGGGAAACGACCTCACCGCTTGCGCCACCAATGCCGATCCGGTCGGCTGCGTGAGCAAGGCCCTCACCACCATCAACACCGATCTCGGCGTCCTGCTCCCCGGCGTCCGGGCGGCGGCGGGTGCCGGCGTGCCCATCGTCGGCACCACCTACCCGGATGTGATTCTCGGCGACTACCTGTCCCCCAAACCGGCCGACAAGAGTCTGGCGTCGATCTCGGTGACGGCGTTCATGAGCCTGATCAATCCTGCGCTCCAGAAGGACTACGCCGCCATCGGCGCGTCGTTCGTGGACGTGACCGCCGCCACCGGCGCCTACACGCCGTTCTCCGAGACCACCAGCCTCCCCCCTTACGGCACCATCCCGGTGGCAGTCGCCCGGGTCTGCCAGCTGACCTTCTTCTGCAAGTACAACGACATCCATCCGCGTACGGTCGGTTATACCGAGATCGCCACGCTCATCACCGCCGCACTCCCGGCGCGGTGACGGAGATGGCCAGGCGCTAGAGGAGACAGATGACGTCAGCCCCACCGGGGGATGAACACCCAGGACCGGAGGGATCCGATGAAGCGCTGTTCATCCCCGATGGCAACAGTTTCCTCCCGACCGATCTGGCCCGGGGGCCCTGGACACCCAAGGCGCTCCACGGCGGACCGGTGGCGGCCCTGGTGGTCCGGACCATCGAGCAGTGCTCACCCGAGGGCGGCCAGCAGCTGGCCCGCCTCACCCTCGAACTGCTCCGCCCGGTACCGACGTCCCGGTTGAATGTCACCGCCTTCCTGGTGAGGCCGGGCCGGAAGGTGCAGTTGGTCGACGCGGTGGTCGAATCCGGGGGGATCGAAGTGGCCTGGGCCCGGGCGTTGCGGATCCGGGTGGCCCCGGAAGCCTGCCGGGCGGTGGCGACGGTGGCCGAAGATGATCCACCGCCTCCACCGGAGGATGGCGTTCGCACCCCGAACATGACCGATGGCTATCGGGCCTTCCACAACGAGGGAGTCGAGATCCGCTTCGTCAAAGGTCGGTTCGACGCCATCGGCCCGGCGGCGGCCTGGTTCCGGTTGCGCCAGCCGGTGGTTGCCGGCGAACAGCCCTCCCCGTGGCAACGAGCTGCGGCGGTCAGCGACTTCGGGAACGGCATCTCCGCCGAGCTCGACTTCGCCTCCAACATCTTCATCAATCCCGACATCTCGGTATCGCTCAACCGTCCCCCGGTCGGGGAGTGGATCTGCCTCGACTCCCGCACCCGGTTCGGTACCCCGGGCATCGGCAGTACCGAATCGGTGCTGTGGGACCTGGAGGGGCGGATCGGCCGGGCCGTGCAGGACCTGCTGGTCGAGCCGATTCTTTGAACGGTTGGCTCGGATGCGGCCGCTGAGCGCGGCGGGCGGCCGCCTTCCGTGAGCCAACCGGCAGCCCGAGTCGCCCGGGGTGGTGTGATCGGCCAGCTGGGCGGTGTCCTGGGCAAGGGATGGGCGACGGTCAAGGGACACGTCACCGGGATCGTCGACACCTTCGACGCCTGGCAACAACGGCGACCGGCCACGTCGGTGGCCGCGGCGGTCATCCGGAAGTTCTCCGACGACCAGGCCGGCCGGCTGGCCGGCCAGATCGCCTACTCGTCGTTCATGGCGGTGTTCCCGCTGCTGTTGGTGTTCCTGACCGGACTCGGGGTGGTCCTCCACGGTGACAAGCACCTGCAGGACGACATCATCAACTCGGCGGTGCGCCAGTTCCCGGTGGTCGGGTCGGACGTGACCAACAGCGTGCATCAGCTCTCGACCGGGAATCTCTTCGGGCTGTGCGTCGGGCTCCTCTGGTTGACCTATGGCGCATTGCGGCTCAGCCGGAGCGCCCAGGCGATGATGGCCAGCGTCTGGGGAATCGGGAGAGATGACCTGCCGGGGTTTTGGCCCCGGCAGCTCCGAGGCGTGGGGTTCTTGGCGGTGCTCGGCGTCGGCTTCATCGGGGCCGGGGCGTTGGCCGGACTCGGAGCCTTCCGCGGCATGGGCGGGTACTCGGTGTGGATCGGGCTGGTCGGCTCTTTCGCGGTCAACATCGTCATGTACCGGTACGCCTTCCGGATCCTGCTCGATATCCCGCCCCAGGATCGGAACTACTGGCCGGGAGCGCTGTTCGCCGGCACCATCTGGACGATCTTGCAGTTCGCCGGGGCCCAGTTGGTCGCCCACCAACTCAAGCACCTCTCCGCCCTCTACGGAACCTTCGCCACTGTGCTCGGCCTGATGTGGTGGCTGGCTCTGGGCGCCACCATCTCGGTTTACGGGGCGGAGTTCAACGTGGTGGTGACCCGGAGGCTCTGGCCCCGGTCACTCCGGCGGGCCGAGGACGCTGCCGACGGGGTCGCCAGCGGGCAGGTGTCTGGAGGAGACTGAACACCGATGTTCCTGCCCGCACCACCCGACGGTAGAGACGCTGCCTATGCCGCCTACGACGAACACCCGCTCGATGAGCCAGACGATTGGGGCGATTTGGCGTCGTTTCTCGAGGCCGACGGATCGTCACCGCCTTCGCCCCGCATTCGTTGAGCGGGTCGGGTTGAGCCGCGATTGACCGCGATCCTCAGTGAGACACCCAGGCATCGGGTCGGTTGGTGAGCTTGACCACCGAGGCAGGGAGCTTTCCGGCCACGATGTCGGCCAAGGTGACCACCTCGAGGACCGAGCGCAGGCTCGACCTCACCGCCACCCAGACATCTTGGAGGTGGGCAGCGGCTCCCTCGTACTTGGCGGCTTCCGGACGCAAGCCGCGCACTTCAGCCAAAGGGCCGTCGAGCGGCCGGATGATGTCGGCCACGGTGATCTCCTTTGCCGCCCGGGCCAGCCGGTACCCGCCGTCGGCGCCGCGCTGGCTGCGGAGGAGGCCGGCTCTCCGGAGGTCGTTGAGGATGCTCTCGAGAAATTTGGGCGGCAGGCCCTGGGCGACGGCCAACGCCTCGGCGGTCACCGGGTGATCGCCGGCGGCGGCCACCCCGCACATCGCCCGAACCGCGTAGTCGACCTTGGCGGAGATGTACACGCCTAGGAGTCTGCCATGGCCGCCGGAGGTCGAGACCCCCTAGTCGTAGCCTCCGCCGCGGGAGACCGTCGGCTCCGAGCCATCCCCGGCGATCCCCTCGGTTTGGTCGCCCTGGTTCTGCCATGGCCGGGTCTGGACCAGCCAGACACCGCCGGCGGCGAGCAGGATCCCGCACAGGATCCAACCCAGAGCCGTGGTGCTGACCCCCGCATACTTGAGCCCGGAGGCGAGCACGACGAAGGTGATCAGCGGTCGGATGTAGCGGTCGGGGGCACGGGAGGAGAGGAATGATCCGACGATCACCGCCGGGATGCTGCCGATGGCCAGCGAGGCGGTGACCGGGAACTCCACATGACCGAAGACCAGCGCACCCAGGGCGGCGGCGAGGGTCAGCGGCACGGCCTGGGTGAGATCGGTGCCCACCAACTGCTTGGCGCTCAACATCGGGTAGAGGAACAACAGGAAGACGATCATCAGGGAGCCGGAGCCCACCGAGGTGATGCCGACGATGATCCCGCCGACCATGCCGATCAACACGGAGGGCAGCGGCCGGATCTTCAGGTGATGGACCACGACCTTCTCGACCTGTCCGGCCCGACGGTCGAGGAGGTAGCGCAGGGCCATGGCCGCCGCACCCACCAGGAGGGCGGCACCCAAGGCAGTTTGGACATTCTTCTCCGCCGACGGGCTGTTGCCCATCTCGTGCAGCAAGAAGGTCCCGAAGAACGCCATCGGCACCGAGCCCAACACCATCCAACCGACCAGGGCGAGGTTCACGGTCCCATTGCGCAGGTGGACGGCGGCGCCGAAGGGCCGCATCAGCACCGCCGCCACCAGGTCACTGGAGATGGCGGTCGAGGGCTTGACCCCGAAGAGGAGGATGAGCATCGGGGTCATCAGGGCGCCGCCCCCGGCGCCGGTCATCCCGACCAGGAAGCCGACCACCGCGCTGCCGAGGACGATGAAGGGGTCAATGTGCACTGTCACCTCGGGCCATGGTCACCGGTCACTTGAGCAGCTTGGACATCCGGCGGTCGGCCAGCGGGCGGCCGCCGGTCTGGCAGGTGGGGCAGTATTGCATCGACTTGGTGGCGAACGACACCTGGCGGATGGTGTCACCGCAGACCGGGCAGTCCTCCCCGGTTCTCCCGTGGACCTGCATGGCCCGTTTCTTGTCGCCCTTCAAGTCGGCGGCCGCCAGCCCTCCGGATCTGGCCACCGCCTCGCTGAGCACGCTGACCAGCGCGCCATGCAGGCTCTCGGTTTCGGCCGGGGAGAGCTTCGCCGCCGACTTGTAGGGGGAGAGGTGGGCGGCATGCAAGGCTTCGTCCGAGTAGGCGTTGCCCACGCCGGCGATGAGCGATTGGCTGGTGAGAGCGGTCTTGATGTTGGCCGACGCCCCGCCCAGGATCCGGGCCAGCTCGGCGACGGTGAACTCCGGGCTCAACGGGTCGACCCCGAGACCGGCGACGCCTTCGACCTGGTCGAGCGAGGTCACCACCCACAGGGCCAGACGCTTCTCGGTGCCCATCTCGGTGACATCGAAGCCCGACCCGTCGTCGAGTCCCACCCGGAGGGCCAATGGCGCCTTGCTGGGCCGGGCGGTGGCGGTCGGGAGCTTGTCGTACCAGCGGATCCATCCGGCCCGGGCCAGATGGATCACCAGCCAGATACCGTCCAGGTCGAAACAGACGTACTTTCCCCGGCGCACACACCCGTTCGCCGACCGACCGATCAGCTGACCGAGCGCGGGGTCGACCGTCTTCAGGGCGGAGAACGACCCCAGCTCGCAACGAGCGATCTGCCGGCCGGCCATCCGTTCGGCCAGCAAGGATGTCAGGGCTTCTACCTCGGGGAGCTCGGGCACAGGTCCGATGCGGAGTCTATGCGCCCTTAGTATCTGATCCTCGCCCGCACCCGTCCCCACCCAGAGGGAGTCACCGTTGTTCCGCCCGGTCCCCACCGACGCCGATTTCACCGCCCTCGAGGCCGAAGAGCTGGCCCGATGGGAGAAGCACCGCGTCTTCGAGCGGTCGGTGGAGCTGCGGGAGGGGGCCGAGCCCTGGGTCTTCTACGAAGGTCCGCCGACCGCCAACGGGCGTCCCGGGCTCCACCACGTCTGGGCCCGGGCCTACAAGGATCTGTTCTGCCGCTACCGGACCATGCGGGGGTACGCCGTCCCCCGGAAGGCCGGATGGGACACCCATGGGCTGCCGGTCGAGGTCGAGGTGGAGAAGCAACTCGGCATCACCGCCAAGCGCCAGATCGAAGAAGAGGTCGGCATCGCCGAGTTCACCCGGCTGTGCCGGCAGTCGGTGCGCAACTACGTCGACGAATGGAAGACCCTCACTGGGCGCATCGGGTACTGGCTCGACATCGACGACGCCTACTGGACCTTCTCGTCCGAGTTCGTGGAGTCGGTGTGGTGGAACCTCAAGTCGATCTGGGACCAGGGCCTGCTCTACGAGGACATCAAGGTGGTGCCCTACTGCACGCGGTGCGGGACGGCCCTCAGCAGCCACGAACTCGGCCAGCCCGATGTCTACCGGGACGTGGTCGACGAATCGGCCTATGTCCGGCTCCCGCTGACCGACGAAGGCGAGGCTGCCGCCGCCCTTCGGGCGTCGTTGGGCATGACGACCCTCACCGGCTTGTCGCTGCTGGTGTGGACCACCACCCCGTGGACATTGCTCTCCAATACCGGCGCCGCCGTCGGACCCGACCTCGAGTACGCGGTGGTCGGCGACGCCATCATGGCTGCCGACCTGATCGAACCGGTATTCGGCGAAGGCGCGTCCGCCGATCACCGGGTCGCGGGCCGGGACCTGGTCGGGCTCCGCTATGTTCGGCCGTTCGACGATGTCGACGTTCCTCCCGGGGATGACGGCGACGGGTGGCGGGTGGTGCCCGGTGAGTTCGTCGAAGCCGACGAGGGGACCGGGATCGTGCATCTGGCTCCGGCCTTCGGTGAGATCGACCGGCAGGTGGGCCGCCAGCAGGGACTGCCCACCCTCAACCCGGTGGGACCGGACGGGACCTTCACCCAGGTGCCCTGGCTTCACGGCCAACTGGTGCGAGAGACCAACCCAGCGATCAACGACCGGCTGGAGGCAGCCGGACTCCTCTTCCGCCGTGAACCGCACCGGCACTCCTATCCTCATTGCTGGCGTTGCGCGACCCCGCTCATCTACTGGGGAAAGCCGAGCTGGTACGTCCGCACCTCGGCCCGGAAGCCGGAGTTGGTGGCCGAGAACCAGACCATCGGCTGGCATCCCGAGCACATCCGCGACGGTCGGATGGGGGAGTGGTTGTCCAACAATGTCGACTGGGCCCTCTCCCGTGACCGGTTCTGGGGTACGCCGCTGCCGGTCTGGCGGTGCGACCAGGCCCATCTGCGCTGTGTCGGATCGCTGTCCGAGCTCTCCGAGTTGGTTGGCCGGGATGTCACCGACATCGACCCGCATCGCCCGGCGATCGATGAGATCGTGTTCCCCTGCCCGGACTGCGCCGTCGACACCCAGGAGTCATCGTCGGAGATGCGGAGGGTGGAGCCGGTGATCGACGCCTGGTTCGACTCGGGATCGATGCCGTCGGGCCAGTGGGGCTACCCGGTGGCTCCGGGGTCGGAGGAGCACTTCGTCTACCCGGCCGATTTCATCTGCGAGGCCATCGACCAGACCCGGGGTTGGTTCTACTCCCTGTTGGCGGTCAACACCCTGGTGCGGGGCTCGACGCCCTACCGGAACGTGCTGTGCCTCGGCCACCTGGTGGACGCCGACGGCCGGAAGATGTCCAAGAGCCTCGGCAACGTCACCGATCCCTGGGAGATCCTCGACACCCGGGGGGCCGACCCACTCCGGTGGTGGATGTTCTCCCAGGGCTCCCCGTGGACACCGACCCGGGTCAGCTTCGAGGCGATCGATGCCGCCATGCGGGACACCCTCCTCACCTTGTGGAACACCTGGTCGTTCTTCACCACTTACGCGTCCCTCAACGAGTTCGACCCCGCCGATCCGGCCATCCCCCGGCCCGAGGACCGGTCGGTCCTCGACCGGTGGATGCGATCGCGCCTCTACGCCACGGTGGCCACCGTCACCACGTCGCTGGACGGGTACGAGCCGTTCCCGGCGGCCACCGCCATCGCCGAACTGGTCGACGACATCTCCAACTGGTACGTCCGTCGTAGTCGCCGACGCTTTTGGCGCACCGATCCGGACGCCGATCCGGCCGACTCGCTGGGGGCCCAGGCGACCCTCTACGAGGCGCTGGTCACCGTGGGCCGGCTGCTCGCCCCGATGTGCCCGTTCGTGGCTGATCGGATGTGGCGGGACCTGACCGGGGCGTCGGAGGACGACTCGGTCCATCTGGCCGACTGGCCCCGCGAACAGCCGGATGCCGTCGACGACGGGCTCGAGGCCGGCATGGCCCTGGCCCGCCGGTTGTCGTCACTGGGCCGGGCCGCCCGGGCGGAGGCGGAGATAAAGGTGCGGCAGCCTCTGGCCCGCGCCCTCGTCTACCTGCCACCCAACAGCCCGACGCTGCCGGACGGGATCGTCGAGGACGAGTTGAACGTCGACCGGGTGGAGCCCATCGGCGAGCTGGGTGACGTGCTGGCCTACGAGTTGGTCCCCAACTTCAAGCTGCTGGGACCGCGCCTCGGCTCGAAGGTGCAACAGCTGCGGACGGCTATGGCTTCGGTCGACGGCGCCGCCGCCGCCGACGATCTGGCCGAGGGACGACCGGTGGTGGTGGCGCTGGACGACGGCGCGGTGGAGTTGACCGGGGACGAGGTGGAGCTGCGGGTCCGGGCACAAACCGGGTTCGCGGTGTCGCGGGACGGCGCCGAGGTGGTGGCCCTCGACCTCACCTTGGACGACGACCTCCGCCGGCGGGGACTGGCCCGGGAGGTGATCCGCAACGTGCAGGACCTCCGTAAGGCCTCGGGCCTGGAGGTGTCGGACTGGATCCATCTCCATCTGGTCGGACTCGACGACCTGGCTCCGCGGTTCGAGCTGATCGGCCGCGAGGTGCTGGCCCGCACGGTGGTGGCCACGCCACCCGAGGAGGGCGACGGCGCCGGAGAGGGGACCCCCTTCGAGTTCGACGACGGGGGGACACTGCGACAGGCGACGATCTGGATCCGCAAGGCGTGACAGCTGACGGGGGGCCGGAAGGTGCGGTGACCGCCGAGGAGTACGTGCTGGCCGTCGACCTCGGGACCGGAGGCCCGAAAGTGGCGGTGGTGTCCACCACCGGGAGGATCGCGGCCCATGGGTTCGCCCCGGTCCCGCTCCATCTGCTCGACGGCGGCGGCGCCGAACAGGATCCGGACGATTGGTGGTCGGCCATCTGCTCGGCGGCTCGCGACGCGGTGGCCGGCGCCTCCATCCCTCCTGAGGCCTTCATCGGGGTCGGGTGCACGTCGCAATGGTCGGGCACGGTGGCGGTCGGAGCTGACGGAAACCCGTTGATGCGGGCGATCATCTGGATGGACTCCCGGGGGAACCGGGCCATCCGGGCTGCGGCCCGCGGCCCGGTGAATTTGCTCGGCTACGACCCCCGCAAGATCCTTCGGTGGGTGCGGGTCACCGGCGGGGCGCCGGGCCTCTCGGGCAAGGACCCGGTGGCGCACATCCTGTTCATCCGTGATCAGTTCCCGGAGATCTACCGGGACACCGCCACCTTTCTGGAGCCGGTCGACTACCTGAATCTCAAGCTCACCGGCCGCACCCGTGCCTCCTTCGACTCAATCGCCGCCCACTGGGTTACCGACAACCGGAGGATCGACCGGGTGGACTACGACGACCGTCTGCTGGCCATCACCGGGCTCGACCGGGCCAAGCTTCCCGACCTGGTGGCGCCGGGGAGCATTGTCGGCCCGCTCACCGCCGGGGCGGCGGATGACCTCGGGCTCCCGGCAGGGATACCGGTGGCGGTCGGCACCGGCGATGTGCACTCGGCGGTGTTCGGGTCCGGATCGGTGGCCGACTTCTCCGCCCACCTCTACATCGGGACGTCATCGTGGATCTCGACCCACGTGCCTTTCAAGAAGACATCGATCACCACCAATGTGGCCTCCATCCCCGCGGCCCTGGCGGGTAAATACATCGTCGTCAATGAGCATGAAACGGCGGGAGCCTGCCTCACCTTCCTCCGCGACACCCTGGGCCTGGCCGACAATTTCGAAGCGATGAACGAGATGGTCGACTCGGTGGCGCCGGGGAGTGGGCGGGTGCTGTTCACCCCCTGGTTGAACGGGGAGCGGACGCCGGTCGACGACCACACCATCCGCGGCGGATTTCACAATCTCTCGCTGTCGACGTCGTCGGCCGAGATGGTCCGAGCCGTATTCGAGGGGGTGGCCTTCAACTCCAAGTGGCTCTTGGATGCGGTGGAGCGGTTTGCCGGCCGCACCTTCGATTCGATGGCCTTCATCGGAGGTGGAGCCAACTCCGACCAGTGGTGCCAGATCCATGCCGATGTGCTCGGTCGGGAGATCCGCCAGGTCGAAGATCCGGTCCTGGCCAATGTTCGAGGGGCCGCCCTGGTCACCCTGTTGGCCCTCGGGCGCATCTCCGTCGATCAGATCCCGACCATGGTCGCGGTCCGCCGCACCTTCACCCCGGATCCGGCGACCGCCCCTGTCTATGACCATCTCTACAAGGAATTCGTCACCCTCTACAAACGGACGAAGGGGATCCACAAGCGTCTCAACCGGTTCTGACCCGCGGTGACAGAAACCCACGCTGATCCGCGGACCTACCTAATCGACACCGTCGCGCCGCGTACCAATCCGTCGGCCATCGGCGTCTTCACCGGGCCGAACCAATCGGCGCGGTGCGAGCGAAGGAGGTGTACGTTGACCGTGTGCCGATGTTCATCGATCGCCACGACGCCCCGGGAGTTACGCCTGACGAGTTGGCCAACGCGCACCGGCTTGATGTGGCGATCCAAGAGAAGCATGGCGTGCGCTATCACACCTACTGGTTTGAACCCGACAACGGGTCGGTGTTTTGTCTGGCCGAAGGGCCGAGCAAACAAGCCATAGAGACTGTGCACCGAGAGTCGCACGGCCTGTTGGCTAGCACCATATTGGAGCTAGACGAGTCTGCGCCGCTGAACAATTTCTTCGGATCGCTGCCCAATTATCCCGTGGGCACTGCGTACTCCGCGCCGGCCTTACGAGCGATCGTATTCACTGATGTGTGCGGATCTGTCGCCCAGACGCAACAGCTCGGCGATGACGGCCACATGCAAATGCTCGGAGAGCACAACAGGATCGTTCGTAGCGAACTCGTCACCCACGAAGGTCGTGAGGTCAAACATACCGGCGACGGCATCATGGCCGCCTTCACCTCAGTCGTTTCGGCCGTCGCCTTCGCCGTGGAGGTACAACGGCGACTTCTCGAACGCAATCAAAATGCGACCATACCCCTCGACGTGAGCATCGGCATTAGTGCGGGCGAGCCAGTCACTGACGACGACAACGACCTGTTCGGCGCGGCGGTTCAACTTGCCGCCCGGTTGTGCGCGGCCGCAGCTTCCGGCGACATAGCTGTGTCTGTAGCCGTCCGTGAACTGTGTATTGGCAAGCCGTTCCGGTTTGACGACATGGGTGATCTCACGCTCAAGGGAATGCCGGGGCCCACCCATACCTATGTTGTCTCTTGGCGCGAATAGCTGCACACGACTCCTGTCCCGTTTGCCGACCCAGCCGGAGTCTCTGGCGCATAGCCCAGGCTGGATCCTTCGATCCCACCAACGGCGTAACTGTTGCCGGTAGCCGATTAGGGGTCGGTCGGCTCCAGGAACTCGAGCCGGTTGCCGAACGGGTCGGCGGCGTAGACCCGCCGGAAACCGGGGAAGTCGCGGTCCCAGGTGGCCTCCTGGCCGGCGGCGGCCAACCGGCGCACGATCTCCTCGATGTCGTCGACCAGGATGCCGGGATGTCCCTTCTTCGCCGGCCGGAAGTCGTTCTCGACTCCGAGGTGCAACTCGAGGCCACCGCTGGAGAACCAGGCCCCACCTCGGGCCGCCAGCACCGGGGGCTTGGGCACCTCGGTCAGGCCGAGCACGTCGAGGTAGAACTGGCGAGCGGTCGGCTCGCCACCGGCCGGCATCGCCAGTTGCATGTGATGAAGCCCGGCATACATCGCCCCAGCATGGCCCGACCGACCCGGCGAAACCAAGTCACCCGACCCGGCGGCGGAATGTCGTGGCAGGCTGGGACACATGGCGTCGGCCCAGAGCACGGTGATCATCACCGGCGGGACCAGTGGGCTGGGACGGGAGTGCGCCCGCGCGCTGGCCACCGATCCGGAGCTGCAGGTGATCATCACCAGTCGGGATCCGGGCCGGGTCCAAACCGCCGCGGCACCGATCGGCGCCCATCCGATGGTCCTCGACCTGGCCTCTTTGGCTTCGGTCCGCACCTTCACCCGTGAATTGGCCACCGCCGGACTCGCGCCTCTTCACGCGGTGGTGTGCAACGCCGGGCTGCAGTTCACCCATCGGGCCCGCACCGAGGACGGGGTGGAAGCCACCTTCGGCATCAATCATCTCGGGCACCTCGCCCTGGTGGAAGGGCTGCTCTCCTACCTCGAAGCGCCGGCCCGGATCGTGTTCGTCTCGTCAGGTACCCACGATCCGTCCAACCGCACCGGGATGCCTCACCCGCTGGAGGCCAGCGCCTACCAGTTGGCCTACCCACCCACCGAGGTGGGGGGTGACTCGGCCGTCAAGGACGGACGGCGTCGGTACACCACCTCGAAGTTGGCCAACGTCCTCACCACCTACGCGCTGGCCCGTCACCTCGAGGATCGCGGCGTGACGGTCAACGCCTTCGACCCGGGCTTGATGCCGGGCACCGGACTGGCTCGGGACGCGGGAGTGGTGTCGCGGGCTCTCTTTGCCACGGTGGCCAAAGCCCTGGTGGTGCTGCCCGGGGTCAACTCGCCGAAGCGGTCGGGGGTCAACCTGGCCCGACTGGTCACCGATCCTGATCTCGAGAAGACGACCGGTGCCTACTTCGCCGGGACCCGGCCGGCTCGATCGTCGGAGGCCTCCTACGATGTCGAGACCCAGGAGGCTCTCTACCGTGACAGCTTGAACATCCTGGAGACGATCGGTCACCAGGGTTGACCGTCACCCTGGATCGACGGGCCCGAGCCAACCTGACCAGGAGGGTTTGCCGATGAACGAGGAGCTGTCGGATCCGCGCCGGACCGAACCGCCTTACGTGGTCGCCGGCGAACGGGAGATGCTCGAAGGCTGGCTCGAGTTCCACCGAACCACCTTGCTGCTCAAGTGCGAGGGTCTCGATGACCACGACCGGAAGTCCCAACCGGTGCCAACGTCCATCCTCTCGTTGCACGGTCTGGTCCGCCACATGGCCGAAGTCGAACGGAATTGGTTCCAAAGAGTGCTACGACGGGAGCCAGACACCCCCCGGATCTGGCCGACGCTGACCGAGGAGGGAAGCTTCGGATCCCTCGAGGACGCCGACTGGGAAGCGGATCTGTCCGCCTGGCAGGCCGAGTGCAAATCCAGCCGCGTGTCGGCGGCCGACCACAGCCTCGAGGACACCGGACTCCGCCAGGGGGCGCCGTGTTCGCTTCGGTGGATATACGTGCACATGATCGAGGAATATGCCCGACACAACGGCCACGCGGATCTGATCCGGGAACTGGTCGACGGCGCCGTCGGCTGGTGATGCCCGCAGGCGTTCAGGCCAGGCAGGTGAGGGGGCGTCCTCCATTGAAGGTGATCATGTCGCCGATGGCGGCCAGGAGGTCAACCGGGGAGCCCGGCGCCGCACCGTTGAGCTCGGCATACGCCCGGTGCAGGTTGCCGACGATGCGCTCGGAGTCGAGAAGCTCAGCAAAGGGACCGAGATCGGCGGCCTGGGCGGCGGCCAGTGGGGAGAGTCCGGCCCCCAACCCGGCTTCGGCGGTGGCGAGGACGAACCGCAGATAGGCGAGCGCGTCGTCGATCAGCCCCGGACCGCCGACCGGTCCGTGTCCGGGCACGATGGTGCTGGCATGCAGGGGCTTGAGCACGGTCTGGAGGACGTCGATGGCTCCGGTGACCGACCCCATCAGGACGAAGGGGGTGCAATCGTTGAACAGCAGGTCCCCGGAGAAGAGCACCGAGCGCTCGGGTATCCAGACGATGGAGTCGTTGGTGGTGTGGGCCGGAGATCCCACGTGGCGGAGTTCGCAGCGCATGTCGTCCACCCACACCGCGACCTCGTGCTGGTAGGTGAGGAACGGGGGAGCCACCTCCAGGGCACCCCACTCCACATCGGTCCAGACCCCCACGTTGGCCGGAAGGCCGGTGGCGATCATCTCCCGCCGGCACCACTCGTGGGCCACGATGGTAGCCCCGTCGAACAGGTAGTTGCCGTGGGTGTGGTCCCCGTGATGGTGGGTATTGAGCAAGGTCCGGACCGGTTGATCGGTTCTACGGGCAATGGCATCCAGGTAGGCGCGAGTGCGTCGTTCGGTCGAACACGAGTCGATGCTGATCACGCCACGGCTGCCGACCAGGAAGCCGGTGTTGTTGATGTACCAACTCCCATCCGGCTGGATGTAGGCAAAAATACCCTCGCTCACCTCCTCGACCCGGGGTGGGTCGAGGGAACCGGAATCCACCTCGGAAGTACTCATGGCCAACCCCAAGCTACGGCGTCGATGAGCCAAACTGTAGGTTCTGACCCAGACGGAAGCGAGGAAGTTGCGGATGCAGATCGCCATCGGCTTGTTCCCGGGCTTCACCGCCCTCGACGCCATCGGTCCCTATCAGGTGTTCACCCAGCTACCCGACGCTGAGGTCGTTGTGTGCGCGGCCAAGACGGGGGAACTGGCCGATGACATCGGTCTGTTGCGTCTGCACATCGACCACCGGTTCGATGACGTCGGCGCGCCCGACATCGTGGTCGTGCCCGGAGGCTTCATCACCCGCCGGCTGGCTCGGGATGGCGATCCCATCGTCGACTGGGTGAAAGCGGTACATCCCCGCACCACATACACCACCTCGGTGTGCACCGGCGCATTGATACTCGGCGCCGGCGGCCTTCTCGACGGACTCGATGCCACTACCCACTGGTACGCCTATGACGAGTTGGCCAAGTACGGGGCCACGCCCACCGAAGAACGGGTCGTGCATCGCGGGAAGATATGGACGGCGGCTGGTGTCTCCGCCGGCATCGACCTGGCTCTGACCCTGGTGGCCGAAACCCACGGTCCGGCCATCGCTCAGGCCATCCAACTGGGCATCGAATACGACCCGCAGCCTCCCTTTGACGCCGGGGCTCCGTCCAAGGCCCCGCCCGAGATCCTGGAGTTGGTCCGATCCCGCTCTGCGGCCAGGGAGGCGGAGGTCCTGGGCCGCGACTGACAAATCAGCCGCGCGGCCGCACCGAAACTGACCGCGCAGAGAGGATCGCCATTGTAGCACGCCGTGCTACAATGCCCGTCATGGCGAAGGAAATCACTCAACGGCAACTGCGAAACGACAGCGGCGAAATCATGCGCGAGCTGGATCAAGGCGAAACGTTCGTGGTGACCCGAAATGGCGTGCCAGTAGGGGAATTGACTCCGCTGCGAAGGCATCGGTTTGTGAGCGCAGCCGCGGCAATCGCGATGTTCCAGAACGCACCAAGTGTGGATCTCGGACGATTCCGCTCCGACCTTGACCGGGTGGCTTCCCAGGAGGTCGAGCCCCGTGCCTGAGAAGGATCGCCCGCAACGTGGCGTCATCGACACGTCGGTGGTCATCGACCTGGAGAAACTGCAGTCTGGCCAACTCCCAGTCGAGCTCGCCATCAGTTCGATCACCATGGCCGAGCTCGCAGCCGGTTCGCACGCCACCGATGACGATGACGAGCGGGCGCGCCGACAGGATCGACTGCAACGTGCAGAGGCGGCATTCGACCCGCTTCCCTTCGACGGTGAGGCATGCCGTGCCTACGGAAGGGTGTACGCGGCGGTCATCTCCGGGGGGCGAAAGCCACGAGGAGCCCGGGCCGTCGATCTCCTCATTGCTGCCACGGCGTGTGCCGTTGGTCTCCCGCTCTACACCCGCAATCCCGACGACTTCCGGGACCTTGAATCCCTTGTTCAAGTCATCGCGGTGTGACTGACGGTCCCAGCGGTGCCGAGAGCCACCGGCAGGGGGTGGAAGAACCGCTGGCGGGAGGAGTCGCCAATGCCGGGCAGGTCTCCAGGGAGAACGATCACGTCCTCCGGCCCTCGAATCCCTACTCGCCATCCATCCACGAATTCTTGTCAGCATTGGGCGCGGCCGGGTTCGAGGGAGCTTCTCAGCCTGTCACGATCCAGGAGGACGGCCGGGAGCGGCTGGTGTACATCGAGGGCGAGGTTCCGCTCCCTCCCTATCCGACGTGGGCACAGTCGGACGACGTATTGGGGTCGATCGCCGAGTTGATGCGGGCGTTCCACCACGGGTCACGTCAGGTCGACGTCGCCGGACTGGAGTGGAGCGGCGAGCTGGCCGACCCCGCCGGTGGGCCGGTGGTGTGTCACAACGACGTGTGCCTCGAGAACGTGGTCTTCCGGGACGGGGTCGCAGTTGGGTTGATCGACTTTGATTTTGCCGCGCCGGGCCGACCCGTGTACGACGTGGCGCAGTTTGCCCGCATGTGCGTTCCCATCGATGACGACCTGAGTGCTTCCCGCCTGGGATGGGAACCATCGGATCGGCCGCGGCGGCTTCGGTTGGTGGCCGACGTCTATGGCTTGGACGATGAGCAGCGCGTTGAGCTCGTGCAGATCCTGGCCATAGCCATGGAGCACGGTGGAGAGTTCGTCCGACGCCGAGTCGAGGCGGGCGACCCGAACTTCATCCGGATGTGGACAGAGATGGGCGGCCGGGAGCGCTACGACCGCCGCCGTCGTTGGTGGACCGAGCACCAGTCGAAGTTCGGCGAGGCGCTGGCCTAGATCCCGCTCCCGACTAGCCGATCAGCGGTCGGATGCGGTCCTGCAGGAACGCGATCACCGCATCAGAGAAGGCGTCGTTCCGGTCGCCGGCGATCATGTGGGCCGCGCCGGCGACATCGACCACGGTGGCACCGGGAATCTGGGCCAGCAGTTCGTCGACACCCTCCTGGGTGACGACGTCGCTGAGAAGTCCCCGGACCAGCATGGTCGGTACGTGGATATTGCTCATGGCCACGTCGAGCAGCCCGGCCAGACGGTCGGGCACCACCTCGGTGCGGTCCAGACCGATGAACTTCGGGTCCCAGTGCCAGTACCAGCGGTCGTCCCGCTGGCGCAGGACCTTCATGAGGCCGGTCGGGTTGACCTGCCGGGTCCGCTGCGGGGTGTAGGCGGCGATCGCCTTGGCTGCGTCCTCGAGGGAATCGAATCCATCGATGCCCGACAACATGAAATCCTTGATCCGGTTGATGCCGACCGGGTTGGCCTTGGGGGTGATGTCCACCAGCACCAGGCCGCTGGAGACCGGGCGGTCACTGGTCCCTTCGGCGAGCATGGCCGACATCCCTCCCAACGAAGCGCCCACCAGCACCGGCGGCCGTCCCAACTGGTCGGCCACCGCCACTACATCGGCGCAGAAGGCGGTGAACGAATAGTCGCCGTTGGGGGCCCAGTCGCTGTCGCCGTGACCCCGGAGGTCGAGGGCAACCGTCCGCCATCCTTGCCCGGCCACCGTCTCCGCCGTCGATCCCCACGCATACCGGGTCTGACCACCGCCGTGGAGGAACAGCACCGGCCAGGCGTCCGGCTCACCACGGACGTCGGCCGCCAGGTGCACTCCCTCGAAGCCGTCGAAAGTCACCCGTTCCGCGTCCATGCGCCCCATCGTCACACATGGGGCGCGGCACGGCGAGATGGCCGTGTGCCGAGTCAGCGGCTGGGCCTGCGTTTCCGGCCGTCGAGCCAGATCGTCCAAGGCTCGATCGACCCGAGGCGGAGCAACCCCATCGATGCCCAGGGGTCTTCGCCCATCCGCGTCTCGATCTCGTGCTCGTCGTCGGCCTCGACCACCAGCAGGTTCCGGTCACTGTCCCCGATCGGGCCACCCAGGAACACGAAGCCGGCGTCGACCAGTCCGTCCATGAACGTTGCATGCCCATCCCAGCCGCGCTGCTCCCGGCGTGAGAGCGAGGGGTTCCAATTCGGCCCGAAGACCGTGGTCACCGCGAAGAGTCCCACCCGCGGAGCGTACCGTCGATACCCGCGACGTCGGCGGTCAGCCGGATGGGGGCGGGGACTGCTTGGGCATCACCTGGTTGGCCGCGCTGACCACCGCTCCGAGCGAGGCATCGAGGATGCTCGAGTCCATCCCCACCCCCCACCAGGTCGATCCGTCCGGGCCCTCGGCCTCCACGTAGGCCACCGCCGACGCCTCGCTCCCGGAAGTCAGGGCGTGCTCCCGGTAGTCCCTCACCTCGAACTCGACACCCAGCTCCCGGCGAAGACCGCTGACCAGCGCATCGATCGGCCCGTTCCCTTCGCCGAGCACCGTACGGGGCTGCCCGTCGACCAGCAGTTGGGCGGTGACCGTCGTCCGCTTCCCGCCGGTGGTGACCTCGCTGCCGATCAGCCGCACCCCGGCATCGTCGGGGAGATAGGTCTGGGAGAACACGTCCCACATCTCGCCGGGCCGGATGACGGTGCCGCTGGTCTCGGTGATCGCCTGCACCTTCTTGGAGAATTCCACCTGGAGATTTCGAGGGAGGTCGAGTCCGTGCTCGGCGTCCATGACGTAGGCGACGCCCCCCTTTCCCGACTGGCTGTTGATCTGGATGATGGCCTCGTAGGTGCGCCCGGTGTGTTTCGGATCGATGGGCAGATACGGCACTTCCCACTGCTGATAGTCGTCGCCGATGGCGGCGAACCCTTTCTTGATGGCGTCCTGGTGGGATCCCGAGAACGCGGTGTACACCAGGTCGCCGGCATAGGGGTGGCGGGGGTGTACGGGCATCCGGGTGGCGTCCTCGGCCACCCGCCGAACCTTCTCGATGTCGCTGAAGTCGAGGGCCGGATCGATTCCCTGGGAGAACAGGTTCATGGCCAGGGTGACCACATCGACGTTCCCGGTGCGCTCACCGTTGCCGAACAACGTCCCCTCCACCCGGTCGGCGCCGGCCAGGACGGCCAGCTCGGCGGCCGCCACCGCGGTGCCCCGGTCGTTGTGCGGATGCAGGCTGAGGATCACCGAATCGCGGTTCTTGATGGTGCGGCCGAACCATTCGATGACATCGGCGTAGACGTTGGGCGTGTACATCTCCACGGTGGCGGGAAGGTTGAGGATGATCGGTCGCTCCGGGGTCGGCTCGATCACATCCATCACCGCTTCGCAGATCTCGATGGCGAACTCCGGCTCGGTCCCGGTGAAGCTCTCGGGCGAATACTCGTACCGGATCTGGGTCCCCGGGACGGTCGACTCGAACTTCCGGCAGAGCCGGGCGGCGTTGACCGCGATGTCGATGATCCCGGCCCGATCGAGGCCGAAGACCACCCTACGCTGCAGCTCGGATGTCGAATTGTAGAAGTGGACGATGGCCCGCCGGGCACCCCCCAGCGACTCGAAGGTGCGTTCGATCAGATCCTCCCGGCATTGGACCAGGACCTGAATGTCCACGTCGTCGGGGATCAGGTCCCCGTCGATGATCTCGCGCTGGAAGTCGAAGTCGGTTTGCGAGGCCGACGGGAACCCGACCTCGATCTCCTTGAAGCCGATCTCCACCAAGGCGTTGAACAGCTTCAGCTTCCGCTCCGAGTCCATCGGGTCGACCAGTGCCTGGTTGCCGTCCCGCAGGTCGACGCTGGCCCAGCGGGGGGCCTGGGTAAAGCGTTGGTCGGGCCAGGTGCGGTCGGCCAGCTGCAGGGGGAGGTACGGCCGGTACAGGCGGAACGGCATGGGGGAAACGTCGCAGGGAAGCTCGAGACGGTGTCCGGCCCGGCTGGTGGCTTCCGCGGTCTTCGTCTTCGGCTGGTCGGTACTCACGTTGCTCCCTTGCTTCCTGTGCTCGGCGATCCTCGGATTCCGTCTCTCCCGACCGTTGGCACGGTCGGCATAGGCCCATCAAAAAACCCCCTGGCCTTTTCGGCTCAGGAGGTTGCGGACGAACGCGATGGGGCGCTCGCCGTCAGGTGAGAAGGAGGTCCGAGGTCGAGGTGCAATACATAGTGCCTTTCATGGTGGCAGGACGGATGGGGTTCGTCAAGGGGTACGGGCCGGTCCGGCTTCGGATTGAGCCCGGGAGCACCCTCAGATGCGCTCGAAGTTGCGGGCCAGCTCCCAGTCGGTGACCACCGTATTGGCCTTCCTCCACTCCTGGCGGGCGGTGTTGAGCAGGTGGTGATGGACGTCCGGGCCGAAGGCCTCCAACGCCACTTCGCTGGAGGCCAGCTTGTCGATGGCTTCCGGCAAGGTCGACGGGAGCCGGGTGACCTCGGGCGCGGCATAGGCGTTGCCCTCGAAGGCGGGTTCGAGCTCGAGCTCGTGCTCGACGCCCCACAACCCGGCGGCGATCGACCCGGCCAGGGCGATGTAGGGGTTCACGTCCGCCCCCGGAACCCGGCTCTCGATCCGTCGCCCGGGCCCGGTGCCCACCGCCCGGAATCCGCAGGTGCGGTTGTCCTCTCCCCAGACGATGGCGGTCGGCGCCCACGAGTCGGGGACATACCGTCGGTACGAGTTGACGTAGGGAGCGAAGCACCAGGCCAGCTGGCCGGCGCTGTGGAGCTGCCCGGCGAGAAATTGCTCGCCGACCTTCGAGAACCCCGAGGAGGTGGTGCGGTCATCGGCCGGGGCCATCAGCGGGGCACCCGAGGTTGCGTCCCACAGGCTGGTGTGGAGGTGGCACGACGAACCGGCGTGGGCCATCGACCACTTGGCCATGAAGGTGGCGGCCCGGCCGTGCTGGGAGGCGATCTCCTTCACCCCGTTCTTGAACACCAGGTGGCGGTCGGCGACCTCCAGGGCGCCGCCGTAGGTGATGTTGATCTCGTGCTGTCCGGTCCCGGCCTCTCCCTTGGAGAACTCGATGGGGATGCCGGCGGTCAGCATCTGATTGCGGATCTGGCCGATGATCGGCTCGACCCGGGATGTCTGCAGCAGCTGGTAGTCCTCGATGGTGTCGGCATGCGGAATGATCCCCTGCCAGTGCTTGGCCGTCGCCTCCGCGTAGGTGTCGAGGAAGAGATAGAACTCGAGCTCGGTGGCGCACTTGATCTCCAGCCCGCGCTCCGCCGCCCGCTCGAGTTGTCGCTGGAGGATGCGGCGGGGCGACACTTCCACCGGCTCGCCGTCCAGGGTCAAGAGGTCACAGAGGACCAGCGCGCTGCCCGGGAGCCAGGGGATCGTCCGGACGGTGTGCGGGTCGATGACTGCGTGCAGGTCGCCGTAGCCGTTGTCCCAGTTGGCGAACCGGTATCCGGGAAGCGGCTCCATGTCCACGTCGACGGCCAACAGATAGTCGCAGACTTCGATCCCGTGGTCGATGACGTGCTCGAGGAAGAACGGCGCGGTGACCCGCTTCCCGACGGGACGTCCCTGGAGATCGGGGAAGGCCACCAGCACCGTGTGGATGTCACCCGATTGAATCTGTCGGGGGAGGGTTTCGAGGGTCAGCACCTCAGCACTTTGACCCAGGCTGGCCCGCCCGTCCAGCCCTACTCGGGTGTCACGTAGGCGGCGGTGATGCCACCGTCGACCACCAGTGCCGATCCGGTGATGAAGGACGCGTCGTCGGAGGCCAGAAACAGGGCCGCCTTGGCGATCTCTTCGGGTCGGCCGAAACGGCCGATCGGGATGTGGACCAGACGGCGCTGGCGGCGTTCGGGGTCGGCCAGCAGCTCGGCCAGCAACGGGGTCTCGATGGGTCCCGGGCAGAGCGAGTTGGCCCGGATCCCCTGTCGGGCATACTCCACCGCCAGCTCCCGGGTCATGGCCAGGACGCCGCCCTTCGAAGCGGTGTAGGCGATCTGGGCGGTGGCCGCTCCCATCAGGGCGACGAACGAGGCGACGTTGATGATGGAGCCGCCGCCGGAGGCCAGCATGGCCGGCACCGCCGCCCGGCAACCCAGCCACACCCCCTTCAGGTTGACCTCCATCACCCGCTGCCAGGTTTCCGGCGGGGTGTCGAGGACCCCACCGTCGTCATCGGGGAAGATCCCGGCGTTGTTGAACAGCACCTGGAGCCCGCCGTAGCCATCGACGGCCGCCGCCACCATGGCATCCACCTGTGATTCGTTCGAGACGTCGACGGTGACGGCCAGCGCCGAGCCGCCGGCCGCGACGATCTCGCCGGTCACCGACTCGGCGTGGTCGCCCACCACATCGGCCACCACCACCTTCGCCCCTTCGGCGGCAAACAGGAGCGCCGCCATCCGGCCGATGCCGCTTCCGGCTCCGGTGATCACCGCAACCTTGCCGTCCAGACGAGCCATCGAGTTCTCCGTGATGTGCAGGGATAGTAGGTCCGCACGCTACTGGCACCCCGTCGAGAATGGGATACTGGGCCATGCCCGTACCGGGAGGAGCCCTCGCATCGGAACCCCGCCGAACTCCGGAGCGGGGATGAGCGACAAGTATGCGGTGGTCAACCCGGCGACGGAGAGTGTGATCGCCACGGTGTCGATGGCCGGCATCGAGGAGACCGATGGCGCGGTGGCCCGGGCCCGGGAGGCCGGACCGGCATGGCGGGCGCTGGCCCCGGCCGATCGTGCCCGGGTGATGCGACGGTTCGCCGCCGAGGTCGAGGACCACGCCGAGGAACTCGCTCAGCTCGAGACGGCCAACGTCGGGAAGCCCATCACCGACAGCCGGGGGGAAGTCGGCATGGTCGCGGAGGTGCTCCACTTCTACGCCGGCGCGGTGGACAAGCACCGGGGCGCCACCGTCCCGGTGGCCGGGGGAGTCGACCTCACCTTCCACGAGCCCCTGGGCGTGGTTGCCGCCATCATTCCCTGGAACTTTCCGGCCGCCATTACCTCCTGGAAGGTCGGCCCCGCCCTCGCCACCGGCAACACCATCGTGGTGAAACCGGCGGAGCTGACGCCGCTTTCCGCCCTGCGCCTGGCCGAACTGGCGCTCGATGCCGGTATCCCCGAGGGGGTGCTCCAGGTAGTGGTGGGTGCCGGCCCGACCGTCGGAGCCCGGCTGGCCAAGCATCCCGAGGTGGCGAAAGTGGCGTTCACCGGCTCGACGGCCGTCGGACGGGAAGTCATGCGGGCCGCGGCCGGGACCATCAAGCGGGTGACTCTCGAGCTGGGAGGGAAATCGGCCAACATCGTGTTCGCCGACGCCGACCTCGAGCGGGCGGCGGCGGCCGCGCCGGGCAGCGTCTTCGGCAACGCCGGCCAGGACTGCTGTGCCCGCAGCCGGATATTGGTCGAACGGTCGGTGTTCGACCGATTCCTGACCCTGTTCGTCCAGGCCGTCGAAGCCTGGCGGGTGGGCGACCCCACTGACCCCGAAACCGAGATGGGGCCACTGGCGTCGGCCGGTCGGCGTGAGGTGGTGGCGGGGTTTCTCGGGGCCGGCATGGGTGACCCTGATCGAGGGGCGGTGGTGCCATGCGCCATCGGCCGCCTGCCTGCCGGTCCGGGGTTCTGGTTCCCGCCGACCGTGGTTGCCCCGGCCCAGCCGGAATGGCGCCTGGCCCGCGAGGAGATCTTCGGTCCGGTGGTGGCGGTGATTCCCTTCGACGACGAGGCTGACGCGGTGAGGTTGGCCAACGACACCCTCTACGGGTTGGCCGGGTCCATCTGGACCGGTGACGGGGCCAAAGCCCTGCGGATGGCCCGCGCCGTCGACGCCGGGAACCTCTCGGTGAACTCCAACGGCTCGGTCCGGGTGCAGACCAGCTTCGGTGGGATGAAGCAGTCCGGTTTCGGCCGGGAGCTGGGTCTGGAGGCGTTGGATGCCTACAGCGACGTCAAGAACGTCTTCCTGGCCACTTCGTGACCTAACCACGGTCGGAGGCCACAGCCATCCGGGGATCAGGAGCCCGGGGTTGCGCCGCCCTCGACGAGGTCCTTGAACCGGGCCATCTCTTCGGTGGTGTCGTTCTCGAGCCATTTGCGCAGCAGCGGGTCGAGGAACCACTGCCAGGGACGCTTGAAGTCGAAGACTTCGCGATGGACCACGACAGTCCCTTCTGGGGTCTCGATGCACTCGAACGACCCCTCGAAATTCAGGAACCAGCCCGCCGGGCCGGCGATCGGCGATCCGAATTTGAGGGAGGTCGGGGTCATGGTGAACGGGTAGGTGCCGCTCGGCCCCGGCATTCCCTTGATCCGCCCGGAGAACACCGCGGTGCCTCGGTCGCCGTCCCTCGTCACCCGGCCGACTCGACCGATCTTATGATCGGCCTGCCGGTACCGATCCAGATCCAGGACGAATTCGAGGACCCCGGTGGGAGGCACGGTCACGGTGACGCTCGCCTCGCCGACGATCATCTCGCTCGACCCATGGTTCCAAGATTAGGGCTCCACCTCTCCGATCTGCCCGATCGCGCCGCGAGGGGGAGAATCGACCTACTGGGCCGGCTCGGGGGCCTCGGCGACCGCTCTGATCCGCTCGAGGGTTGTCCGCATTCCCTTCGCATTGGTGCGGCCACGGGCCTTCCCGGCCAGCTTCCAGTACAACCGGAGCACCGGTGTATCGGTGAGTTCGAAGGATTCGGTGACGTCGGTGCCGTCCCCACTCGGCTCGAACCGGTAGCCCCAGGTATTGACCGGCTTCCCTCCCGGTCCCCCGACGGCGAAGACGAACTCGCGGCCGGGTTCGCAGACGGTGATCTTGCACTGCGTCCAGTACACCGGGCCCCGCCCGTTGCGACGGACGTGACCCCGAAACCGAGTCCCGACCGCGGGTCCGGTGGCACCATCGAGCCATTCGGCCTCAAACGTCTCCGGGCTGAACTTGCCGGTGTTGGTGATGTCACTCACCAACGCCCAGACCCGTTCGGGCGGAGCCTGGATATGGACGGTCACGGAATCGCGCACACCGCGACATTACGACCTGGGGGCAAGCCTGTCGTCGGTGGCGAGCTGCCCTCCGGGCGGTCAGGGTAGCGCTGGCCGGAACGTCGTCAGTGCCCCCTTCAACTCCGACAGCGAATCGAGGCGAATATCCGCCTCGGGCGCCTCGGCCCAACCCGCGTGGATGATGCCCCACGGCCCCCGCCTCAGGTGCACCGCCACCATCCCGGCCCGGTGGGCCGGCAAGACGTCGTTGTCGACCCGATCGCCGACATAGGCGATGCGGTTGGCCGGGGCGCCGAGTTCGTGCTTCATTCGGGCAAAGAACGCCGGGTCAGGTTTCGCGACCCCCCACTCGTCTGAGGTGGCGGTCAGCTCCACCGGAAGCTTCGCCATGAACCGGGAAGCCGACGCGGTCTGGTTCCCGACCACGGCCAACCGGTAGCCGGACGCCTTGAGCGCCAACAGAGCCGGCAACGCATCCGGGTAGAGGTCGGATTCCTCGAACGTCCACGGGTACCCCGCCGCCAGTTTCTTGACGATCTCGGTATCCAGGTCGAAGCCGGGGCGGAAATACCCGAAGACGTCGACGTGGGGCCGGCGATCGGCAATCACCGAACCCAGGACGGCGAAGAAGGTCAATCGGGGGACACCCAGGTAATCGGCCCACCGCCCCCAATTCTCCGTTTCGTCGACCAGGGTCTCGCCGAGGTCGAAGACCAGCCACTCCACCGCTCGGTCGTCCGCCACCTCCCGACTCTTGCCGGTACGGAGGCCGTCGGCAAACGGTGGCGACCCTCGACGGGTCCCCGGTCAACCCCGACCCGGCGGAACCGGAGATTGGGAGGTGGCATGCGATGGTCCGGCCAGCGCCGCCGGGGCGGCGGCGCTACTGGAGATCGGCATGGAGTGGAGATTGTTCGATTCCAACACCCCGACCCCGGTCACTGCGCCGACCAGCAAGAACATGGCAGCGAGGGTGGCGACGCCCTTCCACACCCGCGGCGGCTTGTAGGGCTCCCGGCCTCGCCCAGGCGCCGGGATGTCGGGTACTTCACCGGGCAGTGGCATCGGGTAGTAGGCCATGATCCAAGCATCGGACCGGTGCCTAAGAAAACAGTATGGAGCGCATATGAGTCAGCGAAGAATCCGGCAATTCCGGCGCCGCCTCCGGCGGTCGCATCCCGGCAGGTAACGTCAGGGGCATGTCAGATCGTTCGCGCAAGCTCGTGAAGCCGGCGGCAGCCGTCACCATCGTGGCCACCATGGCCAGCGTCTGGTGGTTCGCCCTCCGGCCCCGGCGCAAGATCAAGCTCGACAAATAGCGGGCTCGGGCGCCGGCGGCGCACCACCCTGCACCGGGGCGGTCAGCCCACTAGGGCGGGAACCGCCTCTCCGATCGGCGAGCGGACCACCGCATCGGCCATGGAGTCGAACCCCGTCTCCTCGCCGTTGACGATCACCAGGGCGGCACCGTGCTCACCGGCGATGGGCACCAGGCCGGCGGCCGGGAACACCCCCAGGGTCGAGCCGATGGCCAGCATCAGGTCGCAGTCGCGCGCCGCCCGGGTGGCTCTCCGCAGGTCGTCGACCACCAGGTCCTGGCCGAAGCTGATGGTGGCCGACTTGAGGATGCCGCCGCATTCCCGGCAGGGTGGGTCCTCTTCGCCGGCCCGCACCCGGTCGAGGGTCTCGGCCATCGGGGAACGCCGGTCGCAGGCCATGCACATCACCTGGTGCATGGTGCCGTGGAGTTCGACGATGAGATCCGGGTCGGTGCCGGCGGCCTGGTGGAGCCCGTCGATATTCTGGGTGACCAGGGTGTGGAGCTTTCCTGATTCCGCCAACCGAGTCAGGGCCACATGGGCGGAGTTGGGCCGAGCCGCCCAGGTCGGGGAGTCGAGCCGGTTGCGCCAGGCCCGGCGGCGGATCCCGGGGTCGGCCAGGTAGGCGCTCAAGGTGGCCAGCTTTTCGGCTGCGGGGTTCTTGGTCCAGACCCCGTTCGGGCCCCGGAAGTCGGGGATTCCCGAGTCGGTGGAAATGCCGGCGCCGGTCAGTACCACCACCGAATCCGCCTCGGCCAACAACCGCCGAGCGAGGCCGAGGCTGGCGTCAGCTCCGGCCCTGGCGCCGGATTCCATCGGGCTCATCGGTTCAGCTTGGCACGACCGGTCAGCCGGGGGTGCCCGCCAGGTGCTCGAGAAGGAGCGGGGCGATGTCGTCGACGGACCCGGTGGGGAGCCAGTGGGTGCCTCCGACCACCGTCTCGAATCGGTACGGGCCCGAGACATGTCGGGCGCAGCGCTCCGCGGCAACCTGGGTGATGAACGGGTCGGTATCGCCCCAGACGAAGAGGGTCGGGGAGGTGACCGGGCCGGGTCGGTCGCGTACCTCGAACGGCAGGGCCCGGTACCAGTTGATGGGTCCGGTCATCGCCCCGGGATCCTCAGCCCGGCGGGCATAGCGGCGCGCCGAATCCTCGTCCAGGCCGGTCCGGCGCAGCTGGGCGACGAACCGTTCCTCACCGGCGCGGCTCAGGATGGCTTCGGGCAGGTTCGGGATCTGGAAGAACGCCATGTACCACGAGTGCAATGCCTGACTGCTCCGGGTCATGGCCTCGAGAAACGCCTGAGGATGTGGGACGGAAAGTGCGGTCAAGGTGCGGATCCGGTCCGGGTGGCTCCCGGCCAGGTACCAGGCGAGGACGGCCCCCCAGTCGTGTCCGACGACATCGACGCGAGCGGCGCCGGCCTGGTCGGCCAGCGCCAGTACATCCTGGGCGAGAAGGTCGAGGGTGTAGGCCCGTCGGCGGGTGGGGCGGGCGCCGGGAGAGTAGCCCCGCTGGTCGGGTGCCAACGTGCGATAACCGAGGCCGGCCAGGGACGCGGCCAAGGGGTCCCAACAGTGGCGGTCCTCCGGGAACCCATGGAGAGCGATGACCACCCTGCCCTCGGTCGGGCCGGTGTCTGACACGTCAAAGATGAGCCCGTCGCGTTCGAAAGTGTCCACGGGTGCGATCCTTTCTGGAGAAACCGTCAGATGTCCTGGGGAACCAGGTCGGGATCTGATTGCCGTCCCTACCGCTTCCTCCCCGCGTCACATCACGGGGTTTGGCCGCTCACCCTAACGGCGGGAGGTCGTCGGGACGCCGGCTCAGTAGCACCGTCGCCGGCTCTCGGACCTCTCTGGCCGGGGGGCCTTGCCCGCCCCGGGACGCCTTCGACCCCTCCCGGCCGGCCCCGGCGGCTGACCGGTAGCCTCGACCGGTGCCCCTGGCCTCGCTCCGACCCCTGCGGTCACGCAACTTCGCCCTGTTGTGGTCGTCGGCACTGATCTCCAACGTCGGTACCTGGATGCAAACCGTCGGCCTTGGGATACTCGTCTTCTCCCGGAGTGGGCACCAGGCGGGTTGGACCACCCTGGTCGTGGCCGCCGGTTTCCTCCCGTTGGGACTGCTGGCCCCGGTGGGCGGGGCCATGGCCGACCGGTTCGATCGCCGCCGGTGGTTGATCGTCACCACCATCGGCGAGATGGCCATCGCCACCCTGCTCACGGTGCTGGTGGCCACCGGACACGACCAGCCCGGGTTGCTGGTGGTTGTCGCCTTCTTGGGCGGTGCCGCCGGGGCGGTGGGGTTTCCGGCCTATCAGGCCATGGTTCCGGACATGGTGCCCAAAGAGGACCTGCTGGGGGCCATGTCGCTGTCATCCGCGCAGTTCAACCTCGGCCGGGTGGTCGGGCCCGCCGCCGCCGGCCTCACCCTCATCCACAACGACTACACCCTGACCTTCGCGATCAACGCCGCGTCGTTCGCCGCAGTGGTGATCGCCTTGAGCTTGGTGCGACTGCCCCGGCCGGCACCGGTGCCCGGGAACGAGGGAATGTACCGCCGGATCGCCGACGGTGCCCGGACGGCGATGAGCGAGCCCGGGTGCCGCAGCGCCATCATTCTGATCGCGGTGGTGGCCTTGCTGGCGTCCCCCTTTATCGCCCTGGTGACGGTGATGGCCGCCGCCTTCCACGGTGGCCATCCGAACTCGCTGGACACCGCGCTGCTGGTGACCGCCCAGGGGATCGGGGCGGTGATCGGGGCCATGCTGCTTCCCTCCCTGGCCGAGCAGGTTGGACGGCGGACGATGGTGCGCGGGGCTCTGTTCCTGTTGCCGCTTCTCCTCATCAACTACGGCCTGGCGCCGGCGTTGTGGTGGTCGCTGGTGACGTTCCTGCTGGTGGGCGCCGGCTACATCGCGGTGCTGGCCGGCCTGAACACCGTGGTCCAGCTGCGAGCCCCGGCCGCGTCACGGGGCCGGGTGCTGGGGTTCTACATGATGGCCCTCGGGATCGTCTACCCGATCGGGGCGGTCATCCAGGGGCAGATCGCCAACCACATCGGGGTGCGGGCGGTGACCGTCGGGGGAGCGGTGATCCTCCTGGTCGTGCTCGTCCTGGTGGCCACCTTCCGGCCTCAACTGCTGGGCGCGCTGGGCGACCCTCCGGAGGTTGTCCCGGAGGGCGACTTCCCGGAGATCGTCCCCACCCCGGAGCTGCCGTGACCGGCGAACCGAAGCCGGCAGGCGATGGCCCGATCAATATCGAGGTGTTGACCCCGACCGACGCCGAGGCGGCCCAGGCCCGCGCCGCCGGCTGGCTGGCGTCGGCCGGTCTCCGCTCCGGCGACCGGGTGGCCTTCTGCCTCCCGTCCTCTTCGGCGCTGCTGTGTGCGGTGCTCGGGGCGCTGCGGACCGGAGTCATCCCGGTACTCCTCAACGCCACCCTGCTCGAGGCCGAACGTGATCGGTTGATCGCTGACGCCGCGCCTGGGTTGGTGGTGACCGATGAAGCCGACCTGGCCGCTCTCGATTCCGGTATCCCGGTCGAACTCGATCCCTACCCGCGGGGACGGCCAATGCACTACACGTCGGGGACCACCGGCCAATCCAAAGGAGTGTGGTCGGGGGTCTGGGACCGGGCCACCGCCGCCGAGGCCTTCGACGACGAGGCCGACCTCTGGTCGTTCGGACCCGACGACGTTCACCTGGTGTGTTCCCCCATGTACCACTCGGTGTCGGTGCGGTTCGCGGCCGGGACCCTGCTCCGAGGGGGGACCTGCGTGATCCTCCGCCGGTTCGAGGCGTCGGCCGCCCTCGGGGCGCTGTTGGGGGAGGCGGGCGTCATCCCGACCACCGCCTTCATGGCCCCCTCGGCCCTGGCCCGGCTGTTGGCCCTCGGCGACCAACTCCCCGAGCGGTTCGACGCCCTCCGCCTGTTGGTTCACGCCGGGTCGGCCTGCCCGGAGACGCTCAAGCGGAAGGCCATCGACCGGGTCGGCGACGGGGTGCTGTGGGAGTTCTACGGCTCCACCGAGGGGCAGTTCACCGCGTGCTCGCCGGAGGCGTGGTTGGACCACCCCGGGAGTGTGGGCCGGGCCCGGCCGGGACGGACCATCACCGTCGATGACGACGGCACCATCTGGTGCCGGCCTCCCGATTTCGGGATGTTCGACTATTGGCGAGACCCGGACAAGACCGCCTCGGCGTGGCGGGACGGCGCCTTCACCGTCGGCGACTTGGGCCGACTGGATGGTGACGGCTACCTGTACCTCGACGGCCGCCGGGACGACCTGATCATCAGCGGCGGGGTCAACGTCTACCCGGCCGAGGTCGAACATGTCCTCGCCGAGGTGGCGGGGGTGGCCGGCGTGGCCGTGGTCGGCCTCCCCGACGAGACCTGGGGCCAGCGGGTGTGTGCAGTGGTGGTTCCCGATTCCCCCGCCGGGTTGGTCGATCCCGCCCCCCTGATCGGGGCCCTCGAGGCCCATGCCGCCGCCCGGATGGCCGGGTTCAAGCGCCCCAAGCAGTATTTCGTGGTCGAGGCGCTCCCGACCACCGCCACCGGGAAGCTACAGCGCGGCGAGGTGGCCGCTCAGCTCGGGGTGTAGCTGACTCGCCGATGAGGCAGAATCGATCCATGAGCCCCAGCGACGCCGGACCCCCACTCGCTTCCGTCAACCCCGCCACCGGCGAACTGCTGCAGTCCTTCGAGCCGTTCGATGCCGCCGAGGTCGAGACCCGGCTGGCGTTGGCAGCCCGAGCCGCCCCCGAATGGGCCGCCACCAGCTTCGCCGACCGGGCCCGGCTGCTCATCACCGTGGCCGAGCACCTGGAGGGGGAGCTGCCGGACATCGCCCATCTGGTCACCACCGAGATGGGCAAACCCTTTGCCCAGGCCAAGGGGGAGGTGGCCAAGTGCGCCAACGCCTTCCGGTGGTTCGCCGCCCATGGCGAGAGTTTTCTCACCGACGAGGAGATGCCGGTCGATGCCTCGCTGGGGCTGGTGACCTACCAACCGCTCGGACCGGTGCTCGCCATCATGCCCTGGAATTTCCCCCTCTGGCAGGTGGTGAGGTTCGCGGCCCCGGCGGTGATGGCCGGCAATGTCGGGCTGTTGAAGCACTCGCCCAACGTGAGCCGGACCTCGCTGTTGTTGGAGGATCTGTTCCGCCGGGCCGGCGCCCCGCCCGGGGTCTTCCAGTCCTTGTTGGTCGGGACCGATCAGGTGCCGGCGATCATCGCCGATCCCCGGGTCAAAGCGGTGACCCTGACCGGCAGTGTCGGCGCCGGCCGGTCGGTCGGCGCCCAGGCCGGGGCCGCCATCAAGCACGTGGTCCTCGAGCTGGGTGGCAGTGATCCGTTCATCGTCCTGCCGTCGGCCGACCTGGAGCGGGCGGTATCGGTGGGGGTCCAGGCCCGGATGCAGAACACCGGGCAGTCGTGCATCGCCGCCAAACGGTTCATCGTCCACCAGGAGATCGCCGACGCCTTCATCGAGGCGTTCGTGGCCCAGGTGAAGGCCCTCACCGTCGGGGACCCCTTCGATCCCGCCACCGAGGTGGGCCCACTGGTGACCGCCGTCGCCCGGGACAACATCGAGGCCCTGGTGGACGACGCCCGTCTTCACGGAGCGTCGATCCGGTGCGGCGGCGAGCGGATGGTCGGCCCCGAGGGCCCCGACAAGGCCGGCTTCTTCTACCTTCCCACCGTCATCGAAGGCATCACCCCCGAGATGAGGGTGGCCACCGAGGAGGTGTTCGGGCCGGTGGCGCTGGTCTTCCGGGTGGCGAACGCCGAAGAGGCACTGGCGGTGGCCAACGGCACCGACTTCGGGCTCGGCTCCAGTGTGTGGACCAAGGACCCCGACGAGCAGCAGCGGTTCGTCGCCGGACTCGAGGCCGGCCAGGTGTTCGTGAACGGCATGGTGGTGTCGATGCCCGAGCTGCCGTTCGGCGGCATCAAGACGTCGGGGGTGGGCCGAGAACTGTCCCAGCACGGGATCCGCGAGTTCTGCAACGTCAAGTCGGTGTGGGTGGCCTGAGGGTTATCCGGGCCCCCGACCCGCGGCCGGGCAGACCGGCTACTGGGTGGACGTGACCACGTGGTCGACGACGGGTGCCGCCGCCCAGGCTCCCGACGCCGCGGTCCAGGTGCGACCGCCGTACGACACCGAGGTGAGGTGGTAGTTGTAGGCGTGGGCGACGGCCCAGGCGGCGATCTGCCATCCCCGTTGGGCGGTCGCCGGGGTCCCGAACGGGTTGGGGCCGAGCTCGGCGGTGGCCGCGGCGACCAGGGCGGCGTGGGTCGGTGCCGTCCCCCCGAAACTGGTGAGGTGGCAGGCCAGGCCGGCGGGGACCTCGCCGGTGGTGGCGATGGCCAGTGCCTGGGCTTCGAGTGACCACTGGGCGTAGGCATCAGGGGTGGCGCTGTGCTGGACCAGCTGGGCGGCTTCGGTGACCGGAAGCGACTCCCAGCCCGGGACCTGGGCCAGATGGTCGAAGAAGGCCCCGGCGGCATAGACCGGGTCCATGATCTGGGCGGTGGTTCCCCAACCCTGAGAGGGGCGTTGCTGGAAGAGGCCGACGGAGTCGAGGTCCCCGTAGGGGAGGTTCTGGAGCTGGGTCTCCTGGAACGAGGTGGCCAGCGCCACGGTAGCGGCATGGTCGGGAAGCCCCTTCTGCTGCCCGACGGCGGTGATGATGGCGGCGTTCTGCGCCTGGATCGGGGTGATGGCGTAGGGGCCGCCGGCCGAGCCGCTCCCGAAGGTGCACATCGAGGCGACCACCGGTGGGGAGGGTTGTCCACTGAAGACGATGGCGGCGACCGCCCCGGCCACCCCCAGCGTCGCCACCGAGATGACGATGACCCGGAGCCGGCGTCTGGGTGCCCTCGATCGCGAGTTTCGTCTCATGGTTAGCAGGGGCCGGTCCCTCGGTCGCCCCGTCGCTCGGGGCGATGGCCTGACGGGCGAAGCGGCCGGCATGAAGCTTCTCATCTCGGAGGGCCGCGGACGCGTCAGGGGCCGGTCAGGCCGGAGGACGACACTGGCGGCCCCATCGCATCATGACCAGCTCGGATCCTCCGGCTGGCGCGGTGTCCGACTCGGTGCCGGGTTGCGTAAGACTGGGCGCATGCGCGCCTATCTCGACCATGCGGCCACCACGCCCATGCGACCGGAGGCGGTCGAGGCCATGCTCCCTTTCCTCCGCGGGGAGGGGATATCCGGCAACGCCTCGGGGAGCCACCGCGAGTCCCGGAGGGCGCGCCTGGCGGTGGACGATGCCCGCGAGCAGATCGCCGGCCTTCTCGGGGCTGACCTCGGTGAGGTGGTGTTCACCGGAAGCGGGACCGAGGCGGACAATCTGGCCATCACCGGTGCCCTCCGCGCTGTGCCGGTCTCCGCCGGCGGCCGGGCGGGCCCGATCGTGTGCACGGCCATGGAGCACCACGCGGTGCTCAACACCTGCCGGGCGGCGGCCGGGCCCGGGAGTCACGGGCTCCGGGAGGTGGGCGCCGACCGTTCGGGGATGGTCGATCTCGACGGGATGGCCGAAGCCTGCACCCCCGATGTCCGGCTGGTGTCGGTGATGGCGGTGAACAACGAAATCGGCACCGTCCAGCCGCTCCACGACGTCTCCCGCCTCGTCCGCACCCTGTCGCCGGATGCCGTGCTCCACACCGACGCCGTCCAGGCGGCGCCCTGGCTGGAGATGCCGCCGATCACCGCCGTCGTCGACCTCCTGTCGGTGAGCGCCCACAAGTTCGGTGGTCCCCAGGGGGTGGGCGCCCTGGTGGTCCGCAACGGGGTGCCCATCGAGGCGGTCATCCATGGCGGGGGACAGGAGCGGGAGCGCAGGAGCGGGACCCACAATGTGGCCGGCATTGTGGCCATGGCCGCTGCCCTGTCGGCGACGGTGGCCGAGCGCACGGACACCGTGACCCGGGTCACCGGGCTCCGTGACCGGTTGGTCGATAGGTTGCTGGCCTCGGTGGCGGGAACCGCGGAGACCGGGGACCGAAGCGCCAAGGTCCCCGGACATGCCCATCTCCGCTTCGACGGGGTCGAGAGTGAGGCGATGGTGGTCCTCCTCGACGACGCCGGGGTGGCTGCCTCCGCCGGTGCCGCCTGCTCGAGCGGAGCCGTGGAGCCGAGCCACGTGCTGCTGGCCATGGGGTTCGGTAAGGAGGCGGCCGGCAGCGGGATCCGGTTCTCGTTGGGGACGACGTCGACCGACGCCGATGTCGATCACGCGTTGGACGTGGTTCCGGCCGTCGTCGCCCGCCTGCGAAACTAGACCGGTGCGAGTACTAGTTGCCATGTCCGGAGGGGTCGACTCCTCGGTCGCCGCCGCCCTGCTGGTGGAGGAGCTGGGGCGCGACCGGGTAGTGGGGGCCACCTTGAAGCTCTGGGGTGGGTCCTCGGACTCGGGATGCTGCTCGGTCGCTGATGTGGAGGACGCCCGCCGGGTGGCCGATCAACTCGGGGTGGTCCACCATGTGTTCAACTTCACCGCCGAATTCGAAGCCCGGGTGGTGAACCCCTACGTCGAGGGTCACGCCATCGGCCGTACCCCGAACCCGTGCATCGAGTGCAACCGGTACCTCAAGTTCGACCGGCTGTTCGACCGGGCCCGTTCGCTCGGGTTCGACGCCGTCGCCACCGGGCACCATGCGCGGCGCACCACCACCGAGGACGGCCGCCACCAACTGATCCGGGGAGCCGATCCGCTCAAGGATCAGTCGTACGTGCTGGCCATGCTGGGGCAGGAGCAGTTGGCCCGCTCACAGTTCCCGGTCGGGAGGATGACCAAGGCTGAGGTCCGCCAGGAGGCCGCCCGCCTGGGTCTCCGCACCGCCCTGAAGCCGGACAGCCAGGACGTGTGTTTCATCCGCTCGGATGAGGGCCGGGGCGGTTTCTTGGGTGACCGGCTGCCACTCCATGACGGGCGGCTGATCGACGACGCCACCGGGGAGGATCTCGGCCCGGTGCCGGCGGTGGAGCTGGTGACGGTGGGCCAGCGGCGGGGGATGGGACACGGGTCGGACGGGCGCCGGCGCTACGTCACCGAGGTCGACGTCCCCGCCCGCCGGGTGCGGATCGGGACGCCCGAGGCGGCCAACGCTCTCGGGGTGGAGCTGCACACGGTGACCTGGGTGGACGACGACCGGACCCAGTTGAGCGAGGCCCCGGAGTGCTCGGCCATCGCCCAGTGCAGCGCCCACGGCCGTCCGGTGGCGTGCACCGTACGCCGGAACCAGACCGGCCGGCTGTCGGTGACCTTCGCGAGCGCCCAGCGCCGGATCGCACCGGGCCAGACCGTCGCTCTCTACGATCCCGCCAACCCCGACGCCGTCATCGGTTCGGGCATCGCCGCGTGACCGAACCTCCCGCCGGGGGCGATCCCGCCGCCCGGGCGGCCCAGCTCCGTGAGCTGATTGCCGCCCACAACCGGCAGTACTACCAACTCGACGCCCCCGAGATTCCCGATGCCGAGTACGACGCCCTGGTGCGCGAACTGCGGGCCATCGAGGCCGAGCATCCCGACCTAGCGGTTGCCGATTCGCCCACCGCCTCGGTCGGGGCGCCGGTGTCCACCTTGTTCTCACCGGTGGCCCACCGGGTGCCGATGATGAGTCTCGACAACGCCATCAGACCCGACGAGTTGCAGGCATGGGCCGACCGGCTGGCCAAGCGCATCCCGGCCGACACCACCTTCGTATGCGAGCTGAAGATCGACGGGCTGGCCATGTCCCTCACCTATCAGGACGGGCGTTATGTCCAGGCCGCCACCCGGGGGGACGGCAACGTCGGCGAGGACGTCACCGGCAATGTCGCCACCATCGCCGACATCCCCAAGGTCCTCTCCAAGAAGGTCGCCGCCCCAGCGGTCATCGAGGTGCGGGGTGAGGTGTACATGCCCACCGTCGCCTTCGAGGAATTGAATCGTCGGCAGGAGGAAGCCGGCGGCCGGCTGTTCGTCAATCCCCGGAATTCGGCGGCGGGGTCGCTCCGACAGAAGGACGCCTCCATCACCGCCTCCCGGGCGCTGTCGTTCTGGGCCTATCAGGTCGGCGACCTCCAGCCCCGGACCGATCCTCCGGGAGCCGCGCTCCCCGACGAGCTGCTCAGCTCCCAGTCGTCCACCCTCAAGTGGCTGAAACGGGCCGGGTTTCCGGTCAATCCCGAGAACCACGCGGTGCGCGGCCTCGATGAGGCGCTGGCCTTCTGCCGGCATTGGGAGGAGCACCGCCACGACCTCGGTTACGAGATCGACGGGGTGGTGATCAAGGTCGACGACCTGGCCCTGCAACGGGAGTTGGGCGCCACTTCCCACGCCCCGAGGTGGGCGATCGCCTACAAGTTCCCGCCGGAAGAGCGGACCACCCGGCTCCGGGCGATCCAGGTGTCGATCGGGCGCACCGGCAAGGCCACCCCCTTCGCGGTGCTCGAGCCGGTGTTCGTGGGCGGATCGACGGTGTCGCTGGCCACCCTGCACAACGAAGACCAGGTGCGGTTGAAGGATGTACGCCCCGGGGAAGACGTCATCGTCCGGAAAGCCGGGGACGTGATCCCCGAGGTGGTGGGTCCGGTGCTGGTCGGCGCCGACGGCAACCGGAAGAAGCGCCGTCCACCCAAGTGGAAATTTCCCACCGTGTGCCCGAGCTGTGGTGCTCCGCTGATCCGGCTCGAGGGCGAGAGCGACACCTTCTGCACCAATCTCGACTGTCCGGCCCAACGGGTGCAGCGCATCGCCCACTTCGCCTCGAGGTCGGCCATGGACATCGAGGGGCTCGGCGAGCAACGGGTGGAGTTGTTCGTCCGGCAAGGATTGCTCTCCGACGTCGCCGATCTCTACTCCTTCACCGCCGACAGCCTCTCGGGGCTCGAGGGGTTCGGGCCGCTCTCGATCGCCAACCTGTTGGGCGCCATCGACACCTCCCGCGGGCGCCCGCTCCACCGGATGCTGATCGGACTGGGTATCCGCCACCTTGGCCAGGTCGGTTCGTTGGCCCTGGCCCGGGCGTTCGGGAACCTCGACGGGATCTTGGCGGCCGATGAAGCGGCATTGGCGGCGGTGGACGGGGTGGGCACCATCATCGCCGCCAGTGTCACCCGGTGGTTCGCCTCCGAGGTCAACCGCGGGGTGGTGGACCGGTTGCGCGCTGGCGGGGTCAACGTCGAGGAGCCCGGCGCCCGAAGTGGCGGCGCCGGCGGGGATGCCGCGGTGGATCAGACCCTGGCCGGCAAGTCGGTGGTGGTGACCGGGACCTTGGAGGGCCTCACCCGGGAGGAGGCGGAAGAGGCGATCTTGGCCCGCGGCGGGAAATCGCCGGGCAGCGTGTCCAACAAGACCTTCGCGGTGGTGTTGGGCGAATCCCCGGGAGCGTCGAAGATGACCAAGGCCGAACAGTTGGGAATCCCGGTGGTGACCGGAGTCGACGAGTTCAAGGCCCTGCTCGAAACCGGAGACATTCCCTCGACGACCTGAGCGCCGGCCGACGGTGACGCCGGCCCAATCGCCCGAAACTGCTGGTCGTTGGTTGTCCTACTCAGGCGCTGACACGGGCTTTGGCGGCCCACCCGAGCTCGTTGGTTTCCACTTCGATCGAGGTGAAGCCGGCGGCCGATAGGCGTGACTCGAGCGTGTTGGGGTCGATGGGGTGGTAAATGCCCTTCTCGTGAAAAGTGGCTATCCCTGGGTTGGTAATGCCGTCAAAGGCGGCAAACACCCCACCGGGTTTGAGCACTCTGGCCACCTCGGTGAACAGTTGATCCTGCATCTCGGTGGTGGGGACATGGTGGAGCATGGCGAAGGATGTCGCCCCGGTGAAGCGGTGATCCTCGAACGGCATGGCGGTGGCGTCACCATGGACGACCCTGACGTTGGTGCCGGCCAGCCGGGATGAAAGGTCCGCGGCCATTTTGTCGTCGAGCTCGACCGTGGTGAGCACCTTCATCCGGGGCCGCAGCAGATCGGTGGTCAATCCGGGTCCGGGTCCCACTTCGAGCACATCGTCACCCAGATCGACACCGCCGATGACCCACGGCATGATGTTGTCGCGGAGCGATTCATACCAATATTCGCTACTACGTATTTTGAGATGCTCGGGGTTCACCAGTTGCAGGGTACGCCTCGGCAACTCCGTTGTCTTTGATGGTTATCGGGTTAAGTTTTTTATACTCATTTATCTATCGATGGCCGGCGGCGGTGGCGCCGACCAGCCGCCAAGAGCGGCCGGCCCTCGCGGTGGCGGGCAACGGCCGCCCGAACGACACGCTGGCTTCAGTCATGGTCTCGGTCCGGGCAGCCCAACCCGAGGACGACATCCAGACCTCCGGGTCGTCCTCGACGGATGGGCGCCAGAGAGGATGCCGCATCGGGCCCGTCTCCGTGCTCAGGGTGACGCCCAGCCGGCCATGGTCGGAGGCCGCGGCGAGCTGGGACAGCAGTCGGACCCGCTGGCAGTGGTCGAGGTAGATGAGCAGGCCCTCCAGGATCCACAACGTCGATCGGCCAGGTTCCCAACCGCGATCGGCGAGTCGAGACATCCATTCCGGGTCGAGGATGTCGGCGACCACCGTCTGGCGGCGGCAGCCCGGGGCAAGGCCGGCTTGGTTGATCAAGGTCTCCTTCACGTCCAGGATGTCGCTCCGGTCGACCTCGAAGACGGTGGTGTCAGGTGGCAGCGGCAGCCGGAAGGCGCGTGCGTCGAGGCCGGCGGCCACGATGACCACCTGCCGTATTCCGTCGTCGGTCGCCTGTTCCGTCAACTCGTCGAGGAAGCGGGTTCTGACCGATATCCACGCCTCCAGGCCGGGGCGTGCGGCGGGTGCGGAATGATCGACGTTCCGTACCAAGTGCACGGCCAATGGATCGTTGAACCATGCGTCGGGACGGGCACTCTCGACGGCCCGGCATCTGGCCACCGACACCGCCGTCCAGCCCACCGCCGAAATGTTCGACCGGTCAGGTAGGGCCATGACCCATCTCCACGATGGCCCCCAGAACGGTTCGGGCGCGAGCCAGGTCTTGATGGCTGACCTTGGTGGCCAGTTCGGCGTCGACCCCTTCGACCGCTTGGCGGATCTCGGCCGCAGCCGACCTGCCGCGGTCGGTGAGTCCCACCGTCACCCGGCGCCGATCATCGGGGTCGGGCCTGCGCTCGACGTAGCCCCGGGTGACCAGGGTGTCGACGAGCTGGCTGGCGGCCTGCTTGGACACCGCCAGTTCGCCGGCCACGTCACGCAGTTCGTGACCGCTCCGGGCGATGCGGCCCAGCAACGAGCCGCCGCTACGAGGAATGTCGTCAAACCCCGCGTCGACCAGGGCGGTGCGAATGGCGGTGGTGTAGGTCCGCCGCGCCGCCGCGAGCAATGGAGGTAGCACCAAGTCTTCGTACCCGCGGGGTTCTCGGCTGATGGTGGCCAACCTATAGTCAATTAGGTTGACAGTCAAGATCACGTACCAAGAGGGCAGCGATGGCGGCGACGCATACATTGACGGATCTCGATGTATGCGCCAGGCTGGTTGTAAGAGCGCGAAGAGTATGACAAGGATCCCCGATGTTCCATCCCCTGAACCGGTGAACGAGGCTGCCTGCACCCTGGGGCCAGACGACGGGCGGGCCCGGGTCTTGCGCTGGCAACAACTGGCCGCGGTGACCCGCCCGGTTTCCCGCCGGTCCGGGCCCATAGTGGAGGTCAGCTACCCACTCGATGCCCACGAGGAACTCGAGTCGCTGGTAACCGCCGAGCGACAGTGTTGTCAGTTTGTGGAGTGGGACATGGTCCGCCGGGCCGACACCGTCGTCCTGCGTATCGCCGCCGACCCCGGGCGCCCCGATGACGTCGAGCCGTTGGCGGCGCTGTTCGGCGCCGCCACCAACGAGGGTTAGGGGTTCAGGGGCGAACTTCGTAGTAGAGGTTGGCCGGGTCCTCGAAGTCGTGAAGGGTGAAGGTGGTGAAGCCCGCCTCCCGGCACATCTCCTCGGCCAGTTCCCGGTGGAGCCCGAGGGTGCCCAGCCCGGCCCCGCCCGGCTCCGAGAGGGCCGACGACATGCAGGTGGAAACCGACGTCCCGTACATCAGGGCGAGAAGCGGATTGCGTTGATTCTCGTCCCAGGTGACACCGGCCCGGATGTCTTTCACCAACAAGGTCCCGTCGTCTTTGATACATCGACGGATAGCCGCCAGGGCCTCGGCCGGACGGGGCATGTCGTGCAGGCAGTCCAGGGTGAGTACCAGATCGAATGTCGGCTCCGCCGGAAGGTCGTTGGCCCCGACCGGGTGGAAGGCGACGTTGGAGAGGGTCCCGGCTTCCAATTTGGCGCCCGCCCGATGGATGGCGTGCTCAGACGGGTCGTATCCCTCGAAGCGGGAATTGGGAAAGGCCTCGGCCATGGTGAGGAGGGCGACGCCTGATCCGCAGCCGACATCGGCCACCCGAGCGCCTCGGCCCAGGCGGGCCACCACCCCGTCGAGAGCGGGAAGCACCACCGGCACCAGAGCCAGCCGGGACCAGGGTCCGAGCATCCGCTCAACGGTGTGGGCGGCGGACGGGCCGAGGTCGTCATAGCTGAGGCCGATCCCGGTCCGAAAGGCATCGGCCAGCCGGTCGACGACGTCGGGGGATGCCACGCCACCCTGGAAGGCGCCGGCGGCGAACCACAGGCTCTCGACATCCTCCACCAGAACGTCCGCGGCCTCGGGCTTCAACTCGAAGTGGTCTCCGTCGGGGGTCTCGATGAGCGAGGCGGCGGCTTGACTCCGCAACCATTCGAGCAACCAGCGTTCGTGCAAACCGGTGGAGGTTGCTAATTCCTCCGCGGTCATCGGGCCCTGGCCCATCATCGCCTTGTACAAGCCGAGCCGGTCACCGAGGTGGATCATCAAAGAAACCACCTCGCCCTCTTTGAACTTCCAGACCTGCAACGCGAACAGCGCCGACTCCATCTCATCGGGGTGGCTGTCGAGGTCGGAGGCCATCGCCCCTGTCTACCATCGCCGCGTCCCCAATTCTGAGTCTCTGAGGGGCGTCGGCTGGGATGAACAGGCGGCAACCGCCCCCGACCAGGTGCCGGAGGCATTGCAGAACGCCAAGACATGATGACCCTATGTTCCATAGGCTGTGGCTATGAGACCCCAGCTGCATCAGCTCGAGTATTTCGTGGCCGTTGCCGAAGACCGTCACTTCACCCGCGCTGCCGAACGTCTCCACGTGGCCCAGCCGTCGGTGAGTGCGCAGATCCGCCAGCTCGAGCGGACCCTCGGCACCCAGCTCTTCCACCGCGCCCCGGGGAAGGTCTCCTTGACCGACGCCGGTGAGCTCTTGCTGCCGTTGGCCCGCCGGGCCCTGGCCGACGTCGAGGAGTTGGTCGACGGTGTCGCCGACCTGGACAGCTTGCAGCGCGGCCGGGTCGCCATCGGCGCCACCCCGAGCCTCAGCACCACGTTGCTCCCTGCCGCCCTCTCCCGCTTTCACCAGCGTCATCCGGGAGTCGCCCTGGCCGTGACCGAGCAGGGATCCCGGCGCCTGGTTGACGGGCTCGAATCCGGCGAGCTCGATGTGGCCCTGGCCATCCTGCCCCTGCACCAGCCGCTCCTCGACAGCGTGACCCTGGCCATCGAGGAGCTGGTGGTGGTCACCTCTGCCGATCACCCGCTGGCCGCCCGCCGGCGCATCGAGATTGCCGACCTGTCCCAGGTTCCGCTGGTCATGTTCCGAGACGGCTACGACCTCAAGACGGTGACGCTGAGCGTGTGCCACCAAGCCGGATTCGAGCCGGTGGTCGCCCTGGAAGGCGGGGAGATGGACGGCGTTCTGGCCCTGGTGGGCGCCGGATTGGGCGCCGCCATCGTTCCGAGCATCGTGGCCTCCGCCCACCCGGACCTTCACCGGCTGCGGGTGAGATCGCTGAGCTTCCGGAGAGAAATCGGATTGGTACACCGGGGGGACCGTCCCCTCTCCCGGGCCGCGGCCGCGCTTTCTGCCGAGATCACCGGCCTCCTCGCCGGCCGGGGATGGCCGAGCCGCCCGCCGCCCGGGCTGCAACTCACCGTTTGAATTGCACCGGGTTTGCCGAGATTGAAGGGGTTCGGCGGCCGAATCTCGGGAATGCCCAGGTGGGCGATACCCTCCACCGCAAGTGCTTGACTGATCGGTACCCTAAGAGGAACGATGCCGAGCATTACGGACTCCATCGGGCGGGTCCTCGGCGACCGCTACCGACTTGTAACCGCCCTGGGTACCGGCGCGTCCGCCCACGTCTATCTCGCCGAGGACGTCAACCTCCACCGGAAGGTGGCCATCAAGGTGCTCCATCCGGCCCTGGCCGGTGACGTCTCGTTTCTGAAGCGGTTCCGGGCCGAAGCCCGGGCGGTGGCCGCCCTCAACCACCCGAACATCCTCCAGGTCTACGACTGGGGCGAGGAGGGCGGCGAACCGTATCTGGTCCTCGAATACCTGGCCGGAGGCAGCCTGCGCCAGATTTACGATTCGGGGGTACTCCTCACTCCCGAGCAGGCGGTCCGGATCGGCCTGGAGGCCGCCGCCGGCCTCGACTATGCCCACCGCCGGGGCCTGGTCCACCGGGACATCAAGCCGGCCAACTTGTTGTTCGACGCCGAGCGCCGCTTGCGGATCGCCGACTTCGGGTTGGCCCGGGCCCTGGCTGAAGCGGCCTGGACCGAACCCGAGGGGGCCATCCTGGGAACGGCCCGGTATGCCGCCCCCGAACAGGTGGAAGGTTGGACGCTCGACGGGAGGGCCGACGTCTACTCCCTCGCCCTGGTGCTCTATGAAGGAGTGACCGGGAAGGTGCCGTTCACCGGGGATACCACCATCGCCACCCTCATGGCCCGGGTGGGGACACTGTTGCCCGAGCACGAAGCGCTCGGTCCCCTCAATGAGGTGCTGGTGTGGGCGGCGGCTCCCGAGCCCGATGAGCGCTACGACGCGGCCGCGTTGATCTTGAGACTGCAGGCCCTGCAGATCGCCCTCCCCGAACCCGAGCCGTTGGCGCTGGGTAACGCCGCGCCGGTCAAGGATCCCGAACGGGCGCGGGTCGGGCCGGGCATCGGCGAGACAACCCGGTCCGGCGGTGGCGACGCCACCGAGCTGGGTGTCGCCTCCGCACTCCTGTCACCGGAGAAGTCGACCGACCGGCCAAGGTCCGGGGTCACCGATCCGCCCTCACCCGGGACCGGCGACCCTCGACCCCGAAGGCGATGGCCGTGGATGGCCGGCATCGCGGTGTTGGTGGCCGCGCTGATTGCCGCCGGCGTGGTGCTCGCCTTCCGGCAGCAGCTGTTCACCGCCAGTCATGCGGTGCCTTCGTTGGTGGGCAAGACGGTGCCGGACGCCGTCCGGGCCACTTCCGCCGACCACTTCAAGGTCCACCAGAGCGCCACCCAGTTCAGCACCACCGTGGGCCCGGGGATCATCCTCAGCCAGCAGCCGGCGGCCAAGCCCGGGCGCAATCCGGCCATGGCCAAGGAGGGAACCACCATCGATGTGGTCGTCTCCAAGGGCCTTCCACCGGTGACCATCCCCAGCAACCTGACCAGCTATACCAGCTGCGCCGATGCCATCCAGGCCCTGGCGGCGGTGCACCTGGTCGGGGTCTGCACAGACAGCGCCGCCCAGTACAGCGCGACGGTGCCGGCCGGGGGGATCCTGGGTACCAGCCCGGCAAACAGCGCCACCTACGGGTCGACGGTCACCATCATCACCTCCAAGGGCCATGCCCCGGTGGCCATCCCGCCGGTCACCGGTCCCGGTTCCACCTACGCCAGCGCCGCCGCCGCCCTCTCCGCGGCCGGGTTCAACCCCGTCCAGGCCAATGCCTACAACTCGACGGTGCCGGCCGGGCAGGTCATCGGCACCTCGCCCGACCCATCGGCCGGGCCGGCGCCCTACCAGTCGACGGTGACAGTGAATGTCTCCCTCGGGCCCCAACCGGTGCCGGTCCCCAACCTGGACGGCGATACCGTCGCCCAGGCCACCGCCGCCTTGCAGTCGAAGGGCCTCACCGTCGGCGCCGTCTACGGACCGGCCAAGGGAAAGGTGTTCCTCACCACCCCCGATGCCGGCACCAACGTTTCCCCGGGCACCGCCGTCAACATGTACACCGCGTGACCGGCCCCGGAACCGTGCCCGGCTGCGAGTTGTGCGAGGCCGCCCGGATCACCGAGTGGTTCTACGAGGACGACACCTGCTGGGTGGCCGCCTGCGAGATCTGCGACGTGCCCATGGTGGTCTGGAAGTCCCACGGCAGCGATCCGCCCGAGTCCGAGGTGGAGCACATGCTGGCCCAACTGGGAACCGTCGCCGACGAGCGTTTGGGGGTGGACGGCTGGTCGTTCGACCGGGTCATGCGGCAGATCCCCGATCACTTCCACGCCCACGCCCGCGATCCCAACTGGTGGTTCCGCCGGTTCGGGCGCAAGTGACCGGCCCCGGATCCAGCATCCAGTGATCAAGTACCTCGGATCCAAACGCCGGCTGGTGCCCGCCCTCACCGAGATGGCCCTGGCCTCAGGGGCGGCGACCGCCCTCGACCTGTTCACCGGTACCACCCGGGTGGCCCAGGCCCTGAAGCGGCTGGGGATCCACACCACCGCGGTGGACAGCTCCCGGGCGGCCCACCTGCTGGCTCAGTGCTACGTGGCCACCGATCCGGAACAGTCACCGTCGTTCCTGTCCGAAGTGGCCGAGGTGATTGCCGAGCTCAACGGGCTGGACGGGTGTCCCGGCTACGTCACCGAGACGTTCTGCCGATCGTCGAGGTTCTTCCGGCCCGAGAACGGGGCTCGGATCGATGCCATCCGCGACGCCATCGAGGCCGGCTACGCCGGCACCCCGCTGTGGCCGGTACTGATGACCAGCCTGCTCGAAGCCGCCGACCGGGTGGACTCCACCACCGGGGTGCAGATGGCGTACCTCAAGCAGTGGGCCTCCCGGGCCGACCGCCCCCTGGCCCTGCGGGTACCCGAGCTGGTGCCGGGAGCCGGCCGGGCGGTCCGGGGCGATGCCTGTGCCCTGGTCGCCGAAGACGCCGGCACCCTGGCCGCTGTCGATCTGGCTTATCTCGACCCTCCCTACAACCAGCACCGGTATGAGTCGAACTATCACGTCTGGGAGACGTTGGTGGAGTGGGACGCCCCGATCCACTACGGCATCGCCTGCAAGCGCGAAGACCTCCGGCTGCCCACCGGGAGGAGCCAGTTCAACCGCCGCCAGACCATGCCGAGCGCGCTGGCCGGGGTGATCGCCTCCGTCCAGGCGGACACCGTCGTCCTCTCCTACAACAACGAATCGTGGCTGACCCTCGATGAGCTGTTTGAGATGTGCGCCCGGAGGGGCCACGTCGAAGTGCTGTCCTTCGATTCGGCCCGCTATGTCGGGGCGAGGATCGGCATCCACAACCCGGCCGGCCACAAGGTGGGAACCGTGTCCCATCTCCGAAACACCGAATACGTCCTCATCGCCGGGGATCGCCGCCGGACCCGACGGATGGCACGCTCGGTGACCGACCCGGGGCTGGGGGTGGCGGTGGATCGGCCCCCGCGCGACGGAACCCGGTCCGGCGCGGTCCCGGTTTGACCCCTGCATGACGCCCTGCCAACGTAGGCGCACGATTGGCAGCCAACCGCCGGCCGAGGCATCGCCCGGTCATCAGGTTGGTCGACGAGGGGGGTTGGAGCATGGGCGCACTGGACGGGCGGGTTGCCATCATCACCGGCGCGGGCCGGGGGATCGGCCGCGAACATGCGCTCCTGTTTGCCGCTGAAGGGGCAAAAGTCGTGGTCAACGACTTGGGTGGCGCGCCGGACGGCTCCGGCGAGGATCGGTCGTCGGCCCAGGTGGTGGTGGACGAGATCACCGCGGCCGGCGGGGAGGCGGTGGCCAATGCCGACGACATCACTGACTGGGAGGGCGGGAAACGATTGATCCAGACCGCCGTCGATGCCTTCGGGGACCTGCACATTTTGGTGAACAACGCCGGGATCCTGCGAGACCGGGTGTTGGTCAACATGTCCGAAGACGAGTGGGACTCGGTCATCAAGGTTCACCTCAAAGGTCACTTCGTCCCGCTCCGCCATGCCGCCGCCTATTGGCGCCAGCAGACCAAGGACGGCGCCGAGGTGAAGGCGTCGGTCATCAACACCTCCTCGACATCGGGCTTGCTCGGGAACCCGGGCCAAACCAACTACGGCACCGCCAAAGCCGGGATCGGGGCCCTCACCATCATCGCCGCCGAGGAACTCGGACGGTACGGGATCCGGGTCAATGCCATCGCCCCGGCCGCCAGGACCCGGTTGACCGAGCAGACGCCCGGCCTCTCCGAGATCGTGCAGGCCCCGTCCGATGCCTCGGTCTTCGACAGCTGGGACCCATCCAACGTGTCGCCACTGGTCGCCTACCTCGCCACCCGGGACGCGCCGACCACCGGCCAGGTCTACCTGGTCCAGGGGGGTCTGATCCGTCGGTTCCAACCCTGGACGATGACCGACACCCTCGAGAAGAACGACCGATGGACCGTTGCCGAGCTCCAGACGGAGATGCACCGGCTCGGCGGCTGAATGGCGGCGTCACCCAATCGGGGGGGAACGGCCGGGAGAGAGCACAGTTTCGATGCCTCGGAGGCGATCGAGGCCGAGGCGATGGTCAGCGGCGGTGGCGCGGGTGCCGAAGGGGGGATCGTCGTTCCCTGGCCGGTCCTCTTCCGGCACCGGATGCATCGCAAGGTCCGCACCTCGGACCGCTACCAGTGGTGGGTGCTGTGGACGGTGTTGGCCGGACTCCTGTCGGTGAACATCACCTTCACCGTCTTCGTGGTGGCCCTCCCCCAGGTCGCCCACCAGCTCCACACCTCGGTCTCGACCCTCACCTGGACGTCGACCGGTCCGCTGCTCGCCTTCGGGGTGGCGGCGCCGATCCTCGGCAAGTTCGGTGACATCGGCGGCTACCGGCGCCTCTACTTGTGGGGGCTGCTCGGAGCCGCGGTGTGCGTGATCCTGACCGCCACCGCCCCCACCGCCGGGGTGCTGATCGGAGCCCGCCTGCTCGACGGAGTGGAGGGAGCCGCCACCGGGGCGGCGTCGATGGCGCTGATGCTCCAGGTCTTCTCCAACGAGGACCGGGTCAAGGCCATGGGATGGTGGGCCCTGGTCGGGGCCGGTGGCCCGGTGATCGGGGTCACCGTCGGCGCGCCGATCATCCAGTACTTCGGATGGCGGGCCCTGTTCTGGGGGGAGCTGCCGTTGATGGCGATGGCCGCGATCCTGGCGGTGATCGTGCTGCCGGGCCGGGGCCCGGTCACCCCGGTGGTTGCCGAGGCGGACGGCGGAAGGGGAGGTGCGGGGGCCGAACCCCGGCCAAGCCCCTGGCGCCACCTCGACTGGATCGGCTCCTTCACCCTGGCCGGCTCGGTGACCGCCGGCCTGATGGCCCTCAACCTGGCGCCCTCCCGGGGGTTCGGGTCGCCGCTCATCCTGGGCATCTTCGGAATCTCGATCGCCGCCGGCGTCGGGTTCGTGATCCAGGAGCAGCGGACCGACCACCCGCTGATCCCGCTGCGGTATTTCCGCTTGCGGAACTTCACCTTCCCATTGGCGGCCAAGACCCTTACCAACTTCTCCTACATGGGCGGCTTCTTCCTGTTCCCGCTGTTGATGGAAGGCATCTACGGCTACAGCGAAACCCGGGCCGGCTTGGTGTCAACTGCCCGCCCCCTCCTGTTCTCGATCATCGCGCCGGTGGCGGGGTACACCGCGGTGGTGATCGGTGAGCGCATCTCCACGGTGGTCGGGACCCTGATCCTGGCCGGCTCGATGGTGGTCTTCACCCAGATCGGACTGCATCCGTCACTGGTGGTCATCTTCATCGCCCTGGCGCTCTCGGGCGCCGGCATCGGCATTGTCACCCCATCGACCACCTCGTCGTCCTCCAACGAGGTGGCGCTCGACGAGTTAGGGGTGATGAGCGCCGCCCAACAGATGGTGACCCAGATCGGGGTGGTGGCCGGAATCCAGGTGATGGTCACCGTCCAGGCGTCGGCCCACGGCGGCGTCGGGTCCCTGGCCTCGTTCCACCGGGCGTATCTGGTGGGAGTGGTGATGGCCCTGGCCGCCACCGTCTGTGCGGTGTTGATGAGGAACACCCCCCGACCCGGACGGCGGAAGGCGATGGCCGCCGAGCTGGATTGACTATTCGGTCATGGCTTTGATGCGGGCCGCCACCATCTCCGTGGTCGGGTCGGCTCCGCTGGTCTGCATGGCCATCAGCTTGGCGATGTCGCCTTCGACCTTCACCTTGCCGGACATGAACGCCTGCATGCCGGCCTGCGGATTCCCCTCGATGAGGATGGCCTTGGCGATGTCGTAGTCGAGGGTCACCTTGAGGTCGGCCGGGTCGATGTGGTCCATGTCCAGCTCGAGCTGGCCCGAGGTGGTGTCCATGTGTGCGTTGACGGTGCCGTCGCCGAAGGGCACCGCGGTGATCACCAGGTTCATCCTCACCGAATGCGGGATGGGCTCACCCTTCCCGTCGAACTCGGCCCGGATGGCCCTGGCCTCGGTGAGCCAGTCGTCGCTGAGAAAAGGATAGGTGGCCATGGGTGCGTTGCTCCTTGCCGGTCAATGCGGGTCTCTGTCGCCGGGTAACCATAGCCCCGCCGCAAGCCGGAACCCGAGACGACAGTCGGGCTGCCCCGGTATCGCCGGTAGCATGCCGAACCATGACTGCCCCGATCATGTCCGGCGCCGAACCGTGGTCTTCCGAAGGTGGTTCCCATGGCGCGCTCGTCCTCCACGGCTTCACCGGGAACCCGCAGTCGATGCGACCGCTGGCGATGGCGCTCGGGAAGGCCGGGTACACCGTCGACCTGCCGCTCCTCCCCGGACACGGCACCGCCATCGAGGACATGATTCCCACCCGCTGGGAGGACTGGTCGGGTGCGGCCGAAGCCGCCTATCGGGAGTTGTCGGCCCGCTGCGACAAGGTGCTGGTGACCGGGCTGTCGATGGGGGGCACACTGAGCTGCTGGTTGGCCGCCCACCACCCGGAGATCGCCGGCATCGCGGTGGTCAACCCGTTGGTCGACCCGCCCGCCGAGGACTTCCGAGCTGTCATCCGGGACCTGATGGCCGGGGGCGCCGAGGTGGTGGACGGGATCGGCTCGGATATCGCCATGGAGGGTTCGACAGAGGCCGCCTACCCCGAATCCCCGCTGGCTGCCGCCCTGTCGCTGTTCGAGGGGGTCGACGCGGTGGAGCCCCTCCTGGGAGAGATTCGTTGCCCGGTCCTGTTGCTGAGCAGCCGGGTCGACCATGTGGTGGGAGTCGAATCCGGCGACGTCCTCGAACAGCGGGTGGCAGGCCCGGTCGAGCGGGTCTACCTTGAGCGGAGCTACCACGTGGCCACCCTCGACTGGGACGCACCGGTGATCGAGGAGCGGGTGGTGGCCTTCGCGGCCGAGGTCCTCGGCGGCCCGGGTACCCCGCCGGCGTCCTAATGGCGGGCGCCCCGCGGTTGACCCGGGATGACGTGGCTCACGTGGCCGCCTTGGCCCGACTCGATCTCACCGATGAGGAACTCGAGCTGTTCACCGGGCAGTTGGCCGAAGTCCTCGATCACGCCGCCGACATCGCCCAGCTGGACCTCACCGACGTGCCCCCGACCGCCCACGCTATGGCGGTCACCAATGTGCTCCGCCCCGACACCTTGACCCCGACCCTGGACCGGGACGAGGTCCTGGCCGCCGCCCCGTCGGTGGAGGACCATCGATTCCGGGTGCCGCGGATCCTGGGGGAGGCACCGTGACGGCTCCCCGCTCGGCGTTCGATCTGGCCGCCGCGGTCCGGGCCGGCGAGACCCGCGCGCTCGATGTCCTCGGCGGCTACCTGGCGGCCATCGATGCCGGCGACGCCGAGATCCACGCCTTCAACCTGGTCACCGCCGACGCCGCCCGGGACGCGGCGATGGCCATCGATCAAAAGGTGGCCGCCGGCGAGGACCCCGGGCTGCTGGCCGGGGTGCCGGTGGCGTTGAAGGACAACATGTGCACCCGCGGGGTACCCACCACCTGCTCGTCCCGGATCCTCGACGGTTGGCACCCTCCCTACGACGCCACCGTGGTCACCCGGCTGCGGGAGGCGGGAGCAATAGTGGTGGGAAAGACCAACATGGACGAGTTCGCCATGGGGTCGTCGACCGAGAACTCCGCCTTCGGCCCGACCCGCAATCCGAACGACACGAGTCGGGTGCCCGGAGGTTCGTCGGGGGGCTCGGCCGCCGCAGTGGCGGCCGGATTCACCCCGGTGGCACTGGGCTCCGACACCGGCGGCTCCATCCGCCAACCCGCCGCGCTGTGTGGAGTGGTGGGGATGAAGCCCACCTACGGCACCGTCTCCCGCTACGGGTTGGTGGCCTTCGCCAGCTCGCTCGACCAGATCGGACCCTTCGCCACCACCGTGGCCGACGCCGCCTTGGTCTTCGAGGTGATCGGCGGCCACGACCCGGCTGACTCCACCTCCCTCGATCGCCCCGCCCCCCGGGTGCTGTCGGTGCTGGATGAGGGCATCCAGGGGATGACCGTCGGCGTGCTGAGCGAATACCTCGACGGCGTCGACGCCGATGTCGTCGCCCGCACCCGGCAGGCGGCCGAGGCTTGTGCGGCGGCCGGCGCCCGGGTCGAGGAGATCTCGGTGCCCGAGGTGCGCCTGGGTTTGTCCGCCTACTACCTGATCGCCCCGGCGGAAGCCTCTTCCAACCTGGCTCGTTACGACGGGGTCCGCTTCGGTCTGCGGGTCGACGCCGAGGACACCACCGCGATGAACACCGCCACCCGCTCGGCCGGTTTCGGGGCCGAGGTCAAGCGCCGGATCATGCTCGGGACCTATGCGCTGTCGGCCGGTTACAAGGACGCCTATTACGATCAGGCGCTCCGGGTGCGGACCAAGATCATCGAGGGCTTCGACCGCGCCTACCGCCGGTGCGACGTGCTGCTGGGCCCCACGGCACCCTCCACCGCCTTTTCCATCGGGGCCAAATCCAGCAACCCGATGTCGATGTACCTGTCGGACGTGTGCACGATTCCTTCCAATCTGGCCGGGCACCCGGCCATCAGCATCCCGTTCGGAACCGGGGACGACGGGTTGCCGATCGGCGTGCAACTCCTGGCTCCGGCGTTGGCCGAAAACACGCTGCTGCGGGCGGCGGCGGTGATCGAAGCGGCCGCCAACTCGATGAACGGGAGGGGAAGGTGAGCGACGGCTGGGTGATGGTCATCGGGCTCGAAGTCCACTGCGAGCTGAAGACGACCTCCAAACTGTTCTGCGGTTGCCCGAACGAGTTCGGGGACGAGCCCAACACCAATATCTGCCCGGTCTGCCTCGGACTTCCTGGCTCGCTCCCGGTGCTCAACCAGAATGCGGTGGAGTTGGCCATGGCCATCGGCACTGCCCTCCACTGCGACATACGACCCTCCACCTTCCATCGGAAGAACTACTTCTATCCCGACCAGGCGAAGGACTATCAGATCAGCCAGTACGACGAGCCGATCAACGTCAACGGCTGGCTCGAGCTGCCGGACGGGTTCCGGGTGGGTATCGAACGGGCGCACATGGAGGAGGACACCGGAAAGACGACCCACGTGGGCACCACCGGGCGCATCCACGGCGCCGACCATTCGCTGGTCGACTACAACCGTTCGGGGGTGCCCCTGGTGGAGATCGTCAGTGCTCCCGACATCCGCACCTCGGCCCAGGCCCGGGCCTACGTGACCGAGCTGAGGTCGGTGCTGATCGCCACCAATGCCTCGGACGGGAAGATGGAAGAGGGATCCATGCGGGTAGACGCCAACGTCTCGGTGCGCCGGTCGGACGACGATCCGTTCGGGACCCGGTGCGAGATCAAGAACTTGAATTCGGTTCGGTCGGTGGGCCGGGCCATCGACTACGAAGCCGAGCGCCAGATTGCCCTCATCGAGTCGGGCGACAAGGTCATCCAGCAGACGCGGCATTGGGACGAAGACGCCGGAAAGACTCAAACCCTGCGCTCGAAGGAGGACGCCTACGACTACCGGTACTTCCTCGAGCCGGACCTGGTCCCGCTGGTCCCGGACGCCTCCTGGAAAGGGGCGGTGGCCGACGCCCTCGGGATGATGCCGGCCGAGCGCCGTGCCCGCTTGGCGGAACTCCTCCAGGAGGCCGGCGCCGGAACCGCTGCCCGCACCGAACAGATCGCCACCGTGGTCGATCTCGGCTTGGACGACCTGGTGGTCGAGGCGATCGCCGGCGGGGTGCCGGCGGCGCTGGCCCTGGCCCGAACGGCCAACGAGGCGGCCACCGACGCCGACGCCGCCCGAAAGCTCGACCCGGTTCCGTACGTGACCCTGCTGGCCATGGAGGCGGCCGGGACCCTCAGCGCCACCCAGTCCAAGGCGGTGCTGGCCGAATTGCTGGCGGCCGGCGGGGGTGACCCGGCGGTCATCGCCAGGATGAAGGGCTTCGAGGCGATGTCCGACAACACCTTGTCGGTCACCGTGGCCGAGGCCATCGAGGCCAATCCGGAGGAGTGGGCCCGCTACTGCGCCGGGGAGGAAAAACTCGCCCAGGTGTTCATCGGGCAGGTGATGAAGGTGACCCGGGGCCAGGCCAACGGCAAGGCGGTGATGGCCGAGCTCCAGCGCCTCCGGGGCTGACCGACGGTCAGGTGGACATACCGACGATCGGCCGGTTGAGCGGGAACCCACCGGTCGATCCCATGAACCCGGCATCGCCGAAGTTGAAGATCCCGCCATCGGACGCCACCAGCCAGTAGCCACCACCATTGGGACTGGCCGTCAGGCTGACGATGGGCCGGTTGAGGGGGTAGCCACTCAACGATCCGTACCTGCCGGCATCGCCGAAGGCGAAGACCCCGCCGTCGGACGCCACCAGCCAGTAGCCACCACCGTCCGCGTTCTTGGCCATGCCCACGATCGGGCTGCTGAGGGGGACGCCTCCGGTCGATCCGTAGAAGCCGGCGTCGCCGAAGGTGAAGATGCCGCCGTCCGATGCCACCAGCCAGTAGCCCCGGCCGCTGGGCGTCGTCGTCATGGCGACGATCGGCCGGTTCAGCGGGAACCCGCCGGTGGATCCGTAGAATCCGGCGTCGCCAAAGGCGAACATCCCGCCATCCGACGCCACCAGCCAGTAGCCCCGGCCATCGGGGGTCGGGGCCATCCCGACAATGGGTTGATTGAGGTGGATGGCCCCGGTGGATCCGTAGAAGCTGGCATTGCCGAAGGCGAAGATGCCCCCGTCCGACGCCACCAGCCAGTAACCCCGGTGGGACGGGTTCGAGGCCATCCCCACGATCGGTCGATTCAGCGGGAACCCACCGGTCGAACCGTGGAAACTGGCTCCGCCGAAGCTGAAGATCCCGCCATCGGACGCCACTTCCCAGTAGCCAGTGGCATTGGGGGCCGACGTGGTCCGCCCGGAGCTCCCCCCGGCTCCGGCGGCGAGAGCGTCGTTCCAGGTGTAGGTCATGGCCGGCACCGGGCCCGCCGGCGCCACCACCAGATCGGTATAGGACGACGAAAGCCCGCTGGCGGCCGGGGGGTTGGTCTGCGCCGAGGCGTACCCGGCCCCCATCACGCAGTCGCTGCAGGCGAGGCCGACACCGGGGTTGAACCCCGGGTCACTCCCGAGCAGCTCGTCGCGGTGGCCCCAACAGCCCGCAGCCGTCGCGCTGGTGCAGGCAATATTGGAGGTGTTCCCCGGTGAGCCGCCCCAGCCGTCGTCATACATCCAGGCGTAGTCGGCGCCCAGCACCGACTGGTACCCGCCGGCCCAGGCGCCGCCCATCATCGTGTAGCCCGATCCATCGATGGCCACCGGAAAGCCGGCGGGAACCTGCGGATCGGCCAGGCTGACCGCCGCCTGTTGGGCGGCGTCGGAGAGCGCGGGGACCAGACCGAGGTAGGGGGGCAGTCCGCGGTCGACCCGTTCGAGATCGGCGACGACGAACAGCTGCTCGGGAACCGACAGGCTGGTGAAATTAGAGGGGAGGGTCATTGGGCTCACCCCTTCTTGGGCGGCGGCGTTGTTGACCGATTCCAGTGAGTAGTTGGTGCAGCCGAGGGTCTCCACCAGGATGGGCCACAACCCCCCGGCGGTCGCCCCGTCGGCACACGGATTTTGGCAATTGGACAGCAGGGTGCCGATCAGACTGCAAGTGCCGGAGGAGAACAGATTTGGATTGGAGAGGATGTTTCCCACCGGATTGGCCGGAGGCAGTAGCCCGATGCCGAGACCGAGGAGGTGACTGGTTGCGGTTGGGGCGCCGCCGGTTGCCGAGCCGGTGCCGACGCGGGCCGGCAGCGGACTGCCGACCGAGGCGGCGGGACTGGTCACGCTGGTGGGGTTGGCACCCGCGGGCGCCGACAGCGCGATCCCGAGCCCCAGAACGCCACTCACACCGGAGCAGAGGGTCAAGGTGCCGATCGCCAAGACCCGGAGGAGGCGCGGGTTCAGCCGATGGGTATCGCCAGCCCGGAGCCTGCCCACCCGGTCCCCGTATGTAGTTGAACAAGCCTGCCCCCGCATGGCGGGTTTAATCGGCAGCAGGGGAATTTATCTTGAGGGATCCCACCGGCGGTTTCCGCGGGGTGGTATAAGGCCGGGGGTCATCGAACGGGTGTGACCAGGGACGACGAGGAAATAATACTTCTAGGTGAAAGTTGGTATTCCGGGCCCGGTGATCGGGGGAATGCTCAAAATATCGGCAGCTGTTTCTGGGGGTTGCCGGCGCCATGCCGACCCGATGTCGCTCGCCTTACCCCGACAATCACGACCGCCCAAGACGAGGCGGTTGACATGTTACGGTGAGTAACGTTACTATCGGTAACATGGTTCGATCGGGACGACATGGGCGGGGCGACGGAGCAGAGTCTGCGACTCCGGAACCGAAGGGGTCAGGCCCGGCCCCCGGCAGACAGTCGGATCGCCAGGTCCAGCGGGATGCCCGCCGCACCGCTCTGATCGAGGCGGCTCTCGCGGTGATCCGTCGCGACGGGCCGGGGGCATCGATGGATCGGATGGCGGCCGAGGCGGGGGTGACCAAGCCGATCCTCTACCGACATTTCGGCGATCGCGCCGGGCTGGTCACCGCCATCGGCGAGTACGCCTTCGAACAGGTGAGCGCGGCGCTGGACAAGGCGCTGCACGCCGACGTGACCCCGCGTCAAATGGTGCTCTCCACCATCGACGCCTACCTGGAGTTCATCGAGTCAGACCAGGAGGTCTACCGGTTCCTGGTCCACCGGGCCGCCAGCGAGGGCGCCGACGCCGGAACCATGTTCAACGAGTACATCTCCCGGGCCGGCCGCCAGGTGGCCATGGTGTTGGGGGAGGGCCTGCGAGCCGCCGGCCGCGATTCCGGTCCGGCCGAGCCGTGGGCGTTCGGGATCGTGGGCATGGTCCACTCGGCCGGGGACTGGTGGATGGATCGGAAGGCCATGCCCCGAGCCCGGCTGGCGGAGTACCTCACCAGTCTCATCTACGACGGACTGCCGAATGCGGATTCGCTCGGACCGGCCAGCACCTGGTTGCCGGAGGTCGGGGCGGACCCGACCTCCGCCGAGACGCCGTCGGCCAGCACTACCGGCCCAACCCCGGGTGTCGTCACACCCCTCGCCAGCAAACGAAGGAGAACCTCATGACCACGACCGAAACCCGCCCCACCGAGAACGCCGACACCGCCCAGCCCATCACCCGTCGGGTCGACCGGCTCAACACTGCCTCGCTCCGCAGGGTGATCGAACCCGACACCGATGTCGTCGGCGCCCTGGGACCCGGACAGGTGTTCGCTACCGAACTGTCGGTGACCGCCGACCTCGACCTGGAGTTGACCGACGAGCAGAAGGTGACCCTGTCCCGGGAGGAGATGGCCTCGGTGGTGGTGGCCGGAATCCGGTTCGAGGCCATCCTGATGTCCGGCTTCGCCGAGCAGATCGCCCACTCCCCGAACATCGTCGATCCCCGGATCGTCTACATGCTGCACGAGATCGGCGAGGAGACCCGGCACTCGCGCCTCTTCCTCCGACTGGTCGAGCAACTGGCCCCGACGGCGACGAGCCCGGCCGATGGCGGCATCGCCAACTTCTTCTTCCGCCATGTCACTCGGTTCGTGATCCACCGGCCGGCGGCGTTGTGCGTGCTGGTGCTGGCGGGGGAGGAGATCCCCGACCTCATCCAAAAGAAGCTGGTCGAGCACCCGGACACCGACCCGTTCCTGAAGAGTGTCAACCGGTATCACCGCCAGGAGGAAGCCAGGCACCTGGCCTATGCCCGGATGGTGCTTCCCGAGCTGTGGGCGGAAGCCTCCTGGGTGGACCGGTTCACCGTCAAGTACCTCCTTCCCGTCGTCATCCGGACCATGTTCGATTGGTTGGTCCACCCCGAGGTGTTCGAGACCGTCGGCCTCCCCGGCCGGGCCACCTGGCGGGCGGTGGCCAAGAGCCCGCACCAGACCGACATGCGTCACCAGGCCATCCGGCCGGTGCTGGCGGCCCTGGTGGCTCCGGGCGTCATCTCCGCCGGGCACGTTTCTCGCCTGTGGCGGAGGCTGTGTGGCGTCGACCGCTTCGGTGAGCCGGTGGGGAACTGATCCGGGTGTCCGGCCCACCCCGGCGATTTCATCAGCTGGGGAAGACCGGTGGACATCTCACCGATTCCTGGGGAAAGGGCAAATAATCCGGCGGATAAGGTAAGGATTTCGCGCCAGCCTCTTGATTGTGGTTGGCGGTCGGCGCAGTGTGTCGTAGTTCGGGAAACCGAAGCTCCACCAGAAGCCGGAGGAGGGCGAGGAAAGAGTCGAAAGGCTCAATCCGAAGACCGAATCCAGCGGCTGCCAACGAGGAAGGACCGCAAGGCCCGACTAGCGAGGCAGTCGTTCGACGAGGTGAAGAAGAATGGGTCGCAAGGCTCATTCCGATTACCGGATCGAGCAGTTGGCAAGGAGGAAGGACCGCAAGGTCCGACCAACGAGCCAGCGGTTCGACGAGGCGACGAGAAGGACCGCAAGGTCCGACTCCGACACCGGATCGAGGCGCCGAGGAAACGAGCCGTAAGGCACGTTTCCGAGGTTGGTGAGGCCGTAGGTTTTCCGGCACGGTTGTCAGGGGGACGGACCGGCGTGCTCGTCAGGGCGCACCGGATCGGTGCTCGCCGCAGGGTCGTCCGACACGGCTCAGCGCGAGCGGAACCCAGGCATTCCGAGTGCGTGGCCCCGAGGAGCTTGGGCGATTTCGGTCGCCCGGTTACTCGGGGCCGCGTCGCGTCCGGAGACAATTTTTGGCAAGCCAAGCCGCCCAGGCACGGACTCCGAGACGTCCGCCTCAGCGATGATGGGCGGTGACGGCGTCGATGACCATCGAGTCCGGCGAGTCCATCGGGCACGGGTCGTCGTCGCTGTCGATGCACCGTTCACACTCGAGCTCGAGGGTGCTGTGGGAGATCGAGAACGAGCCGCTGATCATGCGTTTCACCTGGTCACCGACCATCTGGGCCTCTTCGAGGGTCGGATGCCCGGAGAGCACCAGGTGGGCCGAGAGCACCCGCATCTCGCTCGACAGGCTCCAGACGTGGAGGTCGTGCACCTCATCGACGCCGTCGACCAGCCTCATCGCCGCGGTGAGCTCGGCGAGGTCAACGTCGGCCGGCGTCGACTCGAGCAGGACCGACACGCTGCTTCGGAAGACGATGGCGGCTTCGTAGACGATGATGGCCGCCACCACCAACGCCGCGGCCGGGTCGAGCCAGGTGGCCGACGGGTAAGCCATCAACAGGGCGGCGGAGATCAGCACGGCCAGGGAGGCGAGGGCGTCGCCGAACATGTGTAGGAGTGCCGAACGCATGTTCAGGTCGTTGGTGCCGTCTCGGAGCGCGATCGCCGCCAACCCGTTCACGATCAACGCCACCCCGGCCACCACCGCGACCGTCCCGGCGTGGACGTGAGCGGGTTGATTGAGGCGGCGGACGCTCTCGAACACGATGACCACGGTGACCGCGGCGATGGCGGCGGCATTGGCCAGTGCCGCCAGGATGGTCGCCCGGTGGTTTCCGAAGGAGTGTTCCGCGCTCCGGGGACGGAGCGCCAGCCGTACCGCCACCAACGAGAGGACCAGGGCGGCAACATCGGTGACGTTGTGGCCGGCATCCGCCAACAGCCCGGTCGAATGGGCCGCGAGTCCGTAGACGACCTGGACGGCCACCAGCACGATATTGAGGGCCAGGCTGAGGGTTAGCCGTCGGGTTCTGTTCATGGAGTCGCCTGCCGCCCAGACTACAGGGGGAGGGGTCAGATTCCGGTGGCTAGCCGATCCCTCTCCACAGGCGGTCCGCCCGGATACCCATCGCCACCTGCCGCGACAGCTCGGCCCTGACGACGGGGAGATCCTCGGCATGGGTCACGCCGATGCAACTCGCATCGGTCTCCAGCACCCGCACCGGCCATCCCTGACCCGATGCGATCATCGTTCCGATCACTTCGGGGAGGAGCACCTCGGTCTTGGGGATGTCCGCTCCCGACTCGACGGCAGCCACCAGGGCGTCCTCGTCGAGACCGGAGGCCTCCATGGCGGCGTCGAAGGTGTCCCAGATCGAGTCACGGAACCCCCAGAGGTTGACCGAGACCAATTCGTCGCCCGCGAGCTTTTCGGGAAGTACCCCGTCCTGAGCCAGGAAGGTGGACCCGTCCGGGAGCCGGGAAACCTGCCGTCGCTCCTCGATGGCCGTCAGCCGACCGTCGGTGTCGACCCGGCAGACTCCCCGGGTCACCGGGGCGTCGGTGACGATGGTGGAGGCCAGGTGATACCCCACCAGGGCGTGTTCGTCTCCCGCCGCGGCCAACCGATCGGCGAGGAGGCCCATGGCCGCCTGGCCGTAGACGTCATCGGCGTTGGCCACTGCGAACGGTTGGTGGTCGGCGACGTCGGAGCGGGCGGCCAGCACTGCGTGCACGGTTCCCAGGGGCAGGCGCTGCTCGGCGAAGGACACCGAGATCGACGTTGGCCAAGACCGCTCCACGTGGTAGCGGATGGCCGGACCCGTCTCCGGATGGATCACCAGGACCAGGTGCCCGAAGCCGGCACCCAGCGCGTCGCTGGCCAACAGGTCGATGACGGCTTCGCCGTGCGGGCCGACCGGGGCCAACGGCTTGCATCCGCCGTACCGGCGGGCCATGCCGGCGGCCAGCACCACCAGGGATGGAGCCGGGGACACCGGGGGCGTCAGCCGCCCCAGCGCAACACGGCACTGGCCCAGGTCATGCCCCCGCCGAATCCGGTCATGAGCACGTTGTCGCCCTTCTTCAGGCGGCCGGTGTCCAGGGAGTCGACCAGGGCGAGGGGGACAGACGCCGACGAGGTGTTGCCGTAGCGGTCGATGACGACCGCCGCCTTCTCCTCGGGGATCCCGAGGCGCTGGCAGGCGGCAGAGATGATCCGGAGATTGGCCTGGTGGGGGACCAGCAAGTCGATGTCGTCGATGGTCAACCCGGCTTCGTCTACCGCCTTCTGGGCGGATTCGATGACCATGGTCACCGCCTTGCGGAAGATCTCCTTGCCGTTCATGACCAGGTTGCCGCCGTGGTCACAGTAGAGGAGGTGGCGGAGCGACCCGTCGGCCCCCAGGTTCCAGGACAGGAGCTGGCCGGGTCCTTCCACCGCTTCGAGGACGACGGCGCCGGCTCCGTCGCCGACCAGAATCGCGACCCCTCGTTCTTCCCAGTCGGTGATGCGGCTGAGGGTGTCGGACCCGATGACCAGGAGCCGCTCGGCGCCGATGGCCAAGAGGCCGTGGGCGACGACCATGGCGTAGACGAAGCCGGTGCAGGCGGCGTTGACGTCAAAGGCACCCCCCCGCACGCCGATGGCGTCCTGGACGGTGGCCGAGGTTCCGGGCACGATCTGGTCGGGGGTGGTGGTGGCCAGGACCACCGCGTCGATTTCGTCCGGCCGCCGGCCGGCGCGTTCGAGGGCGGCCAGGCCAGCTTCGATGGCCAGCTCCGACGTCGTCCCGCCGATCCGGCGCTCCCGAATACCGGTTCGCTCCTGGATCCAGGCGTCGTTGGTGTCCATCCGCTCCGACAGGTCATCGTTGGTCACGACTTTGTTGGGTACCGCCATCCCCCAGCCGGTGACGATGCCTCCTCTGGCGTTCAACACGGCTCAGCTCCCCTCGAGGACGTGGATCCCGATGAACCCGGCGTCGGTACCGATGATGCCACCGGTATTGGCGGCAATCGCCAATCGGGCCCCCTCCACCTGCCGGGGCCCCGCCTGGTCGCGCAGCTGGGCGGTCAACTCGACCACCTGGGCGATACCGGTGGCCCCCAACGGATGTCCGCGGGCGACCAGGCCGCCGCTGGTGTTCACCGTCACCCCCCGGCCTCCGACCCTGGTGTCCCCGGCCAGGGTGGCCGGCCCGGCGTCGCCGGGTTTGAAGAAACCGAGGGACTCGAGGGCGTAGAGCTCCTCGGCGCTGGTGGCGTCGTGGAGTTCGACCACGTCGGCATCGGTCGGATCGATGCCGGCATCCTCCCAGGCGGCCAGGGCCGCCTCCGCCAGTCGTTCGTGGTAGTCCATGTCGCCGTTCCCCGACCGGATGGTGCTGGTGCGGATCCGCGGAGCCCCGGCTGTCTTGGTCAGGGAGAGGACCGCGGCGGCGGCTCCGTCGGTGAAGGACGAGCACATCAGCCGGGTGAGGGGCGGGACGATCGACGGGGAGGCCAGCACCTCCTCGATGGTGATCTCCGACTGGAACTGGGCGTTGGGGTTGAGGGCGCCGTGGTAGCGGGACTTGACGGCGGCGGCGGCGAACTGCTCGGGGGTGGCGTCCCGCTCTTCCATCTGCTTCACGCACCACGAGGCGTTGAGCGCCATGAGCACGGATCCCGACGGGTTCTCGAGGTCGCGGTGCATGCGGATCCGTTCCACCAACGGGACACCGTCCTCGATGCCGGCCAACGTCTGGACCCGGTCACCCGTCCACATCTTCTCGACGCCGACGGCCAGCACGGTGGGCGAACCGCCCAGGGTGGCCAGGACCCCCATGTGGAGAGCGGAGGCCCCCCCTCCGCAGGAGTTGTCGATATTGACCACCCCGGCGTTGCGGAGCCCGGCCTGGCGGAGAAACGACTGGCCGCGGAGGCATCCCTGGTCGACCAGGCGTCCGGCCATGGCGTTCCCGAAGATCACCAGGTTGACGTCGGCCGGGTCCACCTCGGCGTCGGCCAGTGCCTCGGCGACCACCTGGTGGGACATGTCTTCCATGGTCCGGTCCCGGCGGTTCATCGGGATGATCCCGGTGCCCACGATAAATACGTCGCGATCCATAACGTCCTTCTTAGGTTCGGGGGTCGATGCCGGCGGCCGGCAGGGCGGTGGCCAGGCGTTCGAACTGGTCTAGGGGCTCATCTTCGGTGATGTAGAGCGCGACATGCTCGGCACCGGCGCGCCGGAAGGTTGCCACAGTTTCCGCCACCTCGGATGCCGTCCCGGCGACCAGGTGACGCTCGAACGCCTTGGCCGGGATGCCGTACATGCTCGACATCCACTCGGTTCCACGACGGCGACCCTTGTCGACATCGTCATCAATGGAGACGAAGAGCACCATCGACGGGGTGACGGCGCCGGGATCACGACCGACCCGGGCCGTCTCCTCGCCCAGACGCTGGAGGGCGTCGGAGTACTGGGTCGGCTCCAGGAACAGTGGCATCCAGCCATCGGCGACTCGAGCGGCTCGATGCAAGGCCGCTTCCGACGAGCCTCCCACCCATACCGGCACCGCGGCCGGGGCCGGCAGCTGGCGATAGCGGGTCGGGCCGCCGGCGGCGATGTCCCCGAGGGAGACCCCATCGCCGCTGTGCCACGAGCGGCGTAGTTCGGCGATCCCGGCGTCGAGCTGGCGGCCGCGGGTGTGATAGTCGACGCCGGCTTCTTGGTACTCGCCTTCGTGGACTCCGACCCCCACTCCGAGGACGAATCGGCCGCCGGACAACTGCTGGATGGCGGCGGCCTGCTTGGCCACCGCCGAGGCGTGCCGGAGGGGAAGTTGCATCACACAGGTTCCGACCTGGGCCTGCCGGGTGGCGGTGGCGGCCACGGTGAGGGCCACCATGCACTCGAGGTGCGCCCCGTGCCAGAAGAGATGGTCGGTCGCCCACAGGGCCGAGGCCCCGAGCGCTTCAGCCTGTTGGCAGAGGGCGACGAACCCGGCCATCGGGTTGCCGGTTGGTGCCTCCGGACCCTCGGCGCCGCCGTCGACAGCCACGGATGGGGCCGTCGCCCAGGCAGGAATGGTGTTCTGGGGCAGGGTCGGAAGAATCAGCCCGACAGGCCCCAGTTGGGTAGCTGGTCGCTCCAGGAGCACGTCTCATCGTAACCGCATTGTTCGCCTTGCCGGTTTTCCGTGACCGCCGGCCGGGCGGACGGAACGACCTCCGGGGCGGGCGGTGATCGACGGTGCCGTTGCCCGCGGCAGAATAGGAGGGCGGAACTCAGGCCGATCGGCCAGGTTCCCTGATGAGAGGACGATCTGGTGGATTCCGGACAGGACACCTCAGCCACAACGGCGAAGGCGGATACAGAGGCTCGGGGGGATGCGGACGCCCCCGGGGACGCCCCCGAGTTGACCGACGAGGAGCGGGCCAATCGCCTTGCCCAGCTCAACAGCATCATCGAGTTGATGCGCCCGGCCGTGCAGGCCGACGGCGGGGACCTGGCGTTGCTGAGGGCCGACGTGGTCTCCGGCGTGGTCGAAGTCCAGCTGCAGGGCTCGTGCAGTTCCTGCGCCATCAGCGCGTCGACCTTGCAGGGCGGGGTCGAGCGGATCCTCCACGACCGGCTCCCGTGGGTGACCGAAGTGCTCGGCGGGGTTGACGAGACCGCGGATCCCTTCGAGAGCGAGGCCATGGGCCGCGGGGGCTACGTCCCCAGCTTCTAAATCCCGGCCGCTCGCCGCTGGCCAGCGGTTTCCCCTTTTATTGCGGTTTGGGTCATGATGGGTGGCAGCACGACCCCGGGGGAGGCGCCATGACGACCAAGGTGTATCAGCTGCCGGTGGACAAGACCGGTTGGCAGACGGCCGACAAGACCGGCACCGCCAGATTCACTTGGGAGTACGACGATGGGCGGGAGAAGCTCATCAACCTCTACGACAAGGGCAAGCGGAAGCAGTGGGACGCCAAGGAGCGGATCGACTGGTCGCACGACCCGGACCTCGAGAACCCCCTCCAGGTGCCCGACGAGTTGGTTCCGATCTTTGGGTCACCGGTGTGGGACAAACTCAATACCGCCGAACGGGGCAACGTCCGCCGCCACATGGTGGCCTGGCAGTTCAGCCAGTTTCTCCACGGTGAGCAGGGCGCCCTGATCTGCACGGCCAAGATCGTGCAAACCGTGCCCGACATCGACTCGAAGTACTACGCCGCCACCCAGGTGATGGACGAGGCGCGCCACGTGGAGACCTATTCGCGGTATCTGGACAAGATCGAGACCGCCTACCCGATCAATCCCAACCTGAAGTCGCTCCTGGACGACGTGCTGAGCGACTCACGGTGGGACATGACCTACCTCGGCATGCAGATCCTCATCGAGGGACTGGCGTTGGCCGCCTTCGGGTTGATCCGCAATACCGCCGGCGATCCGCTCGGAAAAGCGGTGAACGCCTATGTGATGCAGGACGAGGCCCGCCACGTGATGTTCGGGCGTCTGGCCCTCCGTGACTACTACCCGCAACTGACCCAAGCCGAGCGGGACGACCGGGAGGAGTTCTGCGCCGACGCCTGTTACCGGATGCGGGACCGCTTCCTCGGAGAAGAGCTCTGGCAATGCCTGGGCTACGCCCCCGAGGACTGCCTCGAGTACGTCAACAACAGTGAGACCCAAAAGGTGTTCCGGAGCCTGTTGTTCACCCGGATCGTGCCCACCCTCAAGGATGTCGGCCTCTGGGGCCCGAAGATGCGGCAGACCTTTGCGGACATGGGGGTAATCGGCTACGAGTCCACCGACCTGGACGCGGTGATGGCCGAAGACGAGTCGATTGCCGATGACATCGACGTCCAGCAGCGGGCGGCCATGGACGCCGCCATCGCCGATGGGGTGGCCGCCGCCACCTGACCCGCCGGGTCCTCCTGTTGCGTTACTTAGCGTAACTAACTAAACTGAGGGTGTGAATCGCCGCTCCTCCGCTCCGACCCTCGACTCCGGCGACCCGGAGATCGATGCGGCGGAGGCCGAGTTGGCCTCCCGGCTCCGGCTGGCGGTCACCCGACTCCACCGCCGGCTGCGACAGCAGGCCGTCGGAGGCCTGAGCCCGGCCCAGACCTCGGCCCTGGCCAGCACCGACCGGTTGGGTGCGCCCACCCTGGGGGAACTCGCTTCGCTCGAATCCGTCCAGCCCCCGTCGATGACCCGCATCATCGCCGCCCTGGAGGAGAAGGGGCTGGTTGCCCGGGTGGTGGATCCCACTGATCGTCGGGTGGTGAGGGTGGAGGTGAGCGATGCCGGTCGCCGGGTGTTGGTGGAGAGCCGATCCCGGAAGAACGTGTACCTGGCGCGCCAGCTCCACCGGCTGACCCCGGACGAGCGGGAGGCGCTCGGCGGGCTGACCGCGGTCCTTGAGCGCCTGGCGGAGGGGCTCGAGCCTTGACCGCGGTTCGCAACGCCTGGAACCAGACCTTCCGCTCCCTCCGGGTTCGGAACTATCGGGTCTACTTCATCTCCCAGCTCATCTCGGTATCCGGGACCTGGATGCAGTCGATCGCCCAGGCCTGGCTAGTCCTCCGCCTGACCGGCAATGGGGTGGACCTCGGGATCGTGACCGGGTTGCAGTTCCTGCCGATGCTGCTCTTTGGGCCGTTCGGGGGCTTGGTGGCCGACCGGTTCGACAAACGCCATCTGCTGTTCGCCACCCAGGCAGGCGGAGCTTTGCTGGCCCTGACCCTCGGGATCCTCGACGCCACCCACATCGTGCAGCTGTGGCACGTCTACGTATTGGCGGCCGGATTGGGTGTCGTCAACCTGTTCGACAACCCGGCCCGCCAGACCTTCGTGATGGAGATGGTCGGCCGCGACGACCTACCCAACGCGGTGAGCCTCAACTCAGTGGTGATGAACGCCTCGCGGGTGGTGGGGCCGGCCATCGGCGGGTTGGTCATCGTGCTGTTCAGCATCAGCGTCTGTTTCTTCGTCAACGCGGTGTCCTATGTGGCGGTGCTGGTCGGCTTGTCGTTGATGCGGACCGCCGACCTTCACCGGACCCCACCGGTGGCGAAGGCCAGGGGCCAGATCCGCGATGGGCTCCGATACGTGTGGCGGACCCCGCCGTTGCGCAACACCCTGATCGCCATGGCGGTCATCGGAATCTTTGCCTACAACTTCACCGTCACCCTGGCCCTGTTGGCCAAGACGACGTTCCACGGTGGGGCCGGGACCTACTCGCTGCTCACCTCCTGCATGGGGGTGGGGGCCATAATCGGGGGATTGCTCGCCGCCCACCGGGCCAAGCCGACCCGCCGTTTGCTCCATACCCTGGCCCTGGTGTTCGGGGCGCTCCTGGTGGGGGTGGCCTTTGCCCCGTCGTTGGCCCTGGCCATGGTGCTGATCGTCTTCATGGGGGCGGCGTCGATCGGCTTCATCGCCACCGCCAACGCCACGCTTCAGTTGCAGGCGGAACCGGCGATGCGGGGGAGGGTGATGTCGCTCTACGCCATGGCCTTCCTCGGGAGCACGCCGATAGGTGCCCCGTTGGTGGGGGCCATCGCCGAGTGGAGCAACCCCCGAATCTCAATGGCGGTGGGGGGCGCCGCCACCGTGCTGGCCGCCGGGGTGCTGTCCTGGCGTCATCTCGCCGGCCAAAGCGACACCCGGGTGCCCGACGACGTTTCCCGGGCGGCCGAGGTCCGAGCCGTCATCGAGGTGGAGTCCACCGTCGCCCGACCCGCGTAACCCACCACGGGGCCGGGGAAGTTCGAATGCGGTCGGATCAGCCGGCGGCGGCGGCCGCCGGTTTCGGCTCTTTCGGCAGGCCGAGCACCCGTTCGCCGACGATGTTGCGCTGAATCTCGGCCGTCCCGCCCCAGATCGTCTCCGAGCGGGAGAAGAAGAACAACGACTGAAGGTCGCTGACCGGATAGTCGTCACGACCCCGGTGGACGCGCACGTCCTCCCGGTCCCCGCTCGAGCCGGTGAGGATCTGGGCCTCCGGACCGAGGATGTCCATGGCCAGGTTGAGGGTGTCGCGGTGGAATTCGGACCAGAACATCTTGTTGCACGCGCTGAGAGCAGCCATGTGGTGGGTGTCGTTGAGTGAGTCGGTCAACGAGCGGAACCCGTTGATCTCCATGATCTTCACTTTCGACCAGGCGGTGGCCAGCCGTTGGCGAATCAGGGGGTCGGCGTTCTGTCCGTTCTTCTTGGCCGCGTCGATGATCTGGTCGAGCTCCCGCAGGAAACGGCGGTGACCGGTGGTCGCCGAGGACCCTCGCTCGAATCCGAGGGTGGTCATTGCCACCTTCCAGCCGTTGTTCACCCCGCCGACGACATTCGCTTTCGGACAGCGGGCGTTGGTGAAGAAGACCTCGTTGAAATCCGCGCTGCCGTCGACCTGTTCGATGGGACGGACCTCGATTCCCGGTTGCTTCATCGGCACCAGCAGATAGGAGATGCCGGCGTGTTTGGGCGCCTCGGGGTCAGTGCGAGCCAGCAAGAAGATGTAGTCGGCGAACTGGGCCTGGGTGGTCCAGACCTTTTGGCCGTTGATGACCCATTCGTCGCCATCGAGCTCGGCCCGGGTCTTCAGGGACGCGAGGTCGCTTCCGGCGTCCGGCTCGCTGAAACCCTGGCACCAGGAGATGGTCCCGTTGAGGATCCGCGGGATGAACTCCTGTTTCTGCTCCTCGGAAGCCCATTGGAGGATGGTCGGGCCGACCAGCGTGTCGCCGAAGAAGTCGGCCCGCAGGGGGGCCTGGGCCCGGGCGAATTCCTCGTTCAATACCACCTGTTCCATCAGGGTGAGCCCCTTGCCCCCGTACTCCTTCGGCCAGGAGGCGCAGATCCACCCACCGTCGAACAGCTTCTTGGTCCACGCCTGGTTGAATGCCTTCTTTTCTTCCGGCGCCATCGAAAACCCCGGGGTTCCCCAGTCGTCGGGGAGATGTTCGACCAGCCAGGCCCGGATCTCGGCCCGGAACGGCTCCGTTTCGGCTGGGTAGTCGAGATCCATGGACCTGACATTAGTGCGCCGGTTGTCGGTTGATCCGGGGCCTGCCTGACCGCACATATCGCTCTCCTGCCTGGTCCACGACCGGTTGGGGGGGCCCGTGGCGCCTGAGGAAGGGGTCGACAACCCGGTCATTTGCTCGGTTCGGTGGAACGGTTTGCGCCGAAGTGCCGGGCCGGGGGAGGCTTGCCCCCTTATGTGCTCATATGCAGGGGGACCTTGTGCGTAGGCTCGGCCGGCGCCGCGCCAAGGTGAAGGGACCGAAACGGCCGCCGCCGGTACCCGAGCGGATCCTGCCCCGGCCCCCGGGGCCCGGCGGTCTGCGGATCGCCTTTTTGGTCTACCGGGGGAACCCCCGGTGCGGAGGCCAAGGCGTCTATACCCGGCATCTGGCCCGAGAGCTGGTGGCGCTCGGCCATTCCGTCGAGGTATTCGCCGGCCAACCCTGGCCCGAGGTCGACGAGGGGGTCGGCTTCACCCCGGTTCCGAGTCTGGACCTCTACCGCGAACCTGACCCGTTCCGGGTTCCCAAGCCCCGCGAATTCCACACGGCCATTGACGCCCTCGAGTTCGCGATCATGTGCACCGCCGGGTTCCCCGAACCCTGGACGTTCAGCCTTCGGGCCCGGCGATTGCTGGCCTCCCGTCGCCAGGAATTCGACCTGATCCATGACAACCAGTGCCTGGGCAAGGGGATGCTGGGGATGATCGATGACGGGTGGCCGCTGCTCACCACCCTGCACCATCCGATCACCGTCGACCGCCAGTTGGCCCTCAGCCATGCCACCAACCCCTGGCAGCGCTTCACCCAACGACGTTGGTTCGGTTTCCTGCGGATGCAAGTGCGGGTGGCCCGGTCCCTGCCCCGGGTGGTGACGGTGTCGGAGTCGTCCAAGACCGATATCGCCGCCCAGTTGGGGGTGGCCACCGAACGGATGACGGTGGTCCCGGTGGGGGTCGACCACTCGGTGTTTCGCCCGCGTCCCGACCTGACCCCGGTCCCGGGTCGGATCATGGTCACCTCATCGTCCGACGTTCCCATGAAGGGGCTGGTGCCGCTGCTGGAGGCGGTGGCCAAGCTCCGGACGGAGCGGGATATCGAGCTGGTGGTGGTGGGCAACCCCCGGCCGGAAGGCCGGGTGGCCCGGGCCATCGAACGGCTCGACCTGGGACCCATCGTGCGATGCGTGTCGGGCATCAGCGACGACGAGCTGGCCTGCAACTATGCCCAGGCGCAAGTCGCGGTGGTGCCGTCCCTCTACGAGGGGTTCTCGTTGCCGGCCATCGAGGCGATGGCCTGCGGGGTGGCCCTGGTGGCCACCACCGGCGGCGCCCTCCCCGAAGTGGTGGGGGAGAACGGGGTCACCGGCCTGCTGGTTCCGCCCGACGATCCCGGCGCCTTGGCCGTCGCCATCGGAAGCTTGCTGGACGACGACGAATTGCGAAGCCGGCTGGGCGTCGCCGGACGTGAACGGGTGCTCGGTCGGTTCACCTGGCAGGTGACGGCCCTTGGGACCTCGGCGGAGTATCACCGGCTGCTCAACGACCTTGGCGCGGCGCCGGGCCCGGCGACCGAATCAGTGGAGACCTGACATGCTGACCGTCGACTACACCAAACTCGGCCTGCAGGCCGGGGATCGCCTGCTCGACCTGGGCTGTGGATTCGGGCGCCACGCCTACCAGGCGGCGCGGCTCGGCGCCGAGGTGGTGGCCTTCGACGCCGGTGCCGACGAGGTCCGAAACGTGCTCGACACCTTCGGGGCGATGGCCGACGCCGGGGAGTTGGATGCCGTGACCAGCCGGGTCGGCTCCGTCCAGGGCGACGCGCTGCACCTTCCGTTTGCCGACGGCTCCTTCGATCGGGTGATCGCCTCCGAGATTCTCGAGCACATCCCCGCCGACGAAACCGCCATCGCCGAGTTGGCCCGGGTACTGCGCCCGGGCGGCTCCATGGCGGTCACCGTGCCCCGGTGCGGGCCCGAATTCGTCAACTGGGCGCTCTCCGACGAGTACCACAACGTCCCGGGGGGCCACATTCGCATCTACCGGCACCCGGAGCTCACCCGTCGACTCGAAGCCACCGGGTTGACCGAGGTCGGGAGCCATCACGCCCACGGGCTCCACTCGCCCTACTGGTGGCTCCGTTGTCTGGTCGGTCCGTCGAAGGACGACCATCCGGCCGTCGCCGCCTACCACCGGCTGTTGGCCTGGGACATCGTCAAGGCGCCGAAGGTCACCCGGTATGCCGAGCGGGTGCTCAACCCGTTGATGGGCAAGAGCCTGGTGGTGTACCTGCACAAGCCGACTGCCGCCGCCCGGAATTCGGAAGACCGGTCAGCCGGCGCCCTCCGCGGGTTGGAGGCGGATTCCAGCCGGTCCGCTCCGACGTCGACTCCGAGGCGGTCGTCGGTGTCCGATGTCGAAGCCGAGGCAGGTGTCGGAGCATGAGATCGGTCCCCGAAGTTCCGGGAATCCTCAGTACCTCCGAAGTCATGCAGACGGCCCAGACCATCGCCGATCTCCAGCTCGACGACGGCATGATCCCATGGTTTCCCGGAGGCCACTGTGACCCCTGGAACCATGTGGAAGCGGCCATGGCCCTGACTGCCTGCGGCTTCGACGCCGAAGCGGACCGGGCCTACCGGTGGCTGGTCGACAACCAGCTTCCGGACGGCAGCTGGTTCAACTACTACGTGGCCAGCGGGGTGAAGGACGCACGCCTCGACACCAACGTCTGCGCCTACCTGGCCACCGGGGCCTGGCATCGGTACATCTCCACCGGCGACATCGAGGGGCTCGAAGCGCTGTGGCCGGCGCTCGAGGCCGGGGTGGACTTCGTCCTGCGTTGGCGGCGCAACGATGGCTCCATCCGCTGGTCACTGGACGCGTCGGGGTTCGCCGAGGAGTACGCGCTGCTCACCGGTTCATCTTCGATCTACCACAGCCTGCGCTGTGCCATCGCCTGTGCCGAGCGACTCGGCCACGAACGGCCCGACTGGGAATTCGCCGCCGGCCGGCTCGCCCACGCCATCGCCTACAACCCGTCGGCGTTCGCTCCCAAGGTGGAGTTCGCCATGGACTGGTACTACCCGGTGTTGTCGGGGGCGCTCACCGGCGAGGCGGCCCGCCGTTGCATCGAGTCGTCCTGGTCCACCTTCGTGATGGAGGGTTTCGGAGTCCGGTGCGTGTCGACCGGTGAGTGGGTGACCGCCGCCGAGACCGCGGAGTGCGTGCTGGCCCTGGATGCGTTGGGCATGGATGACGCCGCCCGGAACTTGCTCACCTGGGTCCAGGCCCTCCGCAACGAGGACGGTTCCTACTGGACGGGGATGGTCTATCCCGAGGAGGCGACCTTCCCGCCCCTCGAACGGTCGACCTACACCGCGGGGGCCATCATCTTGGCTGCCGACGCCCTCAGCCGGACCACCCTGGCATCGGGTCTGTTCCGCGGCGACGGTCTGCCGACCCATCTCGACCTCACCGAGCCGGCGCCCAAGGCACCCGTCGAACCGGCCTACCGGTCGGCCGGGTCGGGGTCCGGTAGCTGACGTCGGGTCAGCCGGTCAAGATTCGGGTTGGCGTTCACGAAACGCGCGCCCGGCGTAGGGCTCGCGGCGCATTTCCCTTCCGAGACCGGTAAATTGGATGCGTGCTCTGGCTACTGCTGGTTGTCCTGATCGTGCTGTTCATCGTGTTCCCGATCATCGGCCTGGCGATCAGCACCATCATCAGCTCGATCATTGTCGGGCTGGTTATCGGGGCCCTCGGCCGCCTGGTCATCCCGGGGCGCCAGGCCATCGGGTTGCTGGCCACGGTGATGCTCGGCCTCATCGGCTCCATCGTCGGCGGTTTCATCGGCCGGCACGTCTTTCACATCGGCAGCCTGAGCATCCTCCTCGAGATCGGGATCGCCGCCGCCGCGGTCGCGCTGTACGCCGCCCGGCCCGGGCAGAAGCGGTCACTCAGATCTTCGGGACAGTCCCCGGATAGTCTCGATCGCTGGCGGTAAACACCCGGCCCAAGTCAGGTGGCCGCGATGGTGGCGGCGAATGCCATCCGATGGTCTTTCGACCACGGTGGCCCCAAGGTTTCCCGCGGGCCACGAAGCACCTCGTCCGCTCGCTCACCCAGGATGCGTATTGCCTCGTCCTCGACATTCTTGGCGTTGTAGGTCTGGACCACCCAGCCGCGTTCACGAGCGAGTTCGGCCAGCACTTGGCAATACATGACGGAGTCGGCTCGGCTCTCGTACGGCACACGGCGTTGGACAGCGATGTCCCCGGGGAAGTCAGCGGGCCAGGCCCGAAGCGAGATCGTGTCGATCGGTTCAGGCAACGCAATCTCCAGTTCGTCAAGGGCCGCCGCCGCCGCTCGAACGACCGACGCTCGCACCGTCTCGGTCAACGCCGCGAGACTGCGGTCGTCGAGAGGTTCCCCCGACCGGTGAAGAAGGTGTGGTCCTCCCTCGTGGTGGATCGGTGCGGTCGGTACGCCAGGCTCGATCAACTCGATCCTCCGACGGTCTACGACCTTGTAGTCCGCCGAGGCGGTGACGGCCACCGCCCAGCCATAGTGATGGGCGATGCCAAGCCGCATGCCACCGATTCTGGCAGCCGCCGTGCCCTCGGAGGGCGAACTTCGGCGAGGTCACTTCGGCGAGGTCACATGGGCGGTTACCATCAACGACCGCCCCGATTGCACTTCAGGAAGGAGACCCGGGTGACCGACGGTCCGAACCTGCCATCAGTAGCGGAGATGCTCCATTGGGTCGAAGAGGTGGTCGAACAGGGGATCCGCAGGCCGGGCTATCCCGCCGATCAATGGACGGAGGAGTTCATCCTCCGGAAGTTTGAGTCCCTCGGGCTTGAGTCAGTTCGCTTCGAACCGGTGGAATCGGCGTTCTGGAAGGACAGCCACGCCGAGCTTCTGGTGGGACCAGATCCGGATTCGGTGCCCATCGAATGTTTCCCGGTCCCCTTGTCAGAGCCGATCCGAGTCGAGGGTGAACTGGCTCGCTGGGATCCGGCCTATCCGGCTGCCGTCGCCGGCAAGATCGCAATCTACGAGATTCAGTTCGACTCCCTCCCGGTCGAGTTCCCGGTGCTCCGGCGACGGGCTGCTACGGGATCGGCATCCTCGTCACCCGAAGCCCTGGTTGAAGCCGGGTGGGCATTCGATCCTGACGACACGTTCGCCGATGGACGACATTGGCTCCCGTTCGCCGCTGAACTCCAGGGAACCATGGAGCCGGCCATCGCCGCGGGCGCCCTCGGATATGTCGGGGTGCTCCGCGGCTATCCGAGCGGTGGCTGCGAATACTACGTGCCCTATGACGGGGAGTTCCGTTCGATCCCCGGCGTCTATGTGTCTGAGGACAACGGGGATCGGCTTCTGGCGCTGGTTGAAGACGGCGCATCCACCGCACGCATCGAAGTCGTGGCCTTGAGAGGTCTCACGACTTCGCACAACGTCGTGGGTGAGTTGTCTGGAGCTGACGACGAGTGGGTTGTCATCGGAACCCACCATGATGCTCCCTGGGCGTCAGCAGTCGAAGACGGCAGCGGGATCGCAATGCTCCTGGCCCAAGCGACGGCCTGGGCGGCACTCCCCGCATCCAAACGACCGCACCGAATGATCTTCGCTGCGATGGCCGCGCACATGGCCCACGGTGCTGGCACCCGTGCCTTCATCGAGCGCCATCGGGCGATGATGGGTCGCGTCGTCCTCGAAGTCCACTTGGAGCACGCCGCCATCGACCACCCCGCCCCCGGACAGGCTGATGAGCGTCCTGAGGTCACCCCGCGTTGGTGGTTCACCACCGAGCACCCAGTCCTAGAGCAGGTCGTTTGGGATGCGATCGTTGAACATCGTCTTGACCGCTCTTTGGTCCTCACGCCCGACGCCTTGGCCCCATTTCCCACCACCGACGGTGGGTTCTTCCATCTTGAAGGCGTCCCGCTTGTCAACTACCTGACCGCGCCGTGGTACCTGTTCGACCCGGCCGACACCCTGGACAAGGTGGATCACCAGTCCCTCGCCAAGGTCAGTCGCGCCGCCTTCGATATCGTGGGGTCCACCTTCGGCCGGACGGCACAGCA
>DASZIT010000051.1:0-47550 GCA_035948855.1 Acidimicrobiales bacterium | reverse complement strand
CGAACGGATGGCTCGCACCGTGGCCAGGAATGCCTCACTGGCCGCGTCACCCGGGTCGGAACAGCCGGTGATCCGGCGGGCGGCACCACAGGCGCTCGGAAAGTGCCGGCGCCAAAGCTCCGCCATGGCCACCGGGTCGCCCTCCCGGACCTTGACGACCAGCTCCATATCCGCCTGGTTCGATTCGGATTCCTGTCTGACAGGAATCATCTGGCCATCTCTCATGACTGCCACCCCTCGGTCAAGTAACTTCTGGCGCCCGACAACCTTGCGCTTCAATTCCGGCAAACGAATACATGTTCTAGTCCCGAGCCTAGAAATATCGAGAATCCGATGAAATTAAAACGATTGCCGCACCAACGGTTTGAAGTTACTCGGGGTACCGTCGGACAATCTGCCGGAGGAGACGGGGCAATTCTCAAAATTGGCCACCGTGGGAATGGTCCGTCGGCACCGGTCGATGTGAGCGATCGACGACACCGTGTGCAGGCTTCGGCTCCGCCAACGCGGCTACAAGTCCTTACGGTCCAACCGCCGGGTTCCAGCACCTTCTGGCTGTCTTTCCAACCGCCGGGTCATCTTGGCCCATGTTGCAACTTGTCCACAGAATGGGGGCATGGCTAACGAGTGGGCGCTAGAGGACTCGAACCTCCGACCTCAGCCGTGTGAAGGCTGCGCTCTAACCAACTGAGCTAAACGCCCGTGCTTCGTCTACGCCCGAGAACCGCTCGGATGCAGTCCGTCATGGTAGCCCGGCGAACTCGGGGGGTAGAAGTTCGAAGCCGAGAGCCTCCTCCAGCGCTGCCGCCGACCGGAGCACCACCAGATCACCGTGCTGGGGTCCGATCAGCTGCAGGCCGACCGGGATGCCGTCGGCCGTCATTCCGGCGCACACGGTGGCGGCTGGCGACCGGGTCATGTTGAACGGGTAAGTGAACTTGACCCAATTGAAATCCGGGGTGCCGTTGATCATGGCCGATCCCTCCAGCGCGTGGGGCGGCGCCGCGGCCGCGGTGGTGGGCGTCACCAGCAGGCGCACGTCGTGAAAGAGATCGACCAGCCGTAGATTCAAATCATGGGTGGCGTCTTCGGCCCGGACCATGTCCAGCGCGCTGATCGAAGTCGCCCGGTCGATGACCATGGCCAACACCGGATCGATATCGTCCCACACCGGGGTCCCCCGGAATTCAGCATGGGTCCGTAGGTTGTAGGCGCCGGTCAGGGTCAGCCAGTCAGTCACCGGGTCCTCGTCGAAGACGGTCTCGATTTCCATGACGTCGGCGCCCAGCGATGCCAGCACCGCTACCGCCCGCTCACAGATGGCCAGCACCTCGGCGTCGACTTCCGCGTAGCCGAGGGTCGGCGACCACGCCACCCGCTGCGGGGGTTTGGGGTCGTTGAGCACCGCCAGCCAGGACGCCTCCGGCCGGGGTAGGGACCGCAGGTCGGTGGCATCGGGTCCCACCACCACGTCGAGGGCGGCGATCAGATCCGCGAGTTTGCGGGCCAACGGTCCGCGTGTCGAGAGGTTCTGCCAGTCGGGAGCGTGCGATCCGCCGGTCGGGACTCGGCCGAGGGACGGCTTCATCCCCGAGAGCCCGCAACAGGCGGACGGTATCCGGAGGGAACCGCCGCCGTCGGACCCGGTCGCCAGTGGGATCATGCCCGACGCGATCGCCGCCGCACTGCCACCCGACGAGCCCCCGGCGGTGTGGTCCAGGCTCCACGGATTCATCGTGCGACCGAATACCGAATTGACGGTGTCGGCCTTCCATCCCAATTCGGGTGTGTTGGTCTTTCCGACCACCACGCATCCGGCGGCCACCAACCTGGCCACCATCATCGAGTCGGCCGGCGCCGGCGGTTGGACGGCGAATGCCGCCGAGCCGTGCGTGGTCACATACCCGACGGCATCTTCCAGGTCCTTGACCCCAAGGGGAAGACCCGCCAATGGGCCTGGGTCCCTTCCCGCCGCGACCAGGTCGTCGACAGCCGCGGCGTCAGCCAGGGCCCGTTCGCCGTCAACTGCGACGAAGGCGTTGATGGTCGGATTGATGGCCTCGATCCGGGCCAAGGCGTGACCGACCAACTCGCGCGCCGACAGTTCGCCTCGACGCACCTGGCCGGCCAGCCCAACAGCTGATTCAGTGCGGAAATCCATAAGCGACGGTACCGCCACGATGCCAGTTCGACAACCGACCCGAACGGCAACCACCGGATCCGCCCCCAGTTCGACAATTCGGGTTGCCCCGAAGCAGTGTCTTGGTCATGACTTCGCCATCGATGTCCCGAACCGTGCTCGATCACGTGGCTCACGCGGTTCGATCCTGGCAGGATGCCTGGCCGCTGTATGCCGCTCAGCTGGGGGCCGAGTGGAGCTCCGGAGGCGAGAGCATCGGGTTTGCCCCGGCCCAATTGCGGTTCGCCAACGGGTCCCGCATCGAATTGCTCAAACCGCACGACACCGCGTCCAATGACTTCCTCGACCGCTTCCTCGAGCACAGCGGGCCCGGACCCCATCACCTCACCTTCAAAGTCCCGAACATCCTCGTGGCCCTGGATGCCGCACGTGACGCCGGATTCGACCCGATCGGCGTGGATCTCCGCGACCCGGAATGGAAGGAAGCGTTCATCCACCCCAAGCAAGGCACCGGGATCGTCATCCAGCTGGCCGAAGCCTCTGGGGGGTGGTCCAATCCCGCCCCCGACGACTTCCCGACCGAGCGACGTCGCCGGCGGGACGGTAGCGGCATCGTCCGGCCCGCATCCCTTCGGAGGGTCACTCATGCGGTGGCTGACCTCGATGCCGGGATCGACCTCTTCGGCCGGCTTCTGGGTGGCGCCCTGGAAGACCGGGGTACCGGACCGGGAGAAGAGTGGATCGACCTTCGGTGGGATTGTCCGCTGGCCGTTCGGCTGATCGCCCCGACCCCCGGTCCGGAGTCGCAGGAGCTGGCGGCCTGGCTGGGTGACCGGAGCGGGCGCCTTCATCACCTGTTGATGGCGGACGAGGAGCCGGACACCTTGCTCGGTGCCCGACCCGCCCCGCCAACCCTCCCCGGCCTGGGGGGCTTGTCGCACAGCCGACAGCCCTGGGTCGTCGAGCCCGAGGACAACCTCGGGGTTCGGCTGGTGGTGGCCGAGTTGTGAACCGCTCCGTCGGAGCCTCCGAGGATGACCCGGTATCCTGAGGCCGATGAGCCCGAAGAATCGCAAGGTGGACGACTCCGCGGGTGACGATGTTGCCGACGACGACGCCTCCGAGGACGATACGTTCGAAGACGCGACTGATGACGATTCCTTGGACGACGACTACCAGGACGAAGACGAAGACTACGAGGACGAAGACGACTACGAAGAGGACGCTGAGGACGACGACGAGTTGGACGACGACGAGTTGGACGACGAACCTCCAGCCCGGGAGACGCCGGCCGAGAAGCGCAAGCGGATGGACAAGATCCGGGCCAGTACCATGGCCGCCGACATCGAACCGGGTCAATCGAGCGTTTCGACCAAATGGGCCATCGACCGCTTGGACGCACGCGAGAAGCGTTTCTCGTTTATCGCCGCCGGTGGAGCCGCACTGTTCGCTACCATCATCTATCTAGTCGAAACCCAAAATCACAACTTCCGGTTGGCCAAGGGCCAGATCACTCCGCAGACCACTCTGGTCGTGGGCCTCATTGCCGCCGCCCTCCTGATCGCCACCACCGTATTGGGTCGCCGAGCCCCAGTTGGGTTTGTCGCACTGTTCACCGGCGCAGCTTTCGGCGGGTCCTACCTATTCCTCGGCTTGCCGTTCTTCGTCCTGGCCATCTGGCTGCTGTACCGGTCCTACAAGCTCCAAAAGGAAACCACCGCCCGGCTCCGAGAGGCTGGAGTTGGCCCTCGGGCCCGCCCATCGCCTACGGCGCGTCCGGCGAAGGCGGCGCGTCCGGCGGCCTCGTCGCGCCCTACCACCGTGGCTGAGGCCCGACGGGCCCGGTCCAAAAAATCGTCGGCCCCGGTCGGCAACAAGCGGTACACGCCCAAGCGGCCTGCTCCCCCGGCCCCGAAGCCCTCGAGACGCCAGCGCAAGGCCGCCGCCTCCGACTGAACGCGGTTCTCGGGTCGATAACGCGAACGCCCATCGGGCCGGGACGAGACCGTTCTAGACGCGCACCTCGAAGACCCGGTTGAACGGGGTCTCGGTAGCCCGGCGGAACCGGCTGAAGCCGACGTCGGCGAGCAGCTCGCTCCACCGCTCGTCGGACACCTGATTGCCGAGCGCGTACCCACCGGTCTGGGCTTCGGCCGCCGGGGTGCAGATGCCCACTGATCCGGCATAGAAGATCCGGCTCACCGGGTTCACATTGTTCTCCAGGCCGGCGATGGCCATGGGCTCGACCAGCAGCCAGGTGCCGTCATCCGCCAGCGACGCCCGGATGTGGGCCGCGCCGCCGATCGGGTCACCCATGTCGTGCAGGGCGTCGAAGATGCATACCAGGTCGTACCCGCTTCCCCCGAAGTCCTGGGCGGAGGCGACCTCGAATTTCACCCGGTCGCTGATCCCCGCCTCCGCGGCGCGCTTGCGAGCCTCGTCGATGGACTCGGCGTGGTAGTCGAATCCGGTGATCTCGGCATTCGGGTACTCCTTGGCCAGCAGGATCGTCGAGGAGCCGTGCCCGCACCCGATGTCGGCGACCTTGGCCCCTCGGCGCAGCTTGGCGTCGACTCCGTCGAGCGCCGGAATCCAGGCGGAGATCAGGTTGCCGAGATAGCCGGGCTTGAACAGTTTCTCGGTTCCATGGAACAGGTCGTGGTTGTGCTCGTGCCACCCGACCCCCTTGCCGGAGCGGAACGCATCCCGGATGAGCTCTTCGTCCTTCCAGAGGGCAGCCGTGATCGTCTGGGCGCCGACCAGGAAAGCCTGGGTCGAGTCGTCGGCCAAAACCGCCGCCTGCTCGTCGGTGAGCCAGAAGGTCCCGGCGGCGGGGTCATACTCGGCGTAGCCGCTCACGAACTGGGCGGCCAGCCACTCCTCCACTAACCTGACGTCGAGCTCGAGCGCGAGGGCGAGGTCCCGCCCGGTGATCGGCCCCCGTTCGGCCAGCGAGGCGTACAGCCCGAGCTTGTCCCCGATCACCACCGTGGCCGCGTGCATGGCGGCCCCGAAATCCCCCACAAAGCGCCCGATCAGGTCGTTGAGCTTGCCTTCGTCGATTGCCATGGTGTCATCTCCTTGGTCGGTGTCGTTTGACACCACTATCTGCTCGCCGGCCTGCAGCCACCTTGCGGTGGGACTGCAAGGCGGCTGCAGGGGCCATTGGCCACCATTCGGCCATGACCAAAACCACGACTAGCAGCTCAACCTCCACCGCACCCGCCGTCGACCGCTTCCTGGCCACCGTTCGCGGTGACCACGACGGTCCCAGCCCCTGGGCCGAAGGGGCGGTCCTCGATGCCGTCGTTCCCGGCTGGCGCATGTCCGTGCAGGGCGACGACGGCATCCGCAACCAGCTCCGCTCCTGGTACCGGGACCCCGGCGAGTTCGAGGAGCTGCGTCGCCTCCCCATCGCCAACGGCGAGGTCGTAGAACTGACCGTTACGTGGGTCGAGGACGGCGTGCCCCACGCCGCCCGCCAGATGCACGTGCTCGAGCTCGACGACGACGGCCGCATCGTCCACGACAACATGTGGTGCGGTGGCCGGTGGCCGGCATCACTACTGGCGGAAATGGACGCCGCCAGCCATGCTGGCTGACATGCAGACGGCCAAGCTGGCACCGCGCCCGGTCGCCGCGTCGGTCGACGAACTCCTCGCCGGTGCCTCGGACCGCCGGCCGTTCTTGCACAGCGACTCGAAGTCCGGGGTCGGTTTCGAACGGGTGGTGATCGACGGCAAGCCCCATGTCTTGAAGCACGTCCACATCGACAATGACTGGACGATGCGGTTCTTTCACGAAACCACCTGCATCCCGCTCGACGTGTGGCGGGCCGGGCTCATGGACGTCCTCCCCGAGCGTATCGATCACGGCATGGTCGGCGCCGCCGGCGGACTGGGTCGGGACGGGCTGGGCGCCGCGCTGCTGATGCGGGATCTGAGTGACGTGCTGATCCCCGCCGGCGACGATCCGCTCCCGATGGAGACCCATCTGCAGCTGCTCGACGGGCTGGCGGCGCTCTCGGCCTGCATGTGGGGCTGGCAAGACACCGTCGGGCTGCTGCCAAAGGCCAACCGCTGGCTGCTCTTCGGGGATGCAGACATCGAAGACGAGCGCCAACTCGGATGGCCCAATCCGGTACCGGAGATCGCCGCCAAGGGTTGGGTGCGCTTCTTCGAGCGGGCACCGAACGATGTGCGCTCGCTGGTACGAGACCTCCGGGATGACACCCGGCCGCTGGTCGACGCGGTTGGGGCAACCCCACGCACCTTTCTCCACGGTGACTGGAAGCTCGGGAACCTCGGCCTGCGCGACGACGGCCGGGTCGTGTTACTCGACTGGACCTACTGCGGCGAGGGACCGATCTGCTTCGAGCTCGGTTGGTACCTGGCCCTCAACGCGGCGCGGCTCCCCCACTCCAAGGAGGACGCCATCGGCGCATTGCGATCCGCCCTCGAAGCCAACGGGATTGGCACCGACGGATGGTGGGAGCGCCAACTCAGCCTGTGTCTGTTGGGCACCCTCCTGAGCTTCGGCTGGGAAAAAGCCCTCGGGAGCGACGACGAGCTGGGTTGGTGGTGCGATCGGGTGCGCGAGGGAAGCCGCCACCTTTGAGCACCATCGGGGCGGCGTACTCCGCCGGCGCGTCCGCATGGGCCGTCGGGCCGGCCCGGGTGTACGGCCGGTTGGCCGAGCTCCTGGTGGACTTCAGCCCGACACCACTCGATGGTCGGTTGGTACTCGACCTCGGCAGCGGCACCGGGGATGGATCCCGCGCCGCCTGGGCAGCCGGGGCACGGGTGATCGCCGCCGACCTGGCACTCGGGATGCTGGTGCGCGGCCGCGACGACCGGCCTCCGGCCACCGTCGCCGATGCGCGGGAGCTTCCCTTCCGGCGCCGGGCGTTCGACGTGGTGCTGGCCCCGTTCTCCCTCAACCACCTCGACGATCCCGCCGGTGGGGTCCGAGAGGCCGGGCGGGTCGGAGGCCTGCTGGTGGCCTCGACCTACACCGCCGACGACGACCACCCGGCCAAGGCGGCGGTCGAAGCCGCGTTGTCCGAAGCCGGTTGGGAGAGTCCCCCGTGGTACGCGGCCGTGAAGTCGGCGATGGCGGCCTGGGGCACGGTCGACCGCGCCGCCGCCGCCATCGAGCGTGGCGGGATGCGGCCACTCCGCGTAGAGCGCCGGGAGATCAGGTTCCCTGACCTTGGGCCTGTCGACATGGTCGCGTGGCGAATGGGTCTGGCCCACTCGGCCTCCTTCGTCGAAGGGCTGGACCCCGAGACCCGCGACGCAGTGGTTCGCCGAGCCCTCGCCTTGCTGGGCCGGGACCCGGAGCCGATCGTCCGCCGCCTGATCTTTCTCGCCGCCACTGCGACCGGCTAGCCGGCTCCAACAAGGGCTGGGCCTTGGCGCGTTCTGCTCAATCGCCGCCTAGCGTCCGAGGGCCGCAAACTCGGTGGCGACGTACCTCCGAAGTGTCTCGCCCTCGTCCCCGGCGCGCACGATGAGGGTGCCGGCCCGGCGCTCGGCGTCCCGCCACCAGCGATCGACTCCCGCCGCCGCCGCCAGTTCCGCGGTTGCCCGCCACGCCTCCAGCCCGGCGCAGAGTTCGAGGTCGGCCAGGACGCCGTCGATCTCGTCGTGGTCAATCGGGTCTCCGGCGGCGAGGCGGGCTCGCGCCAAGGTCAGCCGAGCAAACACGGAGTACCGCAGTGTCTGTCGTTGGTCAGCGTCGGCGACCACCTCGGACGCCACCGCCACCGCTTGGTCGGCGTCTCCGGTTGCCAGTAGGTACTGCGCCGACAGCGACTGATACCGCTGGTGGTGGTGCCAGGCGTTCGTCCCGTTCCACCCCATGGCGTCGGCAGTGTCCTCGATGGCTTGGCCGGCGGTGTCGAGATCGCCGGCCCGCAACCGGCCCTCGATGAGATCCAACCGGCCCGCGTAGTACGGCTCGTTCATCGAGCCCCGATGGCTGCCCGAGACCTCGAGGGCCCGGTTGGTCCACTCGTCCGCCTCGTCGAGCCGGCCTAGGTTGCGCAGCACCCACGAGCGCAGATTGTCCTGGATCGGGACGAAACGGGCGCCCGGCTCCCCGGCCTGGATGGCGGCCTCTCGGCCCGATTCGGCGCCCGCTAGTGCTTCGAGTGGCCGGCCCCGCATGCCGAGTCCCAACACGCGGTACAAGTGGGCATGATGCAGCGCGAACGGGTGCCCGAGTCGGCTCGGATCGAGCAGGGCCCGGTCGGCGAGCTCGTGGCCTTTCTCGACCTGACCCTGGTGGACACATAACCCGCCGAGGAAGACCTGGGCCACACCCCGCACCTCGACCGGCGCCTCCGCCAGCGCTTGGCTGAGACGCTGATCGGCCTCGACCAGATGTCCGCTGGAGTGCAGGATGCGACCGCTCAAGGTCAGGCAGCTGGCCCGCAACCCGGGTTGGTCGGTTCGCTCGGTAGCCTCCTCGGCTCGCCGAAGGGCCAGGTCGTAGTCGCGCCCGTAGTACGCCGCCCACCCGGCCAACTCGAGCGATCCGGCCCCCCCTCCGAGCTCCAGGGCCCGCGCCGCATCCTCATCGGCGCCGACCGGGTCGAAGCGGGCGATGCGCACGCGGGCGCGGGCCATCCGGGCGGCGACTGAGTCCTGCAGGGAGATGGCGTCGGTCAGCAGTTGCTCGGCGAGGACCATGTCGTAACGGTTGCCGGCTGTCGCCGCCGCATCTACCAGCGCGATGACCGCGGTCCCGATGTCACCGCCGTAGCGCGCGTGCCAGGCCACCTCCATGGGATCGTGGCCCGGCCGGCCCCGCAATACCCGCGCCGCCTCCCGGTGCACGAAGGCGCGACGCGCTGCCGACATGTCCGCCACCAGAGCCTCGCGAACCAGTTCGTGCCGGAAGGCGAACCCGGCCGAGCGCTCTTCCACGACGAGGGTGCGCATCCCGGCGTCGAGGTGCACCAGCAGGACGGTCAGTGGAAGGTCGAGCACCCCGGCCAGCAGGTCGATATCGACGTCGGAGCCGAGGATGGCGGCGGCGCGCAACGTCGTTGCCGCCTCCCCCAGGCCGTCGACCCGGGCGGCCACCGCCTCTCGCACGCTGGCCGGCAGCTCCGGCGACGTGGCGTTCGCCAGCTCCTCCAGGAAGAGTGGATGGCCGCCGCTTCGGGCGTGCAGCTCCGGCGCCCGCTGTCGGCCGACGAGCTCAGCGACCGATGCCAGGTCGAGGGGCCCGAGGGTCAACAGCTCCGCCGATCTGATGGCGGGTCCCTCGGGTCGCTTGGTGGCGATCACCAACATCCGGGAGCCACGCCGGACCGCGAAGCGCAACCATTCAATGGTGCTGGCCCCGGCGAGGTGCACGTCCTCGGCGACCACCACCGCCGGACGGTCCCCGGCGGCACGTTCGATCGTCGCCAGCAGCGAAGCGAACAACAACGCCCGGCCGGCGGCCGGGTCGGCGACGATGGTGGGCCCGGTTTGGGCAGCATCGGCACTGAATCGACCGAGCAGCGGGCCAAGTACCGGCCGGGAGTCGGCGAGGAAGGCCTCCGCGTCGGCCGGCGCCAGGGTGCGCAGGTGCGCCTCGAGCCCGTCGAGGATCGGCTGGAGGGGTAGATCGCGCCCGAGCTCGTCACAGCGGCCGTTGACCACCAGGGCGTCGGCTCGGATCCCGGCGCACCAGCGGGACACCAGCGTGGTCTTGCCGATGCCCGCCTCGCCTTCCACGACAGCGAGGACGCAATCTCCGGCCCGAGCCCGGGTCAACAGATCGTCGAGGGCGGCCAGGTGTTCGCCCCGACCGACCAGACTCGGTGACACGCTCGACTCCCTCGACGCGCCCGAGGTCGGACCGGCGAAGTCCTCGTCGCTCAGGAGGATGGCCGTGTGGAGCGCCTCGGTGTCCGGGGTGGGGTCGACGCCCAGGTCTTCGGAAAGTCGCTCTCGCGTGCGGGCGTAAGCGGCCAAGGCCGACGCCGGACGACCGGCGGCGGCCTGGGCACGCATGAGGACCCGCAGGGCGGCCTCGTCATACGGGTCGTGGTCGAGCACCCCTTCGGCGAGGGCGGCCGCGTCCCCCCGATCGCCGTCGGCCAACGCCGCCTCGGCACCGATCAGCCGCGCCCGGGCCACCGTCCGGGATGCCGCTCGGCAGTCAGCCGTGGCCCAGACCGGGTCGTTCTCGTCCGCCAGCAGCTCGCCACGGACCAGCGCCAGCGCGGCTCGCACCGCCGCCCGCGCCGCGGCCGGGTTGCCGGCCGCCATCCGGGCCCCGGCCTCGTCGACGCGCACCTCGAGCTCGACCACGTCGAGCCAATCCACCGCCAATGCCCAGCCGGCGTCGGAACGGGGCAACCGATCGGCGCCCAGAACCGAGCGAAGCCGGCTGACGAGCACCCCGACCTGCTCGACCGGCTTGGCGGGCAGGTCGTCGCCGGGCCAGAGCGCCTCGACCACCGTGTCCGCGGACACCGGCTTGCCGCGGGCCAACGCCAGCAGTTTGACCAAGGTGCGAGCCTTGCGGCTTCCGAGGGCGGGTGCGTCGACTCCCTCGACGTCGAGACTGCCAAGCAAGCGCACGCGGAGTTGAGCCAGCCCACTCACGCGGTCAGGCTACGCCAAGGGCATGAATGCGGCCCTTGACACCCCACCGATCACGGAACAGTGACCAGTGCCGAGCGCAACAGGTCGAGGATCTCCGCCCGTCGGCGGACGAGCGATCGGGCGGTGGGCTCCTCCCCGAGGGCCCGGAGCAGCTCGACTTCGGTGAGCATCCCTATCACGGTGGAGTAGATGGTCAGCAGGAGCAGCCGGGGCTCGTGCCGTCGCATGTGGCCGGAGTCCATCTCCGCTTCGAGGAATTGCGAGGCCCGGGCGACCAGGGGCTCCAGCACGGCCACGAACCGGGTGGCAGCCGGCGGGCCCAGCCGGCCCATCTCCCGGACCAGACCCAACAGCTCCGGCTGGCGGGCGGCCAGCCGGAAGACCGAGCGCACCACCGCTTCGACCCGAACCCATCCGGTGCCGGCGGTGGCCAACGATCCTTCCAATGCCAGCGACAGCTCGGCGGCGCTCCGGTCGATCACCGCGTCGAGGAGCACCTCCTTGGACGGGAACCAATAGAGAATTGTCTGCTTGCGCACCTCCAAGCCGGCCGCCAGCGCGTCCAGCGAGGTGGCCTCGTAGCCCCGGGTGGCGAACGAGGCCAGCGCGGCGTCGAGGATCCGCGCCGGTGTGCTGTTGCCGTCGGCCACCCCGTTGCTGGTCGGCATCGGTCGGGGCCGGCCCTTGTCCCGACCGGCGGAGCCGGCGGAGCCAAGCGAGCCAACCACGCCTCCCGAGCCGGGTGAGTCCGTGGCCCCCGGGGGCGATGCGCTCGACTTGGTCACTTACCATATGGTAGACAGATCTGGTGACCCGTGTTCGTGACGCCCTGGCGGGCAAGCGGTTCTTCATCACCGGCGCCACCGGTTTTTTGGGAACGGCCCTGGTCGAGAGGCTATTGCGCACCGTTCCCGACTGCGAAGTGGTGCTCCTCATCCGGCCCACCCGCCGGTCGAGCCCGATGCAGCGGGCCACCAAGGAGATCCTCAAGAACGACTGCTTCGACCGTCTGCGGCAGGAGACCGGCGACGGCTTCGACGCCCTGGTGACCAGTCGGGTCACCGCGGTGGCCGGTGACGTCGCCACCGACGGCCTGGGTCTGGACGACGAAGGACGACGTCAGCTGTCGCGCACCGACATCGTCATCCACTCGGCGGCGTCGGTCAGCTTCGATGCCCCGCTCGATGCCGCCGTCGAGGTCAACCTGCTCGGCCCGTCCCGGGTGGCCGAGGCCACCGTCAGGGCCCGGGAAGCCGCCAACCAAGAGGGGCGGACGGGACCCATCCATTTCATCCCTGTCTCCACCGCCTACGTGGCCGGGACCCATCAGGGCGAGGCCAAGGAAGAGCTGCTGGAGGGCAACCGGTACAGCCTCGACGTGGCCTGGAAGGGCGAGGTGGACGCCGCCCGCCGCCAACGCGGCGACAGCGAAGCCGAATCCCGACGGCCCGAACGGCTGGCCGTCTTCGCCAAAGCCGCCCGCAGCGAGTTGGGCGGGGCCGGGCTCCATCTGTTGGCCGAGCGGGCCGAGCGGTTGCGGGAGGACTGGGTCAAGAAGCAACTGATCGAGATCGGCAAGCTCCGGGCCCAGTCACTCGGTTGGCCGGACGCCTATCCCTACACCAAGGCCCTCGGTGAGCGGGCGCTGATCTCCCAGTTCGGCGACACCCTTCCCATCACCATCATCCGCCCGTCCATCATCGAATCGGCGCTGGCCGAGCCGCGCCCGGGCTGGATCCGGGGCTTCCGGATGGCCGAGCCGATCATCGTCTCCTACGCCCGGGGCCTCCTGAAGGAATTCCCCGGGGTCGCCGAAGGGGTGACCGACGTCATCCCGGTGGACCTGGTGGTGGCCACCATCATCGCGGTGAGCGGGGAGGCCCTCCTCGACGCCGCCGAGCCCGCCGGCGACCACCACTACCAGGGCCCGAGCGTCTACCACGTGGCCTCCGGGGTCCGGAACCCGTTCAACTACGGGCGGCTGGTCAAGCTGATCCGGGAGTGGTTCACCGAGCACCCCCTCTACGACGCCGACGGCCAACCCATCATGGTCCCCGAGTGGTCGTTCCCGGGCCGGGGCCGGGTCCAGCAGCAGCTGACCCGGGCGTCCAAAGCCATGGACCTGGCCGAACGACTGGTCGGGTCGCTGCCCATCCGCGGTCGGCAGGCCGCCTGGATGGCCGCCCTCGAAGAGAAGCACCTGTTGGCCGATCGGGCGCTCGGCTACGTCGAGTTGTACGGCGCCTACACCGAGACCGAGGCCCGTTACCGGGTCGACCGGTTGCTCGCCCTCTGGGACCGGATGGACGAGGACGACCGGCAGACCTACGGCCTCGACCCGGCCATGGTCGACTGGGACCACTACATCCGCGAGATCCATCTCCCCTCCATCGTCGAGCACGCCCGGGTCCGGACCACCCCGGGAAAGTCGATCCAGCCGTCCCGGGTCGACCGCGCCCGCAAGGCCATCCTCTCCCCCGACCGTCACCTCGCCGCCTTCGACCTCGAGAACACTCTCATCGCCGCCAACGTGGTCGACTCCTACGCCTGGCTGGCCTCCCGCCACCTCCCGACCGGAGAACGGGTGGCCTTCGTGGCCGACCTGGTTCGGGAGGCGCCCTCCCTGCTCGCCCTCGACCGGCGCGACCGGGGTGACTTCCTCCGGTCCTTCTACCGACGGTACGAGGATGCCCCGGTGGCCCGGCTCCAGGACGACGGGTGGGAGCTCTTCCACGATCAGCTGCTGGCCAAGTCGTTCCCGGCCGCCATCGCCCGGGTGCGGAAGCACCGGGCCCTCGGGCACCGCACCGTCCTCATCACCGGGGCCCTCGACTTCGTGGTCGAGCCGCTCCGACCGCTGTTCGACGAGATCGTCTGTGCCCGGCTCAGCCAGGCCGACGGCCGCTACACCGGGAGGCTGGCCGAACTGCCACCCATCGGCGAAGCCCGGGCCCTGGTGTTGGCCGACTACGCCGACGCCGAGGGCCTCGAGCTCTCCGAGTCGATGGCCTACGCCGACTCGGCCAGCGACCTCCCGATGCTGGAAGCCGTGGGGTTCCCGGTGGCGGTGAACCCGGAGGCCAAACTGGCGGCCATCGCCCGTCGGCGCGGATGGCACGTCGAGCACTGGGAAAAGGCTGACGGTGGCGCCCAGCCTCTCCTCCCCCTCGGGCCGCTCGACACCCGCGACGCCGGACGGCGGGGCCGCACCTCAGCCGCCGCCCTGGCCGGGCAGTCCCGGCGCCTGGCCGAAGGGGGCGTCCGGTGAAGGCACTGGTCTTCGAACGCAATCTCCCCCGCTTCGCCGCCTCCCGGGTGGCGTCGGTGTTCGGATCCGGCCGCGGCGCCGGCATCGGTCCGCTGCAATTCCTCGACGCGTTGCCGCCCGACGTCCCCGGCGACGACTGGTTCCACCTCCGCCCGCTCCTCTCCGGCATCTGTGGGTCGGATCTGGCCACCCTCGACGGGCGCAGCTCCCGCTACTTCGAGGACATCGTCAGCTTCCCGTTCGTCCCCGGCCACGAAGTCGTCGGGGTCCTCGAGGACGGCGGCGTCGACCACGCGGGGACCCCGCTCGCCCCCGGCACCCGGGCCGTCGTGGAGCCGGTCCTCGGCTGCGCGCCCCGCCAGATCCAGCCGCCCTGTCCTCAGTGCGGCACCGGCCACTACGGACTCTGCGAGAACCTCGCCTTCGGGGACCTCTCGCCCGGACTCCAGACCGGCTTCTGCGCCGATACCGGAGGCGGCTGGTCGGCCGCCGGCCTGGTCGCCCACCGCTCCCAGCTGCACTCGGTGCCCGAGCGGTTCACCGATGAGGACGCGGTCATCGTCGAGCCGACCGCCTGCGCGGTGCACGCCGCGCTGTCCGGTGGGATCCAGCCGGACGACACGGTGGCCGTGGTCGGGGCCGGAACCCTCGGGCTCGCCACCATCGCCGCCCTCCACCATCTGGTCCGGCCCACCACCGCCTGCACACTGGTGGCCGGGGCCAAGCATCCCCATCAACGGCGGGTGGCCGAAGCGTTGGGCGCCGACACCGTGGTCCCCCCCGACCAGCTGGCCCGGGCCGTGCGCCGGCAGGCCGGATCCCTGGTCCTGGCCGGTCGACTCACCGGCGGGGCCGATGTGGTCTTCGACTGCGTGGGCTCGTCGGAGTCGCTGACCCAGTCGTTGGCCATGGTCCGGCCCCGGGGCCGGGTGGTGGTCGTCGGCATGCCCGCCAAGGTGTCGGTCGACCTGGCGCCGTTGTGGCACCGCGAACTGACCCTGGTCGGGGCCTACGCCTATGACCGCGAGTCGCCGGCCAGCCCGGAGGGCGAGCCCCGGCGAACCTTCGAGGTGGCCATCGACCTGGTGGCCGAAGCCGACCTCGGTTCCCTGGTGTCGGCCGCCTATCCGCTCGATCGCTACGAGGAGGCCATCGTCCATGCCGGGGCGGCCGGTCGGCGGGGTGCGGTGAAGGTGGTCTTCGATCTACGCAACCGGAAAGGACACCACCGTTGAGCCCCAGGCCCGGATTCGTGCTCGAGGTCGACCGCTCCACCCCGCCCACCCTGTACTGGCACGGTGAGCGGTTCCGGCTGGAACGCCTGCCGGAGGGAAGCCGGGTCATCTACGCCCCCGAGCCCATCGACCCGCTGGAGGACCCGTCGGCCGCCATCCGCCAGGCCCTGCGGAGTCCGCTCGGGGACAAGGACCCGCTTCCCGCCCTGTTGCGCGCCGGCATGAAGCTCACCATCGCCTTCGATGACATCTCCCTGCCCCTTCCCCCCATGGAGCGGCCCGATATCCGTCAACTCGTCATCGAACAGGTCCTGGACATGGCCGCCGAAGCCGGGGTCGACGACGTGGAGCTCATCGTGGCCCTCGCCCTCCACCGCCGGATGACCGAGCCGGAGCTACGCCACGCCCTCGGCGACCGCATCTACGACGCCTTCGCCCCCAATGGGTTGCTCACCCAGCACGACGCCGAGGACCCCGACGCTCTGGTCCATCTGGGCCAGACCGATCACGGGGAGGACGTGGAGATCAACAAACGGGCGGCCGAGAGTGACCTGTTGGTCTACGTCAATATCAACCTGGTGGCCATGGACGGCGGGCACAAGAGCGTGGCCACCGGCCTGGCCAGCTACAAGAGCCTCCGCCACCACCACAATCCCCAGACCATGGTGCAGAGCCGGTCGTTCATGGACCAGCATCACTCCGAGCTGCACACCTCCAACTGGCGGATGGGCCGGCTCATCGCCGACCACGTCAACGTGTTCCAGATCGAGACCAATCTCAACAACGATGCCTTCCCGCCGGCCTTCAGCTTTCTCCAGAAGCGCGAGTGGGAGTGGAGCGTGAAGGACCGCCTGGCCTACCTAGGCGCGTCCAAGGCGCTCGACCGCACCCCGGCCAAGTACGCCCGTCAGATCTTCCACTCGGTGAAGGCCCCGCACCGGATGACCGCGGTCCAGGCCGGTGAGGTGGAGGCCGTCCACGCGGTGACCACCGACAACGTCTGGAAGCAGCAGGGCGTCACCGTAGAGGGGCAGACCGACATCCTGTCGATGGGACTCCCCTACATCAGCCCGTACAACGTGAACTCGATCCTCAACCCGATCCTGGTGGCCTGCCTCGGCCTCGGCTACTTCTTCAACATGTACCGGGGCAAGCCGCTGGTCCGGGAAGGCGGGGTGGTGATCATGAGCCACCCGACACCCTGGGAGTTCAACCCGGTCCACCACCCGAGCTACATCGACTTCTTCGAGCAGGTGCTGAGCGAGACCACCGATCCGGTCGAGGTAGCCAAGGGCTTCGAGGAGTCCTTCGCCACCGATCCGTGGTACATCCACCTCTACCGGACCGGCCACGCCTACCACGGGGTGCACCCGTTCTACATGTGGTACTGGTGCGCGCATGCCCTCCAGCACCTGGGCGGGGTGATCATCGTCGGTGGGGATCCCGCCGCCGTCCACCGGCTCGGGTTCCGGGTGGCCTCGACCATGGCCGACGCCCTCGAGATGGCCACCGACATCGTCGGGCCGTCGCCGACCCTCACCCACGTCCACACCCCGCCGATCCTGATGTCGGATGTGCAGTGACCACCAACCACGGGTCGTCCCGATCCCTGTTGAAGCCCCGGGCAGTGCGGGCCGATGCCGCCCTCGGCACCACCACCCGGAGCCGGGCGGCCGCCACCCTCAAGCGGCTGTCCCCGACCGACGTCGCCTCCTGGGCCGGTCGCCGTCGGTTCCCACTGGCCGCCCCGAGCTGGCCGGAAACGGTTCCCCGCCCGGCGCCCGAGCACGAACTCGGGATCGACTACGACACCGATTGGTCGCGCAAGTACCCGGTTCGGTTGGCCCGGGCCATGCTGACCGACAACCTCACCCGGCCCTTGGCCCGGGTGATCGCCGATCCGTTGGTCAGGGGGGACGAGTACCTCGCCAACCTCGATGCCCCGGTGATCTTCGCGGCCAACCACACCAGTCACATCGACACCCCGCTGCTGATGACCTGCCTGCCGTTGCGGTTCCGCCACCGCACTGTGGTGGCGGCGGCCGCCGACTACTTCTTCGACCGGCGGTGGAAGGCCGATCTCTTCGCCTTCTCCCTCGCCGCGATTCCGATCGAGCGGAACAAGGTGAACCGCCGGTCGGCCCAACTCGCCATCGATCTGGTGGAGGACGGCTGGAACCTGATCATCTACCCCGAAGGTGGGCGGTCGCCCGACGGGTGGGGCCAGATCTACCGGGGCGGGGCCGCCTACCTCAGTGTGCGGACCGCCCGACCGGTGGTACCGGTTCATCTCCAGGGAACCGGCCACATCCTGCCCAAGGGGGGCAAGGGGATCCGGCGCACCCGTACCACCGTGACCTTCGGCACCCCGCTGTTCCCCGACGAGGGGGAGGACGCCCGCCGCTTCGGGGTTCGGATCGAATCGGCAGTGGCCACCCTGGCCGACGAGACGACCACCGACTGGTGGACGGCCCGACGGCGGGCGGTGATGGGAACCACCCCGGCGCTGCAGGGACCCGATGTGGCCGCCTGGCGTCGCTCGTGGGCCCTCCCCCCAGCCACCTCCAGCTTCGGCTCCGATGGGGCCGAGTGGCCACGGCGGATCGACTGGCCACGGCGGACCGGCTCACCGAGCCAGTAGGGAACCGGCGAAACGAGAACCGGTTAGCTTCGGCGTCGGTGCTCTCGACCTGATCGGGCCGATCGGAGGCTGCCCACCCCGGCCAGACGTTCGGCCCGGAGGGCGCTCTCTTCGACGTCGTCGAGGGTGACCCCGGGCAGGTGCTCGCCGCGGGAGGCCAGTGCCCACTCCAGCAGCAGATCGGCGAGGGCCACGTTCCGGGCCAGCACCGGCCCATGGAGATAGCTGCCGACTACCCGGTCGGTCCACGCCCCTTCGGTCCCGTCCCCGCCACCGTTGCCCACCCCGGTGATCACCCGGGCCAGGGGGGAGGCCCCGGATCCGATGGTGGTCACCCCGCCGTGGTTCTCGAACCCGGTCAGCAGCGGGAGTGGGGAACCGTCGGCGCGACGAGGGGCCTTCTCGTCGACGGTGGCCACCAACTCCCCCACCGCCCGCACGCCGGTCCCCTTCCGGGTGGTCACATCGAGCAGGCCGAGGCCGGCGTGGGGACGGTCGGCGGCGTCGGGGAACGCCTGGCCCAGCAGCTGGAAGCCGGCGCACACCCCCAGGACCACCGCGCCATCCGCCGCCGCCCGCAACAAGGTACCGTCGGCGATCAGCGTGGTGGCTGCCCGCACCTGCGGGCCATCCTCTCCACCCCCCAGGCAGTAGAGGTCACCGCGGGGAAGCGGTCGGTCGGACGGCGCCTGGATCAGGTTCACCTCCACGCCGCGCCATTCGGCCCGGCGGGCGAGCACCAGTCCGTTCCCGCCGTCGCCGTAGGTCCCGAGGAGATCGGGATAGATGACGACTACGGTTAACGCCGACCGGGACCCCGGAACCGCGCTCACAGCCGGCTCCTCAGCTGGGCGAAGGCGGTGTAGTTGCCCAGGAACTCCACCGACGGCGGTCCGGCGGCGTCCGATGACGGCGCCGCCGCCCGGGCCGCGGTGTCCACCGCCTCGAGCGGGTCGGGCACCACCTGGTGGTCGACGTCGGCATACCGGAGCCGCACGGCCAGATCCCGGCACCGCTCTCCGGTCCCCACCACCGTCCTGCCGGCCAGGCGCTCGAAGGGAACGTCCCACAGCCAGCTGGTATCGAACCCGTCGGCTACTCGGGCGTTGATGGAGAGCACCACCGGCGCGGCCGGATTACTCGACTCGTCCAGCAGGTCGAAAATCGCGGTCCACCCCGCCGGGTTCTTGGCCAACAGCAACCGGATCACTCTTCCCTGCCGTTGCACCGTCGAGAACCGCCCGGCCACCTCCTGGAGGACGGCCAGTCGTTCCAGCGCGGCGGCCACCGTCACCCGGGGTTGACGGTAGGTCCCCACCAGTTCGGGGGCCGCCACCGCCACCATCGCCGCGTTGGCCCGGTTGAACTGGCCGGGCAATCCGATGACCACCGGATAGCGATTGCCGTCGGCCATGACCAGCACGTCACCCTCCAGCCAGGCGAAGCGCTCCGGACGGGCGAATTCACAGTGGTCGCACTGCCAGTTCCCGGATGCCTCGAAGATGATCCGGCCGCCGCAGGCCGGACATCCGACCGCGTCGTCGTGCCAGACCTGTCCGGCCCCGACCCAGCGCACGTCCGGCGCGGTCGATGCCGCCCACACCACCATCGGGTCGTCGGCGTTGGCGACCACCACGGTGCCCAAGCCGCCCGCGCTGAGCGGCTCGAGCCCTCCCAGCACCGCACGCCACTTGTCCACCAACATCCGGACCTCGGCGATCCGGTCGAGCTGGTCGCGAGACAGATTGAGCAGCACCACCACTTGCGGATGGGCCTCCTCGATGAGCTGGCCCAGGTAGCCTTCGTCCACCTCGAGCACCACCGTCCCGGCCGGCCGAGTGCCGATGAGCGCGGCCACGTGACCGGCCGGCATGTTGGCCCCGGTGGTGTTGGTGACCACCGGCGCCGAGTCGGGGTCGGTCAACGCCGCCACCAGCATCCCGGTGGTGGTGGTCTTGCCGTTGGTGCCGGAAACCAGGGCAACGTTGCGGTCCTTGGCCAGGATGGCCAGCAGCTTCGGGTCGATGGCCAGCCCGGCCCGCCCGCCGATGACCGTCCCACTGCCCCGCCCGAACAGACGCGACATCGAGTTGATGGCGGACGCCGCCTTCACCGCCACCGTTGGCCGCCAGGAAAGTCGGGGGGTTGGCGGGGAGATGGAAGCGGTCACGCCGGAGGCTGCGTGCGGGCCAGTTCCTCACTGGTGGGGACCCGCGGAATCCGTGAGGCATCCGGCAACAACTCGGAGATGGCCGACATCAATGCCTCGGTGTCGGCCACCGCATCGTGATGATCGAGTTCCATGGCCGGCCCGACCCGTACGGTGACCATGGGTGGGTGCCCCCAAGCGGTCATGTTCGGCAACTTGGACGAACGGGCCCACACCTCTTCGGTGCCCCAGAGTCCGATGGGCACGACTGGCGCGCCGGTCTCCTCCGCCAAGCGGGCGGTACCGGTCTTGCCTGACAGCACCGGATCGAAGAACGCGTCTCCCCGGGGGATGGTGCCCTGGGGCAACACGATGACCACCTCACCGGCCCGGAGGGCGGCACTGGCCTGCTTCATCGGATTGGCGGAGCCGCTGCCCCGGTCGACGGCGATCCCGCCGAGGGCCCGGGCCAGGGTCCCCACCACCGGCGCGTCGAAGATCTCCTGCTTGGCCAAGAAGCGCACCGGCCGGTTGAGACGGGCGGCGACCAGACCGAGGGCGGCCACGTCGAAGTAGCTCCGGTGATTGGCGGCCAACAGCACCGGGCCCTTGGCCGGGATGTGGTCGACGCCCTGCACGTCGAACCGGGCGTAGGGGAACGCTTCCGGCCGGAACAGCAGCCGGGCCAGGTGATAGGGCTCCAGGCCCAACAGGGAGGGCACCCCAGGCGGACGGTCCCAGTATTCGAGCGGCCAGCGCCGGGCCAGAGCCACCAGGGCCAACCGGGGATCGGCGTTGAGCGGGTGGGGGTGGCCGACGTCGGTCAACAGCGGCAGGTCGTAGAAGCTGTCCGAGTAGGCGTGGGAGGCGGCCAGATCGACGCCGTGGATGCCGGCCCAGTCGCGGACGGCTCGGCGCTTGCCGATTCCCCAGACGAACCCGCCGTTCAACCGGCCGGTGTAGCGGCCTTCGGCCTCCTCGTATCGGGTGGCGATGGCGTCGTCGAAGCCCAGGGCCTCGGCCAGGGGTGCCACCAGATCGAACGGCGACGTGGTGGCCAGCACCACTTGGCGGTGCTGGGCCCGGTGAGCTTCCAGTGCCTCGAGGGCCCAGGGCTGGACCAGGTCGACCAGCTGTTCGACGGCCCGCTTCCCGGCTCGTCGGGTGGCGTCGGCCGACCGGTTCTGCATAGCCCGGGCGGCCACCCGGGCCAGTCCGATGAAGGGCGCCGACTCCCCGAACCGGTTGTAGAAGCTGTACATGAACCGTTCGCCGGGGACGTGCTGCCCCTCGGTGACCACGCCTTCGGCCACCAGGGCGTCATGGATGACCGGGCCGCTGGCCTCCCCGAGGAGGGTCCTGTCGAGATCCACGAACACGGCTCCCGACCCCGATGACATGACCACACGTTACTTGGGCTACCTGGTCTTGCGACAAGAGGTAGTTTGTGCGGCTCCGGCGCAACGCCAGCCGGTTGAGGCCGCCCGACGGCCCGCCTGACGCGGCAAAGGGATCGCCGGGGGGGTGGCGATCCCTTCGCACTGACACAACGGGGAACGGAGGGGGGGTTCCTGATCCCTGTGGTCTGTATTCATTCTGACCAATCCCCCATCATCAGTCAAACAGTTATTTTCGATACCAGCTATCATCTTTAGAGATGGAACTCAGACACCTGCAGGCCCTGGTGGCCATCAGTGACCACGGCACCTTCTCGGCCGCCGCCGACCACCTCGGAACCGTGCAGTCCAACGTGTCCTCCCACGTGGCCCGGCTCGAACGCGAGCTCTCCGCGGCGTTGATCGACCGCAGCAACGGGCATTTCACCCAGGAGGGTGAGGCGGTGCTGGCCCGAGCTCGGCGGATCCTCTCCGAGCTGGATGCGCTGGTCTCCGACGTGGCCGCCTGCAAGGACGAGGTCACCGGCACCGTGAGGGTCGGGATGATCGGGACCACCGCCCGGTGGCTGGCTCCGCAGCTGATGGAGCTGGCCGCCGACCGCCATCCCAATCTGGCCTTGATGATCGCCGAGGGGATCACCACCGGCCTCGAGTCCCAGCTGGCCGACGGGCAGCTGGATTTGGCCGTGCTCAATTTTCCGGTGCACGGCAAGGACCTGTTGTCCAAGTTGTTGTTCGAAGAGGACCTGGTGCTGGTGGTCCCCGCCGATCACCCGTTGGCGCGGCTGGACCGGCAGCTCGTCCTGGGCGACCTGACCGACCTGAAGCTGATCCTGCCCCTGCCGGGGACCGCATTACGCGACGAGTTGGACGCCGCCATGAAGCCGTCGGGGATCGAACTGAGCGCATCCGCCCAGATCGACGGGCTCCGGCTCATTGCCACCTTGACGTTCGAGGGCTACGGTCCGGCGATCCTTCCCGCCACCGCCATCCCCACCTACCTACGGACCCGATTCCGGGCCCTCACCGTCGAGGGACTGCCGCGCCGGCGGGTCGGCGTCGCCCAGCGGAGCCGGGGACTGCCGACTGCCCCCACCCTGGCCCTGCTCGACATCCTGCAGACCATCGTGGCCACCGCCGACCTCCCGAGTGGCCTCCACGCCGGGAGTGCGAGCGACCCGAAGCCGTAGCTGCCTTACAGCTCGGGCACCCGAGGCTCCCGCCACATGCGCCACAACGGCGGGCCGCCGTGTTCGGAGCGAAACTCGTCGATCACCTCGAACCCGAAACGGGCGTAGAGCGGCACGTTGCGCTCCTTGGACGACTCGAGGTAGGCGGGCATTCCCTCCTCGTCGACCTGGGCCAGCGTCGCCCGCAACAACGCCGAGCCGATCCCCTTGCCCTGGCGATCGGGCTCGGTGCCCAACGTCGCCAGGTACCAGTGGGGCTCTTTCGGGTGCAGCGCGTCGATCTCCACCAACAGTTGCAGGGCCCGGACCATCCGCTTTCCCACCAGGAACGGTGCGGTGGGCAGCAGCTCGAACAGTTCCTTGAGGCCCTGGCGGCGGCGGTCGGGTGGGCCCCAGATCGATGCACCCCCGAAGTCCTCGGTGGTGTACACGTGTCCGAAGCTCAGGTACTGGCGGCGGACCAGGGTCGTGAAGAACGAGTGGAGTCCGTAGTGCCGGCGGCGGTCACCGCCGAACATGAACAGGGACACCGGGTCGTCGTCGAACGAACGCACCAGGAGATCGACGACAGCCGGGACATCCGATCGGGCCACCTGCTTGACCACGGGCGAAGTAGGAGAGCGGTCCACGCTCAGGGATGGTAGCCGTGGATGCCCGCTTCAATTGGTGGCCGGATCGATCGGGTACCCCGACACCACCGCCAGGGAGCCACCCTGCCGCCGGAGCACCCGCTGCCACAACCCCTCGGGATCGGCGGAGACCGGGTCGCCGGGCTCGGCCCGAACCACGTACCACGAACCGTCCCCGATCTCGTCCTCCAGTTGGCCGGCGTCCCAGCCGGCATAACCGGAAAAGAGCCGCACCCCGATGATGGCGTCGGTCAGGGCGCCGGGACCCGCACCCAGGTCGATGGTGCCGACCGGGTGGACATCGGGGATGAGTGGCCTCCAGCCTTCGGGCGAGGTCAGCCCGTCGGCCTCGCCGCCGGCCTCCCCGACCCGGAGCCGGGCCAACCCGATGACCGCGTTGCGGGCCACCGGTCCCCCGGTGAACAACTCGGCCGGTGGGGTGGCCAACGGGTGCCACTGCGGGAGGACTTCGTCGACGCCCACCCCGCCCGGTTTGTTCAGCACGACGCCGAGGGCGCCATGCTCGCCGTGTTCGAGGATCAGGATCACCCGTCGGGCAAAGTTGGGATCCTCCAGCCGCGGCGACGCCACCAACAGATGAGTGGTGAATGACTCGGGTGGAGGAGCGCCTCCATACGGGTCGAACCCGCGGCGTGAGAGTGAGGCCACCACCCAATCATTGTCCACCCGGACCCCTGAGTGGCGCCCGGGGCCGGCTTCGATGAGGCTGGCGGGATGGCACTCGTAACCATCGACAGGGTCCGACCCCATATCGACGTCGTGACCCTCAACCACCCGGACCGGCTCAACTCGATGTCCTTCGCCTTGGTCGGCGCGTTGTACGCGGCGCTCGACAAAGTGGCGGCCGACAACGACTGCCGGGTGGTGGTCCTCACCGGAGCCGGTCGGGCCTTCTGCTCCGGGCTGGAGCTGGAGAACGCCGGGCTCCCGCCGGGCACCGAAGACCTCGGCCGCCACCAGTTGGGGATGCGGGCGATGGAGTTCATGGGCGGCATCGTCCCGGCCATGCGGGCCATCCCCCAACCGATCATCGCCGCCATCAAGGGGCCGGCCTATGGCGGGGGGATGTGTCTTACCCTGGGGGCGGACATCCGCCTGGCCGGAGAGACGGCGGTGTTCTGCGGCGCCGGCATCAGCAACGGGCTCACCGGGGCCGAGCTCGGCGTGAGCTGGCTCCTCCCCCGGGCGGTCGGCTCCTCCAACGCCGCCGAGATTCTCCTCACCGGCAAGCTGGTCGACGCCGCCGAGGCCCTCCGTATCGGTCTGGTGTCGAGGATGATGCCCGACGACGAGCTGCTTACCACCGCGGTGGAGATGGCCGAGGGCATGTGCACCTTCAGCCCGTTCGGCCTCGGCCTCACCAAGGAGACCATCTGGGCATCGCAGGAGGTTTCCAGCCTGCACGCCGCAGTCGCGCTGGAGAACCGGACCCAGCTGCTGGCCGGGCACACCGGCAACCTCACCGAAGCGTCGGCCGCCTTCCGGGAGAAGCGCCGGCCCATCTACGTCGAGTAGGGGATCGAGATGGCCAAAGCACGGAGGGGACGGCGACGCCCGTCGGCCGCCCCCCGTCCCTCCGACGGCACCGGGCGCGAGCACTGGCGATCCGACGGGCAACCGAAGACCCGGTTCGCCACCCAGGAGGATGCCAATCGGGCCTCCCTCCGGCTCCGGCTGGAGGAGGGCGCCGACCTCGACCCCTACGAGTGCGGTTACTGCGGCGGCTGGCATCTGGGTACCCGGAGGGAGTGAGCGCCAAGCGCAAACTCGGCCGGCGGGGAGGGGTTAGCCTGGAAGGCTGGCTTTGCATCTAGGACGGCACACCCAATCCAATGACCATCACCTCCCGCGACACCGAGACCCACGGTCGAGTCGGCGAGGAGGCCACCGCCTCCGCCGACCGGCTGGTGCGCGGGCTGAGCCTGGCTGTCTTCCTCCAGTGGTTCGGGGCCAGCGCCATCATCCCCATGCTCCCCGAGTACATCCGCCACCGGGGCGGCACCGACTCCCTGGCCGGCTTGGTGATGGCGGCATTCTTCGCCGCCGGCGTGCTCTCTCAGTACCCGGCGGGCCGGATCGCCGACCGTCTCGGCCGCCGCCCGGTGTTGCTGGCCGGACTGGTGATCTACGCCGTCGCCAGTTTCGGATTTCTGGCCCCGGTCGGCCCCGCCGCCGACATCGGGCTCCGGGCCCTCCAGGGCATCGGGGCGGGGGCGGCCGAGGTGGCGGCGCTGGCCATGGTGTCGGCGGCGGTGACCGCCAGTCGACGGGGGAAGGCGTTCGCCTCCATCTACGGCGGGCAGGTGGCCGGCATGGCCGTCGGGCCCCTCATCGGCAGCATCCTCGGGGTCGACTTGATGTGGACGGTCTTCCTGGCCGCCGGTCTCAGCTCGTTGGCCGCCTGCCTCCCCGCCCTCTCCGTCGCCGAAGTCCGGGCGGGATCGGGGGCCGGTGATGCCGACCGCGCTCAGCCCCGAACCCGCCGGGCCGGCGTCCGGCTGTCGGCCGCGCTCATCGGCTCGCTGCTGGCTTCGGTGGTGCTCGGCCTCACCTTCGGCGTCTACGAGATCTGCTGGACGCTGCTGCTGCAATTGCGGGGCGCGTCGGGCTGGGAGATCGGGCTGTCATGGACGCTGTTCGCCGTCCCCTTCGTGCTGATGACCCGACCCAGTGGTTGGCTGACCGACCACCTCAACCGGAAGCATCTGGTGATGGGCGGGATGACCCTCGCGGTGGTGATGTGTGGGTCGTACCCGTTCCTCCACAGCGTCCCGCTGCTGGTGGCGCTCGGAGCCGCCGAGGCGGTGGGTATCGCCATCGTGCTCCCGGCCGTCCAGTCGCTGCTGGCCCAGACCTCGGATGCGTCCGCCTTCGGGCGGGTGCAGGGATTGTTCTCCACCTGCCAGATCGGCGCGGCGGCGGTGGCGGCGGCGGCGGCCGGGGCCCTCTTCGGGGTGGCGGCGTCGTTGCCGTTCGTGATCACCGCGGCAACCGGAATTGCCATCATGGTGGTCATCGCCCTGGTCTGGCGATCGGTGGAGGGCGTCGTCCCCGCGGAGGCGACCGGTCAGCGGATGCCGGCGTAGAGCGACGCCCGCCACCGCCCGGTGGAGGGGACCGCGCAGAGAGCGGTGCCGGCCTTCACCAACCAGTCGATGGCCTCGGCGTCCGAGGCGTCGGCGGCCAGCCGCGCCACCAGCCCGCGTCGGGGATGGTCCTGGGTCATCCTCCAACCGTCCGGAAGCGGGAGCCCCAAGTCCCGGAGCCGGGCCACCACTCTCGGTCCCGAACTGTGTTGCAGGCCGACCGTGGTCGGCTTCACCGTTCCATCCGGGTTGTGCTTGCCCGGAATCCAGGTGGCGACCGGGACCTTGTGGGGGCTCCCCCCGAAGATGGCCAGCGGCCCGGGGGGCGGGGGCTCGTCTTCCGGGTCGATGATGGGCCGCAGGTTCACCCATCCGATTCCCGCTGCCTTGATCTTGACCATCCGATTCAAGAGTTCGTCCACTTCCCCGGGGACGAACTCCAACTCTTCGGGACGGGCGCGGGTCACCGTTGTCCCCTCAGGTCTGCAGGTCGATGACGCCGTCGGCCAACAGCTCGAGCTCGGCCCGCCACGAGTGGGGGGCTTCGATCGGCCGGACGACGAACTTCGAGAACCCGACGTCGAGGAAGGCCTCCATCAGGTCGCGGAGGCCGTCGATGCCCAACGGGACCACTGCCGTCGGGTCGACCCCCCGGCGCTGGGCCGCCATCGCCTGGGCCAGCTTCGGGGTGATCGGGTGATGGGAATAGGCAATGGCCACGCCGAAGTGCTCGGGGCTGATGACCCGCCCCTCCTCGTCCGCCGCCTCCTCGATCACCGAGGCGGCCTCCGCCACCTGATCCGGGGTGCAGAGCGAGGGCAGCCAACCGTCGGCGAAGCGCCCGCACCGCCGAAGGGCGGCGGGGACCATCCCGCCGGTCCAGAATTCCAACGGCTGCTGCAGCGGGGTCGGCGAGACGCAGACATCGTCGAAGTCGGCCGACTCGCCATGATGGGACACCGTCTCCCCCGTCCACAGGTGGCGCAGCAGGGGCAGCATCTCATCCATCAGGCGACCCTTGTCCGGCCCCGGCACCCCCACCGCTCCCGCCTCCGGGTGAATCGGGATCCCGGGCACGAAGGTGATCAGCAGCCGGCCGCCGGAGAGCACGTCCAAGGTGGCGAGCTCCTTGGCCAGCCTCACCGGATTGCGCCCGGGCAACACCATGGTGGTGCCGAGCTTGAGACGGGGGTTGTGGGCGGCGGCGAAGGCCAGCGCGGTCAACGGCTCGATGGTCGGGGTGGTGAGGACCTCGGGCAACCAGATCGAATCGAATCCGAGCTCGTCGATGTCGTCGACCAGGTGGGCGAAGCCCTGCTGATCGGGAACCGCCGGCGCCCCCACGCTCACCCCGACCCGGACCTTCATGGGTTCCCGAACCGGGGCCCGTCGAACCGGTCAACGGTGGCGAAGGACTCCACCGGGTCCCGGCGCAGCCGGGTGGGTTGGTGGACCGGGTGCCCCAGGGCCAGCACCCCGGCGACGACCAGGTCGTCGGGCACCCCCAGCGCGGCTTTCACGGAGCCCTCCCGTCGCACCACCATGGTGGTCATGACCCCGGCGAGTCCCTCCTCCCGGGCCGCCAACAGGATGCTCCAGGCGAAGGGGTACACCGACGCGCCGCCGACCATGGTGTAGTGGTCGACGTCCCGGTCCACGGTGGCCAACCGGGTCAGATCGGCCAGCACCACCAACATCACCGGTACCGAGTCGAACTGCTCGGCGAACCCGCCGGGGGCATCCGCCGCCGCCCGGGCGATGGCGTCGGCCTCGGTCAGCGCCTGGCGTTCCTGGTCCCGGTCGGTGACCGCCGCCCACGGGGTGAGGCCGGCCTTGAGCTGGGCCAGGTACTCGTACCACCCGGGGAGGTAGCAGTCCCGGAGTTGGCGTCGGATGGCCGGATCCTTGACCACCACCACCCGCCACGCCTGCCGGTTGCCCCCATTTGGAGCGAACCGGGCGGTGTCGAGAATCCGGAAGACGACGTCGTCGGGCACCTCGGTCGGCTCGAAGTCCCGTACGGCTCCGGTGGTGCGCAGCCCGACGCTCAGTTCCATCTGCCCGACGGTAGTGGGATCGACGGGCCCGTGTGCCGTGGTGGTCGGCAACCGCCTCCGTCCGGTGCCTAGAGAACCTCGAGGATGGCATCGGCGGCGCTGACCGACAGGCCGGCGCCCGGCTCTACGTGGAGGGTGGTGACCACCCCGTCCTCGATGACCGCGGCATAGCGCTGCGAGCGGGTCCCGAGGCCGAAGCCACTGCCGTCCATCTCGAGGCCGACGGCTTCGGTGAAGTCGCCGTTTCCGTCCGCCAGCATCAGCACCTTGTCCCCCACCCCCTGGGCGTCGCCCCAGGCCCCCATCACAAAGGGGTCGTTGACGGAGATACAGGCAATGGTGTCGACACCCTTGGCCTTCAGGTCGTCGTAGCGGATGAGGTAGCTCGGAAGGTGGTAGTCCGAGCACGTCGGGGTGAACGCCCCCGGCACCGCGAAGAGCACCACCTTGCCCTTGCCCAGGACTTCGCCGGTCTGCACCGGAGTTGGGCCCTCGGTTCCCATCGTCATCACCTTCACATCGGGAATGGCGTCGCCGACCGACAGGGTCATGGTGTTTCTCCTCGTGTTCGCTGACGACCCCGCCGAGCGGTCCCCCGGTCGGGGGCGGCCGTCCAGGGCAGCATACGCGCACCTGCCAAAGCAACTGACGATCGATGATGATCCGGTGGGCGGGGCCTTGTCCATACTCGGGCGCGCGATTCAGGCCGAGTCATATTTCGCCGCCCACCGACCTTCGGGGTGCGTCGTCCATCATCCTCGACGCCTCCATCAGGCGGTCGTACCGACGGCGGATGTCGGCCAGGTCATTCGGCTCCCCAACTTCGTCTTCGGCCCCTCGCATGATCATTTCGGCCTGCCGCCGGAGCACCTCCCGCTGCCAGCTGGTCGTGGTGTTCTCGGTCACGTGGCCGATGGCGTCGATCATCCGGATGATCACCGCGGGCATGCCCCGTCCCGCTTGGCGGATCTTGTCGAAGGCACGGTTCACCATCCGGCTGTAGCTCGGATCCGATTCGATCAACCGGACCTTACCGCTCCTCCCCCGGTAGACGCCTTCCTCGAGGGTCCGGGCGGAGATCTTCGAAACCGCGGCCGAGAGCCAGTCGATGCAGGTGAGCGCGGTGAAGGTGTCGTTGACGGCCGGCGACAACGCCCGGATTCCGATCTCCACCATTTGATCGATGGCGAACACCGGGTCCTGGGTGAGGGTGCGGTGCGGACCGGTCACGTGGGCCTTTCCCAACGCACTCGCCACCTGGGCCGCCGCCCCCGCCGGCCAGACGGTGGCCAGGCGGCGATTGGCCACCACGAAGTGCCCGGGACGGTGGGCGAGACGGATCACCGCGTCCAGTTTCTCGGCGATCTCGATGAGCTGGTTGTAGCCGACGAACTGCAGATAGCCGCTCTGTTTGGCGTCGATGTCCGCCCCCCGATTGCTCAGCCGGTCGATCAGTTCGGCGACGTCAGCCGGGGAGCCATCGTCATCGTCCGCACGAGCCCCCCGCAGCTGGGGGAACTCCGCCTCGATGGCGCGGTCGAGGTCGCGGGCGATCCCGGCGATCACCTCGGGAAGCTGAATCGACTTGGCGATGTGGTGAATGAAGTAGATGAGCACGGCCAGGTCCACCAGCAACAGGGCCTCGGCCACGGTGATGGTGAGATGGGGGACGAAGTCGCCCCCGGGCAGCGTGGTGATCGAGCCCAGACCCAGGACCGAGTACACGAAGGTCCCCACGAAGATGCCCAGGGTCAGTTGATTGCCCGGATCGCGGATGAAGTTCCGCATCATCCGGGGCCCGAACTGCTGCGAGGCGAGGGTGAGGGCCAGGATGGTGATCGAGAACACCACCCCGACCGTGGTGATGATGGCCGCGGCGATGGCGATCAGCACCTGTCGGCCGGCGTCGGCACTGCCGGTCCGCACCCACCAGGGCAGGGTCAGGTGATGGTGGTAGGCGGCCCAGTCGATCTCGAACGTGCCGAGAAACAGCACCGCAGCCACCACGATGAGAAGGGTGGGAACCACCCAGAACGTCGTCCGCAACGCCTCGAAGCGCCAACTGGGCACCGGCGTCCGACCCTGGCCGCGGAACCCCTGCGCTCGGTGGGCCCGACTGGTCGTCTCAGGTTCGGTCAACGCGCGCCTCCGCCTGGGACAGCTGATGGCAGCTGCCCCGTGCCGACCAGACTTCCCGGCGCTCCACCTTCAGGTTACCCCGCCGGAGAGAAGCGGCTTACCGGCCGGGCAACGCGCGTCTAGATCGAGGCGGTGGCGGAGATGATCGGCGCGAACCGTTCGATGGACGCCAGCTGCTTGGCCCGGGTGTCCCCCGGGAAGCCGACCGTCACCCAATTCACTCCCACCCGGGCCAGCTCCTCGATGGTGGCGATCACCGCACCATCGTCCTGGTCGACGGCGCCGACGTCGGTGAGTCCCACCGGGGCGAAGACGATGGTCAGCGGCTGGGTCCGGCCGATCGACTCGGCGTACTCGGCGGCATACTCCAACTCCCGGGCCAGGTCGCTGGTCGTCTGGAGTACTGCGGTCCGGGTGTACTTGGCCAGCCCGGGTGGGTTGGGGAAGGGACACCACCCGTCGCCCAACTCCACCGCCCGCCGGATGGCCCGACGGCTGTTGCCACCGATCCAGAGAATCGGGTGGGGCTGTTGGACCGGAACCGGCAACATGGTGTTCCCCGGCGCCTGGAAGAACTCGCCGTCCCAGGTCACGCTCTCCCCCGTCCACGCCGCCTTCATGGCCCGGATGGCCTCGTCGGTGCGGTCGCCCCGGTCGGCGAACGGCACTCCGAGGGCGGTGAACTCCGGCTCGAGGTATCCCGCCCCGGTCCCGATGGTCACCCGCCCGCCGCTCAACACGTCGAGGCTGGCAATTCCCTTGGCAGCCATGAACGGATTGCGGTAGACGAGGATGAACAGGTTGGTATGCAATCGGATCTTCGAGGTGGCCGCGGCCGCGAACGACAGCGCCACCAACGGGTCGAGGGCGTGGTGGCCGCCGTGCGCCAACCACTGGTCGCCGGGGAACGGGTGCTCGGTGGTGAACACCGCGCCGAAACCCACCGCCTCGGCCGCGGAAGAGAGTTCGCCGATGGCCCCGGGGGACAAGAACTCGTCGCCGCGGTCCACCCGGTGGGTGGGAAGTCGTACCGACATCTGCACAGGGTCACCGCTCCTTGGTCAACCGGCGATGCCGGTTACTGCGCCCCACCATCCACGATGGTGTCAACGATCCGGTCGCACCGGCGACACCAGGCGGCGCGCGAGGAGCGGTCACTCGGATGGACAAGCCCGCCACATCGGCTGCACCGGTGGATGATGGGAGATTCACTGGTGCCGGCGGACATGAGATGTTCAGTCTGGCATACGGGAAGTGCCGGCGAAAGTTATTGACAGTGGCCGTGAAACTTCGGAGTGCGGTCGAAGCCGCCGGTTCACCGACACCGTTGTCGCACCCGTACGGGTTGCTCAACCACCGCGGAAACGCGTGCCGGTGATCCATTCGGGTAGCCGGCCGGCCTTGCCTCCGGCGTCGACCGCCCCGTGCACGGTGACCGCGGTGGCACAGGCCTTCCCGTCAACCGCCAGCAGGTAACCGATCTGGAAGGTGGTGCCGGTCAGGTTGCCCACCACCAGATGGACGTCGACCACCTCGTCGAATCTGAGGGCGCGACGGTACTGGACGAACGACTCCAACACCGCGAAGTCGGACCCGTCGGCCCTGACCTCGTCGTAGGGATGGCCGATGGATCGGAGAAACTCGACCCGGGCCACCTCGAGGTACAACAAGTAGGCCGCATGGTGGACGACGCCCATGGCATCTGTCTCCGAGAAGCGGGTGCGGAGGGTATGGGAGAACTGATAGTCAGCCGGGTCGATCGACGGGACGAGGGCGAGTCTCACCGCAGGGACGTTACTGGGCGGCCAGCTCCGTCTCGGGTTGATTCCACTCGATCCATCCGGTGCCAGCCCGCCCGTCCTTGGCGGTGAACCGGGCCATGGCCCGAGGGAACCGGCTGATCCGTCCGTCGTCGGCGGTCAGCAGCAACGGGGCGAAGGCCAGTGGCTCGATGTCCAGTTCGAGGTGCCCGGGTTCGACCGCCGCGGTGCCGCGGTCCGGCATGCCCTCGGCGCCACTGACCTCGGCTACCGACAGTTTCTCGATCGTCCGCACCGATCCGTCCGGCGGCTGCACGTAGCCGAGCGCCACCGGGAACCCCGGCACCCGGATGTCGGCCCAGTGCACCCGGGTGCCGTCGTCCAGGCGAACGGACGCCCAACACCAACCGAACGCCCACCAGTCCCGGACTCCCCAGGAATGATCCCGTTGGCCCTCGCCTCGCACCACGATCCGCTCATCACCCACCGACACCTCGCCTTCCACCCGGCAGGGGATCTCATAGCGGGTGGTGACGTCGTACTGGTACGGGGTGCCGTCGGTGGTCCACTCCAGGTCCATGGCCAGTGCGGTGGCCTCGCCGGTATCGCCGTGATAGCTGGCCGACGGATCGGCGTGGCTGGCCGCCGGGGCGGTGGCCCGCAACTGCATCGTCTGCAACGGGTCTTTGGACAGACAGGCGATCGAGTGACCGTCCGCCTCGAGGGTCACGTCGGTCCCGGCCAGGGTGGGCAGGTGGTAGTCCACCGAGGCCACCATCGGCCGGTCGGGGCCGACCACCATGGTCGTCCACCAGGTGACACCCAGGTTGGGATAGAGGCCGATGCGGGCATAGCCGCCTACCGAGCCGTCGTCGGCCACGAAGTCGAGGTAGTACGACTCGTTCCACAGTGGATCGGCGTCGGGACGATGGAGCCCCTCGTCGGACGGTTCGACCCGATGGGGTTGGCGGTCAGGCATGAGCGCTCCTTTGCAGCATGGCCTCGGCGTCGATGTCGATGGCCTGTTGGGCGTGGCGTTGCACACTGGTGACGAACCAGTCGTCCCCGCGGTCGGTCCGCTTCACCAGCATCGAGGCGGCGATGGCCATCAGCATTCCCCCGAAACAGGTCAGCCGATAGTCGTCCTCGAGTTGGGCGAGGCCATAGCCGACCACCCCCTCCTCCCCCAGCAACCGGTGATAGGCCACGAGCAGATCATGCTCGTGAGCGCGACGATCGGCCACCGTCAGGCTTCCGCCCACGAAATAGGAGAGGTCGGAGGCGCCCATCCCCCAGGAGGCGGTCTGCCAGTCGACCACCCACGGGCGGGGGTCATCCGGACGGAACAGCAGGTTGTCGAGCCGGAAGTCGCCGTGGGTAACGGTGCGGGGTCCGGACAGGGAGTCGAGCCATCCCTCCAGGCCGGCGACGAACCGCTCGCACAGCGCCAACTGGGAGGTCTCGAGCCGCTCCCGATAGCGCTCGACGAATCCGGGGAACAACGACGCCACCAGGGCCGCCATCAGCTCGCTCGACCCCGGGGACGCCCGATTGAGCCAGGGCAGCGCCCCGAGCTCAGGCGACTCCCACACCGGGCCATGCAGCGCGGCCATCTCCCCGAGCGTGGCCGCGGCCACCTCCGGCCCGCACCCCTCGAGCTGTTGACCCTGGACCGCGGCGGTGGCGTCCTCCAGAAGGAGCACGAACCAGCCGGTGTCCGGGTCGTGCCACCCGAAGTAGCCCCGGGGGATCCGGGTCCCGACCCGTTCGGCCACCGCGTCGTAGAAACACACCTCGATCTCGTAGGCCCGGAGCACTAGCCCGGTGTTCCGGCTGGTGTCGTCTTCCGAGGCGAACTTGGCAATCAGGGTCGGCGGCCCGGCACCCGGCGGGTCGAAGGTGAGGGTGACCCGCACGGTGTCGGCCATCTGGCCGGTCCCCACCGGCTGGCAGGACACCGACCGCACCGACCCGCCGGCGTCCAGTGCGCCCGAAGCCGACAGCGCCGACGTCAGCCACTCGGCCGTGAGATCGCCGGGCTTCCGGATCCCTTCGCCGGTCACCGTCATCGTGTTGGGTTGTCCCCTCGAGCACTCACGGCGTCAGTTCGTCGGCATCTAGGTGTTGGCGCCGGTGGTGGTGCCCTCGGGAACATCGACCTCGATTACCGGCTCGGGGCGGTCGTCGAATTCGGTACGGAGGGCGCGGGACATCACCGCGTGTTGCAGGTAGAGGGCGCCGATGTAGGTGAGCTCGAGTACCTCCTCGTCGCTGAGCTGGGCGCGGAGGGCATCGAACAACCCGTCGGGCACCCGACCCCGGTCGAACACCAGACAATCCATGTAGGCTAGGACGAGTCGCTCGGTCTCGTCGAAGCAGGAGGCCGCCACCCAATGCGGAATCGCCCCGACGACCTCGTCGCCGATCCCGAGGGCGCGCATCGACTTGCAGTGCTGGGAGAACACGAACTGGCTCCCCGCCGTCCAACCGACCCGGGTCTGGGCGATCTCCCGCAACCGGGGCGCCAACCGGCGGTGCGGGCTCTGATAGAGGGCGAAGCCCTGCACCGAGTGTTCGAGCACGTCGGGGACCAAGGCGAACACCGTCCACCAGTCCCCCGGCGAACCGGTGGCGGTGCCCGGTTCGGCCACCGGGTCCCGGTCGTCGAACATGAAGTCGTACATGGTGGTGACGATCGGCGCCTCGGCCTCGGCCCGGGCCACCTGGCGGAGTCGGGGAGACACCGGTTCAGGCCATCGACCGGTCGACGCCCCGCTTCGGCGCATGGGCCACGTCGGCCTCGGTCAGCGCCCGGGTCCAACAGGCGAACTCCAGCAGGATCCCGTCCGGATCCTGAAAGTAGACCGACCGCACGAACACGCCCGGATGATTGGTGTCAGCGATCCCCCACTCGCTGTCGTCGTGATTGGCCACCTCGGTGCAATCCACCCCGGCGGCGATCAGCCGCTCCCGGTACTCGTCGATCCGCTCGGCGGGCACCGAGAAGGCGACGTGGTTCATGGAGCCGACCGCGCTGGTCAGACTCCCCTGATCCGGGCGGCCGGTCGGGGCCGACACCCCGGGTACCCCGTCGGGAGCGTCCGGGAACCAGAAGAAGGCCAGACAGTCGCCACCGCCGCAGTCGAAGAAGAAGTGCTGTCCCATCCCGGCCGGGAGCTCGATGGTCTTGACCAGGGGCATCCCCAGGACGTTGGTGTAGAAATCGACGGTGCGCTCCATGTCGCGGCACACCAGGGCCAGATGATTGACCCCCCGGAATTCAAACCCGTCTTCGGTTGACGTCATGGTCCCCTCCCTGGCCAGGGTGCGGCGTCAGCAGGCCTCCCCACCGCACCCGTACGACGTACAACTTGGCACAGATGGGCGGCGGATTCAGGTTCAGCCCGCCTCCGGGTGGGAGAATGCCGAGATCACCGCCACCCAGCTCATCGTCGCCGGCCCGACCGGAGCCGAGTCGCACCAGCTACGCCAGCATCCCGAACGGCCGGCCCGCATCGACGCGGTCATGGCCGGGATCGGCGATCTGCACCTCGGAACCGACCTGCGCGTGGTCCCGGCGGATCCGGCCGACCTCGGCCAGCTGGCCCGGGTCCACACCCTCGACTACCTCGACGAGCTGCGGCGCTTCAGTGCCGGGGGTGGCGGCCACCTGGATCCGGACACCTACGCCGATGCCGGCTCCTGGGATGCCGCCCGTCGGGCGGCCGGGGCCGGGATCGCCGCAGTGGACGAGCTCCGGAGCCTCGACGCCGGAGTCGCCTTCGTCGCCGCCCGGCCACCCGGCCACCATGCCCTCGGGGACCGGGCCATGGGGTTCTGCCTCCTCAACAATGTCGCCGTCGCCGCCGCCCACCTGGTCGATGCCGGGGAGCGGGTCCTGATCGTGGACTGGGACGTGCACCACGGGAACGGCACTCAGGCCCTGTTCTGGAACGAGCCGAACGTTCTCTACGTCTCCACCCATCAATGGCCGGCCTACCCGGGGACCGGCCGGTCCACCGAGGTGGGCGGCAAAGACGCTCACGGCCTCACCGTCAACGTCCCGGTGCCCCCCGGCGCCACCGGCGACGTCCTCCGCCGCGCCCTCGACCAGGTGGCAGCACCGGTCATCGACAGGTTCTCGCCGACCTGGGTGCTGGTGTCGGCGGGCTTCGATGCCCACCGGGCCGACCCGCTGGCCGACCTGTCCCTCTCCAGCCGGGATTTCGCCGACCTGGCCCGAACCGTGCAGGGCTACGCCCCCCGGCCCGGTCGGCTGGCCCTGTTCCTCGAAGGTGGCTACGACCTGGACGCACTCCGCACCTCGGTCGCCTCCACCCTCGGCGCCCTGCTCGGGACCCCGGACCCGACCGAGGGACCTACCGCCGGTGGGCCCGGGCTCGAGCGGGTCGGCCAGGCGGCGGTGGAGCGGAACCAGGCCCTGGAGCACCGGGGTTAAGACCGGCCGGGGTTGAGACCGGCCGGTTCAGCCGGTGGGGCTAGGCACCAGCCGGTACCGGCTTCGACCATCCGATGGTCGGTCGCCGGGCGGCCACGTAGAGAGGCGGCAGACATTGGAGAAGACGGGCTGGGCGGAAGCGGTACCAGCGAACCAGCAGCCGGTCGAGGCGGTCGAACAACCGCTGGTCCCGGGCGGACAACTCGAGGCCGAACCGCTGCCGAATCCGGGGGTCCAAGGTGCCGATGGCCATGACCCGGGCCGGCCGCACCGCGGCGGCGGGCACATTCCAGGGCCGGAACCAGAGCACCTCTCGGACCATGGCCGAGCTGGTGGCGGTGGGCATCAACTCGTCGCCGTCGATGACCCCCTCGAAGTAGCGGGCGAACTCGCCCCGGTCGGCCGGGACGATATCGGCGGGGATCCCGAAGAACCCGGCGAAGGTGACGAAGTCCCGGTAGAGACCATCGGCTTCGGCATCGTCCAACGGCCGGATCCATCGGGCTTGGGCGACCTGGGTGGCGTCGAGCAGCGTGGCCCACACCCATAACAGCAGCGAGGCGTCATGGGCGGTGTAGGACGAGCCGCGAGGCCAAGCCGGATTCGGCTCCGGCAGCTCACCGTTGACGTGGTCATGGAACCGGTAGACCTGGTTGGCCGCCGCCCGGGCCACCGTCGGGCTGCCCCACACCAGCCGCAACCCGACATCAGCGGTCGACCAGGCCCGGGTGAACGGGCGGGCTCGGAACAAGCTGTGGTGGGTCACCCCGGCGCCGATCTTGGCGTGGGCCACCTCCATCACCAGGGTCCGTTGCAAGAGAAGGCCGAGGATCGGCTCCGACGACAGCCTCCGGATGGCGCTCCGACGATGGAAGCCGGTGGAAGCGGAAGGGTCGAGGTGGCCCCGCCGCTCCGGGTCGGACCACTCAGCTTCAATCTGCGGTTCGATCACCTCGTCGCCTTCCCTGACCCTGGACTCGCTACAGATGAAGTATATACTGTAGCGAGTGTTGTACCCCATGATCGACCGAGCGGGGCATGGATGGCCGAACCGGTAGCCGCGCTCCAGCTCCTCGAGGCGTTGCCGCCCCGGCCGTCAGATGCCCTGGACCCGGTGCTCGACGCCACCGAGCGCTGCCTGGCCCGGTACGGGATCCGGCGGACGTCGATGACCGACATCGCCAAGGAGATGGGAGTGGCCCGGACCACCCTGTACCGGCAGGTCGGCTCGGTGGAGGAGGCGATTGCCCTGGCCGTCTCCCGCCAGATGCACCGTTTCCTCGACGGGCTGATCGATCTCCTGGTGGCCCCGGGCGGGGCCGGGCCACGCCGGTTCATCACCGCCATCGGCAGTGCCATCCGGTTCGGACGGTCCAACCCGGTGGTCCTCCGGGTGCTGGAACACGAGCCCGACATCATGGGCGCGCTGGTCACCCGTGACCTCGGCGCCTACGCCGCCCAGATCGCCGACGCCCTCACCCCGATCGTCGAGGTGGCGATGTCGGCGGGGATGCTGCGGCCGGCCGACCCCCACATCGCCGCCGAGTGGATCGTCCGGGTCGTCGCGGTGCTCATGGTCATCCCCCCGGAGAGCGATCTCGACCAGATGCTCGAGTACGCGCTGCTCCCGGTTCTCGAGCCGGCCGCACCCACCCGGTCCTCGGCAACTACCGGCAGATCACAACAGCTTTAGATCCGAGATCAACCACTTGGAGTCCGGCCGCACCAGGGTCATCTGGATCCGGCTGTTGTCCGGCGTCGAACCGCCCGTCTGCGCGGTGTTGGTCACCGTCTGATTGACGAAGAGCACCACCACCGCTTGGCTCGTCGTCGCCGACGTGACCCCGGATGCCACCACCGATCCCTTGGCGGTGGCTTTGTATTGGCTCAGCACCTTGGCCAACGACGCACTCGACTGTACGAACGTCCGCCGGAACGCCGGCGTCGACTCCTGCTCCACAACCGCGAAGTCGCGGGCCAGATGGCCATAGTCGTAGGAGGCAACATTGACCGCGTACACCCGAGCCGCGGCGGCCGCACTGTCCCGGGCGCCGGCGAGGTCTCGCTGATCAGCCAGTTGCCACTGGGAGACGATCACTCCGGCCGCCAGCACGGCAACCACCAGGGTCACGACGCCGGTACGGAGTGAGGGGCGTGGGAGCCGTCGAGGCGCCCGGCCGGACGGCTCGGGCGTCTCCGCCGACTCGGCCACTTCGGCCGTCGGCGCGGGGGTCTCCGCGGGCTCCGGGGCTTCAGTCGTCGGCTCCGGCGCTTCAGCCGTCTCCGTCTCCGTCTCCCCGGCCCAGTCCACCACCTCGGCCCAGTCCACCCCGTCCGACCCATCGGCCGTGTCCGGCGCCGTCACGCTCTTTGATTCTGTTTTCACATCGACTCCTTCGGGAACGCGCCCGCACGAGGTGCGCGAGCGGAAATCGCTTCATGTTCTTGGCCGTCGTAACGGGCGAGCTCAACCATCTCCTAGCCGCCTGGCCCCACCGGCGCGTTGGCGGCGCCTCGTTGCAGCAGGTCGGGTGCACTCACGCCGCACGTGTTGCCGAGGGCGGGAGATCCCGTCGGCGCGGTGGGTTCCGCGGTCTGGGCTCCCAACACGTACGGGCAGACCGTATTGGCGTTGTTGAAAGTGAGTTGTACCTGGACAGCTCCGTTCACCACCGAGTTGGCGAATTTGTTCACGAAGATCGGTAGCTGTTGGATGAGGGTCGCCACCGCCGGTTGGCGCACGATCGCCACGTCGGAGAGCCCGGCCAGATGGTTGATCAGTTGGGTGATCGTGCCGGCGTCGTCCTGGACGATCTGGCTCAACGCGGCTTCGGCGGGTACCGCGTTGGCCAGGAGGGCGTTGACGTCGGAATCCGACGCGCGGAGTTGCGCGGTGATTGTCTGTGCCGCCTGGCTGATCTCGTTCAGGTCGGTCTGCGATGCCAGGGCGGTGGATAGGAGGGCGCCTCCGTTGTTGAGAAGCGACACCGTTGCCGGTTGGGACGCCTGGAGGGCGGCGACCAGGTTCTGAGCCGCCACGGTGATGGTCCTCAGATCCTGGCCGGTATTGGCGAATCCGGTGCCCAGTGAGTCGGTGATGGTCTGGACCTCATTGGAGTTGACGCTGCCGATGAGCTGGCCGGCATCGTCAAGGAGGGTGAACACCGACACCGGGACATTGGTATGGGACTGCCCGATGACGCTGCCGGCCCGGAGCAGGGGGCCGGATCCCGAGGTGGGCACCAGGTCGAGGTATTGCTCGCCCGCCACCGACAGCTCATGGACTTGGGCGGTGGCATTGGCCGGAATCTGCACGCCCGGATCAATGGTCAGCTTCACCACTGCGCCCTTCGAGGAGAGATCGATGGTCGAGATGCGTCCAACATCGACTCCCCGGTAGGTGACGAACCCATCCGGGTACAGCCCACCACCACGGGGCAAGAACACCGTGACCGGGAATGGCTGGGCTCCCAGCCTCACGCCGAGTACATCGAAGAGGACGAACGACAATCCGGCCAACGCCGCCACCAACAGGGCCACCAAGCGCACTCCGACCTGGAATTTCGTCATGGCAGCCCCGCCCCCAGGAGTCCGGTGATCGCATTCCCGTTGCTGGTTGCCGGGGCCGAAGTGCCCGCGGTTGGGTTCGGGGCGTTGGCTCCCAGAACCGGGGCGGAGTTCACGATGGCATTCCCGGTCAAGGAGAGTTGGAGATAGTTTCCCGGGGCGATCTTGGGGGTGAGGCTCTCGAATCGGGAAAAGTCGGCCAGGGTGGGCCCGATGTCTTGTTCCACGCTCACCAACTGGTTCAACACCCCGTCGATTTCCTTGATGTCGGTGACCCCCGCCTGACCGCTGGCATTGACGACCGACGAGGCGATGGTGGAGAGCTGATTGGTACTGTCCAACAGTCGCGAAAAGTCGGCGTTGTCGTCGGCCAATACTCCGACGGCGGGGCCGATGGTGTCGATGCCATTGGTGATCGCCGCGCTTCCCTGGGCCAGCACGGTGCTCAGCTGGGTGAGTCCGGTGAGGGCGCTGTCGATGCTGGTGCGATTCGCGGCCAGCGAAGTTACGACGGTCTGCAGATCTTCCAGCACGGTGCGGATATCGCCCTGATGGCCGTTCAAGGCGTCATTGAGTTGCACGATGATGGTCTGCAGCTGGTTGAGTCCGCCACCGTTGAGAAGGGTCCCGAGAGCCGCCAACGTGTCGGCAATGCTGGGCGCGCTGCTGGTGTCCGGCTCCGGGAGCAGGTCACCCTGGCGCAGATAGGGTCCGTTGGCCCCGTTGGCCGGTGGGTGCAATTCGATGAAATCGTCGCCCAGCGGGCTGTCAAAGAGAATCTGGGCGGTGGTGCCGACCGGCAGCAGCACTCCCTTCTTGATGGTCAGGGTCAGATGCGCCTGGAAGTCGGCCGTTGAGATCGCCGACACCTGACCCACTTGGTTGGCGCCGATGAGGACCCGGGCCTGGACCGGAAGATTGAGCACGTTGGCGAACACCGCCTTGATCTGGTAGCTCGGGCCGCTGATCCCACCCGGCTTCGGAAGGGCCTGCAGGCTGAGGCCGCAACCCGAGCCGCTCAGCGCGAGGATCCCCAAGGCCGCCATCCACCGCGCCGGCCGGCGGGCTCGCCGGGTCATCCCGCCCCCGCCATCAAGGCCTGGATGGAGAGGTCCGGCCCCTGGGGCGCATTCGGCGGCGGGGTGATCTGGGCCAGGCCGGAACTCGCCGCGCAGGCCAGGTCGAATTCCGGGGCCTGCTTCTGCGAGCCGCCGAGTATCAGGATGCGGGGAAGTTCGGTGGTGCCGCAGATTTGTGAAACGAACCCGGGAGTGTCGAGCGAGGGGTCCAACCGGGTCCGCAACGCGGTCGACCCGTTTGGCTCCGTAGCAATTGAATTGTTGACGTTCTGCAGCACCAGTCCGCCACTGTCGAATGCCTGACCCAATTGTTGCTGCTGGGAAGCGACCACGGCGGTGAATGTCTGCAGGTTCGACAGCGTGGCCCCCAGGGAGGACTGGTTGTCGTGGACGAAGAAGGTGACTCGGGCCAGCACCTGTTGCAGATTGGACAGCACGGTGCCGATGTCGGCGCTGTCGGCCGCCACCACCCCGCTCACCCCGGCCAGATCGTTGGCGAATGACTGGAATTCGCTGGTATTGGCCGCCGCCACCTGGGTGAAGCTTCCGAGGTTGTCCAGGACGGTCGCCAGCTCGGGGCTCTCGGAGGACAAGGTGGACAGCACCTGTCCGAGGGCGGTGACGGTGGTGTGAAAACTGGGCCCGTTGCCCCCGACGGTGCTCGCCACGTCATGGATGAAGCGCGACACCGCTCCCTGACGGTTCGCACCGTTCGGGCCCAGCGCCTGGATCAGTTGGTCGAGATTCGAGATGATCTGGTCGACAGATTCGGGGAGTGCCGTCCGGTCCATCGGAATCACCCCGTTGTTCGGGGTGAGCGCCCCGCCACGATAGGGCGGGTCGAGTTGGATGTAGCGGTCATTCACGAGTTCGGGGGCCATGATGGCGGCGACGACTTGCTTGGGGACCTTGATCCCCGAATTCACCTGCAGGGTGACGGCCACGTAGGTCGGGTGCTCGGTGATCCCGGTAACGCTGCCGACCGGAATCCCGAGGACATCGACGTGGTTGCCGACGTAGATCCCCGGGGCTTCGGTGAAGTGCACGGTGATGGTGGTGCCCGGACTCGAAAATGCGGATCGGACCACCACCAGGGCCAGCGTGCCACCGACAACGACCGTCACGATGGCGATGACGACCACCAGCCGGGTCCGGGTCAACCAGCTCACGGGTTGCATCCCGTGACCGGATTGATTGCACCAGGCTTGCTGCACTGGGCAATGATGTTGTCCGGGATCAGCGCCGTCGGCAGGACGAAGTCGGCGAAGGCGCCCGAACCGGTGGCATTGGCCAGGTACCGGTTGGCCGCCGTCAGCAACGGAATCGCGGTGGCGAGGTCTCCTCCGTCCTTGGCCAGGACGGAGCTGATGGTCTGCAGGTCGGAAAGCAACGGGGCGATCTGGGATTGGTGGGATGACAGCAGCGCCTCGAGTTGTTGGGTCAGGCTGGCGCTGGAGGTCAGCAGTTGAGAGATCGACTGATGCCGTTGATCCAATACCTGCAAGACCAGGTCGCCCTGTCCGAGCAAATTGACCAATTGTCCGCTTTGGTGGGACAGGGTTCCCGAGACGGTTTGGACGTCGGTGAGCAGTGCCGCCAGCTCGTCTTTGCGACTGGAGATCACCTGCGACAGCTGGGCCAGGCCGCTGAGTAGGGCCGACGTCTGGCTCGGCGGTACCGCCTCGAAGGCCTGGCTGGTGACCGCCAGCGCCTGCGCCGCTTGATTGACGTCGATCGACTGGATCTGGTGTCCCGCCGCGTCGACGGTGCTGACCACCGTTGACGTTTCCGAGGTACGGCTTTGAGGAATGACCGCACCGGCGGCCAGCTGGCCGGGCCCGGCCGGTTCGACCGCCAGGTACTCCTGACCGAGGGGCGTCAGCACCTTGGAAGCCACCGAGGTTTTGGTCCCGAGGCGTACCCCGCTCTGCACCCCGAACGACACCAGGACATGGGAGCCGGCCAGGCTGAGATTGGTGACGGTTCCCACCCTGACCCCGGCCACGCTCACGATGTCGCCCGGGGTGAGACCCGCGGCATCGGCAAAGGCCGCCCGGTAGGAGGACTGGTTGGAGATGAAGGGCAGCCGGGAGAGGTTGACGGCGCCCAAGGTCAGGGCAATCAACACGATCGAGGTCACGATGCTGACGACAACCAGATTCCGCTCTCCGAAACGCTTCATCGACAGTTCACCGTGTGTTGACGTTGGTCGCCCACCGGACCCGACGGCAGGCTGAAGGTGAGGGGGACCCCGGGAATCGAGTTGGTGATGGTTATTTGGCCCGGCACATTGATGGTCAAATTGCAGAGGTAGACGTTGAGAAAGCTGCCGCTGCTGCTCACCTTGTCGAGCGCTCTGATGAAATCGGGCAGGCCGGCGAGGGTGGCGTCGACGCCTTGTTGATCCTGGGCGATGGTATGGCCGGCACTGGCCAGACCGTTGATCGCCTGATCGAGCGACGGCTGACTCTGGGTCAGCAGGCCGGCGACGGCCGCGGTCAGGCCGCTCACGCTGTCGATGGTCGATCCGAGCTGCCCCCGTTCACCGGCCAACCCGGTGACCAATCGGTTGAACTGGGTGATCATCGTCACCAGCTGCTGATTGTGGTTGGCCACCGAGCCGACCACCGTGTTCAGGTTGTCGACCACCTCACCGATCAGCTGCTGGCGTTGCACCAGGTTTTCGGTCAGGGTGACCGTCTGGGAGACCAAGCCGGAAATGGTCCCCGACTCGCCCTGGAAGACGTCGATGATCGAAGCGGTCAACTGGTTGACCTGTTGCGGGGTCAGGGCGTCGAATAGGGGCTGGAAGCCGTTGAAGATGCCGGTGAGATCCAGGGCCGGCGCGGTCCGGGCGATGGGAATGAGCGCCCCGGGTGGCAGCGGGTCGCCTTTGGACTGTCCCGGCTCGAGGGCGAGGAGCTGCTGGCCGAGGAGATTGGCGTAGGCGATGGCGACATGGGTGGTGGTGGTGATGCGCTGGTCCTTGTCGAGAGTGAAGGACGCCATCGCTTGGTAGCCTTCGAGGCGCACGCCGGTCACCGTGCCCACCTGCACGCCGGCCACGTCGACCGAGTCGCCCACCTGCAGGCCGGAGGCATTGGTGAACACGGCTCGGAACGCCGATGTCGGCGCCGACCTCAGGTTGAGAAGGGTAGAGGTGACGACGACACCCAGGACCAGCGAGATCACCACGAAGATGCTCAATTTGGTAAGCGTTCCCCACGGTGGTCGTTGCCCGCTCATGAGACCCCCGCCAATCCGGCCAGCAGCGGCTCGAGCAGCAATGACACCACCGCCGGCGACGGGGGCGGCTTCCCACCATTGAGGCCGGTGGCAATGGCAACCGATGCTTGCGCCTCCGCGGCGCTGATGGGGATGGACAGCTTGGGCACCGCGCGCTGGGTGGAGGCGGCGCTGGCCGAGGCCTTCGGGCAGTTCGTCCCCTTCTGGGTCCCGTAGGTCGGGCAATCGGCGGCGGTGTAGGTCGGAGGGTTGAAGTTCTGGGCCCCCAGCCCTTGCTCGATCAACGCATTCGAACCCGGGACGCCGAGGGCGGCGAGAATCACCTGCGCCGAGGCGGCGATATCGAGATTTCCCGAAAAGGCCAGGTAGGGCCCGTGGGACTCGGCGACGACAAAGGCCTTCGACCAGGAGTCCAAGCCGTGGAGGGTTTGGGCGACGAAGTCGGGATTAGAAGCCACGTCACCGAGCAACGGTGCCGAATTGTTGACCAGATCCTCGAACGGTGACGCGATGCCGGCCAGCAACGAGCTCAGCTCGTTGGCCAACGGTGTGCCGCCGGCGAGCGCGTTGTGCAACTGGGACGCATCGCCGGTGATGGTCCCGGCGGTGACCGAGGCGTTGCTCAATGCTGAGATGATCCCGGGGGCGGCCTGGCTCAGCTCGTTGGCCACCTGACCGCCTAGCTGGATGTCGCGGTCGAGGACCGGCAGCTGCGGGAGCATCTCCGACAGGTAGGACGCGACACTGTCGATGGTGGTTCCAATCGCCTGTCCCCGTCCGGCCAGTGCGGTGGCGATGGCGGTGAGCGTTTGATCGACGGCCGCGGGGTGCAGGGCGTTGAGGATGTTGTCCAGACCGGTGGCGTCACCCTGGAGGGTGGTGGTCAGGGACTGGGACGTGGTCGGAATGGTCTGGCCGAGGGCGAGATGGCCCGGGACCGGATGGTCGGGTGGGACCAGATTGATGCCCTCGGTGCCGAAGATGGTGGCAATCTCCACATCCGCCTTGACGTCAGCGGGGATGGCTGACAGGTACTTGGGGTCGATGTGGAGCTCGGCGTGGAGAATTCCATTGGGAAGCAGGTGACCGACATTCGCCACCGTCCCGACAGTGATGTCACGGAAGATGACCGTCGATCCCGAATCGATCCCGGTCCCCGAGGCGGGGACGTCGGCATAGACCACGTCATAGGAGGAGAAGTGACCGGTAAAGGCAACCAGGACCAGGGCGATCGCGGCCACGATCGTCACGATGAGCACGATGCCGACCACTGCGAACCGGAAATTCCCTCGATCAGCCGCTCGGGTCGTCGACCGCCAGGACGCCGTCATCCGGAGAACCGGATCCCGCTGGAGGTGCCCCAAAACAGCAGCGTCATCAGCATGTCGGCGATGGCGATGACCACGATGCTCGACCGGATGGCCCGGCCGGCCGCCCGCCCAACGCCCTCGGGGCCCCCGGCGGCGTTGTAGCCGTAGAAGCAATGGATGATCGTGACGACCACGACGAAGACCCAGACCTTGGCCATCGAGAGAAGGACGTCCTTGGCCGTCAAGAAGGCGTGGAAGTAGTGCTGGTAGGTCCCGCCGCCCTGATGCGCCACCAAAATGACCGTTACCTGGGTGGCCAGGTAGGCCCCCGAGAGCGCGATCAGGTAGAGCGGAGTCACCACCACCAGGGCTGCGACCAGCCGGGAGGTCACCAGATAGGGCAGGCTCCGGACGCCGATCACCTCGAGGGCGTCGATCTCCTCGCTGATGCGCATCGCCCCGATTTGGGTGGTGAACTTGCAGCCCATTTGGGCGGCCAGCCCGAAGGCGGTGATGAGCGGTGCGATCTCGCGGGTGTTGGCATAGGACGACAGGTAGCCGGCCAACGGAGCCAACCCGATGATCTGCAGTCCTTGGTAACCCTCGAGACCGATGGTGATGCCCACGAAGGCGGCGATGACGAAGACCACCAACACGGTGCTGGCCGCCACGGCCAGCAATCCGCCGCCGAAGGTCACGTCGGCCAGTAACCGGTAGACCTCATTGCGGTGGCGGGCCAACACGAACGGGATATTGAGAAACGTCTTGATGCCGAACGTCGCCAACTTCCCGAACCAGGCCAATCTGGCCACCACCCGTCCGGGCAACAGGAGCGCGGCATACGGCCTGACGGACTCCGGGTTGAGCCGGGAGGACGGCGGCGCCAGCTCGGTGGAGGCTTTCACGGGATCCTCGGCGGAACTAGCACCAGGAACACCTCGGTGAGCACGATGTCGGCGAAGAACAGGGCAATGCCGGTGATGACGACCGACAGGGTGACGGCTTCGCCGACGCCGGCCGGTCCTCGTTTGGCGGTCAACCCCTTGTACGAAGCCACCACCGCGGCGATGAGACCGAAGATCGCCGCCTTCAGCGTCGACTCGATCATGTCCGCCGGTTGGGCAAACGAGCTGAACGAATTGAGAAACCCCCCCGCCGAGCCATGGAGCACGGTGATGTCGGCCAGGTACCCGCTGAAGATGGCCGAGAAGGCGACGATGAAGTTGAGGAGGACGGCGACAATCACCGTGGCCAGTACCCGGGGGGCGACAAGGCGCTCCAGAGGATCGATGCCCATCACCTCCATGGCGGCGATCTCGTCCCGGATGGTGCGCGCCCCCAGCTCAGAACAGATCGCCGAGCCGCCGGCCCCGGCCAACAGCAAGGCAGTCACCAGGGGTGAGGCCTCCCGAACGGTGCCGATGGCATCGACGGCCCCCACGAAGGACGAGGCGCCGATCTGACCGGCCAGGCCTCCGACTTCGAGCACGACCACCAAGCCGAAGGGGATGGCGATCAGGATGGCCGGAAACACTGACACCGAGGCCAGAAACCAAGCCTGGTCCACG